>NZ_JBFUCP010000002.1:0-293800 GCF_056405175.1 Pedococcus sp. P1_H8
GCTCGACGACGTCGGCCCCGGCTGGTTCGTCGACTGGTTCGTCGACCGGTACTGCTGGTGACACGACCTCGGGTCAGGACGCGACGGGTGGTGGCAACCAGGTCACCGCTCCGGCGGCGGCTCCGGTGTCGGCCAGCGGCAACGCCGTGTCGGTGCTGGGGGACTCCTCGTCCTCGGGCTCGACGGCGTCGGCCCCGGCTGGTTCGTCGACTGGTTCGTCGACCGGTACTGCTGGTGACACGACCTCGGGTCAGGACGCGACGGGTGGTGGCAACCAGGTCACCGCTCCGGCGGCGGCTCCGGTGTCGGCCAGTGGCAACGCCGTGTCGGTGCTGGGCGACTCCAGCACGACGGGGAGCACCAGCACGGACCCCGTGACGCCCAGTGGCTCGGATCCCGGCGCGCCGGGCAACCCTGGCACCTCCACCGGTGGTGAGCTGCCGCCCGGTGCTGCCACTGGCAGCGGCGACAGCGGGGGCGCCGCCTCCGCCGACGCTCCGGCCGCCTCCGCGGTGCCCTCGCTGTTCTCAGCGGCGCGGGCAGCGGCTGCCTTGGCCATGACTGGCAGTGACAGCTGGCCGTTGTTGTTGCTGGCCGTGCTGCTGCTCCTGGTCGGGGCTGCGTCCAGGATCACCAGTCGGCGTCTCGTCGCCGTGACGTGACGTTGCCCTGACCTGGCGTCGGCGGGAACGGACGGACCGCGGGCTCGTCGCGGTCCGTCCCTTCCCCCTGCCCGGCGTCGCCCTCCAGACTGGCGGGGTGAGCCCTGAACGCCTGCGCGACCTGCCCAACCTCGGGCCGGCGAGTGAGGCGATGCTGCTCGCGGCAGGCATCGCGACGCCCGACGAGCTCGACCGGCTGGGTCCGGTCGAGGCCTACCTCAGGGCGGTTCACGCGGGCGCTCCGCGACACACGATGTTGCTGTGGTCCCTGGATGCCGCACTGCTCGGCGTCGACTGGCGTGACGTCCCGCTCGAGCGACGACGTGAGGTCAGCGCCCAGGCAGACCGAGCGTTCGGCGCCCCGCCTGGCGCCGAACGCCGCTGACCCACCGAAGCGCCGGGCCAACGCTGCAGCACGAGCGCCGCCCGGCGCTGTTCCGTGGGACGCCTGTGCGTCGCCTCCGCAGTGACCTATACTCGAACACATGTTCGAATCCTGCGCGGTCGTGGATGCCCACGTCAGCCCGCCGCGCTCCTGACCCGGGCCGCCGCCTCAGCCCGGGTCCACAGGTCCAGAGGGTGCCCAGTGCGGCGGTGCCGCCGGGCTGGCCTCCACTCGTCCCGCCGCCGGAGTCGACCGGCTGGCAGGTGCCAGCGGTGTCGTGGTTGCTGGACTTCTGCCCGTCCGAGTACCGCCTGTATGCCGGGTGGCGTCGTCAGCCCGTCGCGTTGGCCTGGGTGACGACCCGGCACATCGACGCCCAGCTGGTGGCGATGCGTCAGGCCTATCGAGAGGTGCGGGTCGAGCTCGGCGACCACGTGACGGCCGAGGGGCTGGCGCAGGTGCTGGCGGACCTGGAGGCAGAGGGCGTCCGCCTGCTGGCGGCCCGACGCAGCGCGGGACTGGTCTACGACGCGTTGCAGGGCAAGCGCTACGTGCCGCGGCTCTGAGGTGAGCCGAAGGTCCTGCCGGGCACCGCGGCATACCGGTCGGGGTGTGCAGGCCGGCTGGGCGCGCGGGACGGGGGTGCACGCACGCCCAGCCGGGGTACTGGGAGGTGGACTTCAGCCCTTGACGCCGGCCTCCGTGGCGTCTGGGACAAAAGTAGCGCTGGAAGGTGACGAACAGGAGGGCTACCGGAATAGTGGTGAGTCGAGATCGTGGCGACCGCGCGAGGCTCGTCCAGAGAGGGAGCACCCTTGAGCACCGAGCAGGCGCCACGCCAACCGTGGCTGCACGACCTGTCGATCATCGTCCACGGCAACGCGACGGCGTTGTCCGCCGCGGACGGCGACCTGCGTCCCGACGCCGGCCACGGATTGTTCGTCGACGACGTCCGAGTGCTGTCTCGCCTCGAGCTGACCGTGTCCGGTGAGGCCCCGAGCGCCGTGGCGTCCGAGGCAGGCGGAGCCGTCGCTGAGTTCTTCGGGGCCGCCAGGGGACTGGGCGACGTGGGCGCCGATCCCACCGTCGAGATCCGCCGGCTACGCACTCTCGTCGACGGCGTGATGCGCGAGGACGTCACCGTCACCTCGCGGGCCGCCCAGACCGTCCGGGCCCACCTCCGGCTCGAACTGGCGTCCGACGGAAATCCCATCGCGCAGGTGAAGTACGGACTCGTCGACGTTCCCGCCGTGCAGCCCGTCGCAGTGGAGGGCGCGGGCAACGGAGCCGTCACCTTCAGCACCCCGCGCCACCTCACGACGGTCGACTTCGACCCAGCCCCCACCTCACTCGAGATCACGCCCGACAGGGTCGTCGTCGCGCACGAGGTCGTGGTGGAGCCGGGCGAGAGCCAGCGGTTCCGGATCAGGGTCACTCCCACCCGGACCGCGGCCTCGGAGTTCGACGCCGACCCCGGCAGCGACGGGGTCCACTGGGATGCCATCCGCGTCGTCGCCGACGAACCACGCCTCGCCCCGCTCGTGGCCCAGTCCGTCAACGACCTCCAGCACCTCCTGCTGCGTGACCCGCTCGACCGGGCGGATGTCTTTGCTGCGGCTGGATCGCCTTGGTACCTCACGCTTTTCGGACGCGACTCGATCTGGACCGCGCGAATGATGCTGCCGTTCGGCACCGCGCTCGCCGCCGGCACCCTGCGCGCCCTGGCCCGCCGCCAGGGGACTCGGCACGACATCGACTCGGCGGAGCAACCAGGCAAGATCCCGCACGAGGTGCGCCGCACGGCCTACACAGGGTCGCCACGCAAGGGCGACCTGTCCCTGCCGCCGCTGTACTACGGCACCGTCGATGCCACTGCCCTCTGGGTGACCCTCCTCGTCGAGGCCTGGCGATGGGGACTGCCAGAGGTCGAGGTGCGCGCGCTCCTGCCTCACCTGCAGGCAGCGCTGACCTGGCTGACCGGCGACGGGCAGCCCGACGACGACGGTTTCCTCAAGTACCTCGACACCACCGGACACGGGCTGGTCAACCAGGGCTGGAAGGACTCCGGCGACTCGATGCGGATGCGGGACGGCCGCGTCGCCGAGGCGCCGATCGCGCTCGTCGAGGCGCAGGTCTATGCCGTGGAGGCCCTCCTCGCGGCCGCCGAGCTCCTCGACACGCTGGGTGAGGCAGGTGCCGACCAGGCCCGCGCTGACGCGCACGCACTGCGCGACCGGATCCGGGCTGCGTTCTGGGTGGACGGCGACGCGGGGCGCTACCTCGCCATGGCCCTGGACGGCTCACGAAAGCCGGTCGACGGGCTCGGGTCCAACATGGGTCACGCGCTGGGCACCGGTGCCCTCGACCGGGCCGAAGCCGCCGCCGTGGGCGCGACCGTCACCGGTCCCGAGCTGCTCGACACCTTCGGGGTGCGCACCCTGGGCACCGGAAACGGCGGGTTCAACCCGATCGGCTACCACACGGGCTCGGTGTGGACCCACGACTCGGCGATCGTTGCGCTCGGACTGGCCAGGGAGGGCCTCACTGCGCAGGCCGCCCGCGTCGTAAAGGCCCTCGTGGCGTCCGGCGAGGCCTTCGACTACCGCTGGCCCGAGCTCTACTCCGGGTTGCCGATGCTCGGCCGGCCGTCGCCCTACCCCGCCTCCTGCCGTCCGCAGGCGTGGTCGGCGGCCTCGGCCGGCGCCCTCCTGACCGTGGCCCTGGGACTTCGCGCAGACCTGCCCGCCGGTGTCCTGCACGTCGCACCGATCCGGCCCACACCGTTCGGCGCACTGCACGTGGAGGGCCTGCGGCTCGGCGCGTCCGAGTTCACGGTCACGGTGACGCGTGACGGCGAGGTCGAGGTCACTGGGGTGCCGCAGGAGGTCGAGATCAGGCGGGGCGCATAGACTCGGGCGGTTCCCCTGCAGTGACAGGGCCCCTGTGTTGATCACCACCGGAAAGGACGGCGTGCGTGGGACTGCTCGAGACCATCAACGGCCCGGCCGATCTCAAGGCGTTGACGCCTGCCCAGCTCACGCGGCTCGCCCAGGAGATCCGGGACTTCCTGGTCGAGTCCGTCTCCAAGACCGGTGGGCACCTCGGTCCCAACCTCGGTGTCGTCGAGCTGACGATCGCGCTGCACCGGGTCTTCGACAGCCCCCGGGACGCCATCGTCTTCGACACGGGCCACCAGTCCTACGTCCACAAGCTGCTCACCGGTCGTCACGACTTCAGCAAGCTCAAGAAGCAGGGCGGCCTGTCCGGCTACCCCAGCCGGGCCGAGTCCGAGCACGACGTCGTCGAGAACTCGCACGCCTCCACCGCACTGTCCTGGGCCGACGGCATCGCGAAGGGGAGGCGGCTGCGCGGCGAACGCGGGCGGCATACCGTCGCGGTGATCGGTGACGGTGCCCTCACCGGCGGGATGGCCTGGGAGGCCATCAACAACATCGCCGCCGACAAGGACCTGCCGCTGACCATCGTCGTCAACGACAACGAACGGTCCTATGCGCCGACGATCGGCGGGCTGGCCGACCACTTGGCCACACTGCGGACGACCCGCGGCTACGAGCGCTTCCTCGACTGGGGCAAGAACACGCTCAGCCGCACGCCGGTCGTCGGGGGAGCGATGTACGAGACCCTCCACGGCGTGAAGAAGGGGATCAAGGACATCGTCGCCCCCCAGGGGATGTTCGAGGACCTCGGCCTCAAGTACCTCGGCCCCGTCGACGGCCACGACGAGCAGGCCGTCGAGTCCGCGCTGCGCAGGGCGCGGGCCTTCGGTGGCCCGGTGCTCGTCCACGTCATCACCGAGAAGGGTCGCGGCTACGACCCGGCCCGCCGGCACGAGGGCGACCAGTGGCACGCCATCGGCAAGTTCAACCCCGAGACCGGACTGCCGTTCGAGGTCAGCGGGAGGATCTGGACCGACGAGTTCAACGACGAGATGGTGGCCATCGGGAGCGAGCGCAAGGACGTCGTCGCGCTCACCGCCGCGATGCTCATCCCCGTCGGCCTCGACGGCTTCGCCGCCGCCTACCCGGAGCGTGTCTTCGACGTCGGCATCGCCGAGCAGCACGCCGTCACCATGGCGAGCGGCCTCGCGTATGCCGGCCTGCATCCGGTCGTGGCGGTCTACGCCACCTTCCTCAACCGCGCCTTCGACCAGCTGCTCATGGACTGCGCACTGCACCGAGCCGGCGTCACGTTCGTGCTCGACCGCGCCGGGATCACCGGCAGCGACGGCGCCTCCCATAACGGGATGTGGGACATGACCATCGCCTCGGTCGTCCCCGGCCTGCGACTGGCCGCTCCTCGCGACGGCGACCAGGTCAAGCGTCAACTCCGCGAGGCGATCGACGTCACCGACGGGCCGACGGTCATCCGCTTCCCCAAGGGCGACGTGGGTCCGGCAGTGGCGGCAGTCCGTCAGGAGGGGGTGGTGGACGTGCTCCACGAGACCTCGGCCGAGGCGTGCGATCTCCTGCTCGTCGGTGTGGGTGCGTTCGCTGCCATGGCCGTCGAGATCGCGGGAAAGCTTGAAGCGCAAGGACATTCGGTCACCGCAGTGGACCCCCGCTGGGTGCTGCCCGTCAGTGATGACCTCGTCGCGATGGCTCGTCGCGCCGGTGCCGTCGCCGTGGTCGAGGACAACCTCGTGAGCGGCGGTGTGGGGGCTGCCGTGACGCTGGCACTGCGGGACGCCGACGTCGGCGTCCCGGTGCACGTGCACGGCATACCCAAGCGTTTCCTCGACCACGCCTCACGCGGTCAGCTCCTCGAAGAGGTCGGGCTCACAGCGGACGCAGTGGCTACATCGTTGGCGTCCCGCCTGCGCTGAGTCGCATCAGGCGCAGTGCCAGCTGGAGCTCGAGGGCGTCGTCGGGGCGCTGCCAGTGCGGTCCGAGCAGCGCGGAGATGCGTTCCAGGCGCTGGCTGACGGTGTTGACGTGCACGTGCAGGTCGGTGGCTGCGTGTCGAGGACTGCCGCCGGCGTCGAAGTAGGCCTGCAGGGTCTTCACCAGCTCCGACCCACGACGCGCGTCGTAGTCGAGCAGCGGTCCGAGGTGCTGGCGGACGTAGCCGCCGACGTCCGGAGCCGAACCGACGACGAGCCCGGCGAAGCCCAGGTGGTCGGCACTGGCACCGGTGCCGGCCAGCCCGAGGGAGACCAGCGCGGAGACAGTGCGGACCGCTTCGCGCCAGATGGCTGGGACGTCCTCGGTCAGCGTCGTCGGTCCCGCGGCACCGACGGTCACGGTTGCCAGGCGGCTGAGCCGACGGGCGAGCTCCGTGGCCGACTGGTGCGGGTCATCGGACGGGAGCAGGGCGACGACGTGTCCATCGTGCTCGCCGACCACTGATCCGTGGCCGGCTGCCGCGTGGGCGGCGAGCAGAAGGGTGCGACGTGGGGTGTCGGCGTCCGCGTGTGCCACGAGCACAGCGTGGGGCGCAGACGGGTCGATGCCTTGGGCGCGGGCACGGTTCGCCAGCGAGGTGGTGTCGCCACGACCACTGAGCAGGTCGGCGACGAGGTCCGTCCGAACCCGTTGTTCGGCCTCGGCGGCGGTGCGCTCGAACAGCAGGACCAGGGCGCTGACGACCGAGGCGCGCTCTACGGTCCGCCGGTCGGCATCGTCGAGCACTCCGACTCCACCGAGGACGAGGATGCCCAGAGGGGTCTGTGGAGCCTTGACCACGATCGCCCACTGGTCCCTGCGGGCGTCGTGCGCGAGCCGACCCGACGCCTCGGTCTCGCGGACGACCGACGAGCGCGCCAGCGCCGCGCCGGCACCATCCTCGGGCAACGGTGCCGGGCCATGGCTGCTCAGGGTCTCGCCCTCGGAGTTGAGCAGCACCACCCAGCCGCCGAGCAGGTCGCCCAGCGCCTTGGTGATGTCGTCGACCCCTCCGCCCGCCAGCACGAGCTCGGCGAACCGGTCGTGCGCCGCAGCGGCCCGCTCGACCCCTGCGGTGTGTCGGCGGACCTCCTCGGCACTGCGGGTCTGCACGATCGACACGGCCGCGAGGGCCGCCAGCGACCCGAGGAGGGCGACCTGGTCGGGAGAGAACGGCCGCGGGGAGCGGTTGGCGGCGAAGAGCACTCCGACGAAGTCGTCCTCGACCACCAGCGGCGTGCCGCAGATCGAGACCAGGCCCTCGTCGCCGACGGCGCTGTCGATGGTGCCGGTGTGCTGGAACCGGTGGTCGTGGAGGTAGTCCGCGCTCCAGTAGGGCTTGCGCGTGGAGGCCACAAGCCCGCCGAGGCCGTCGCCGAGAGACAGGCGGACCACCTGGAACTCCGCACTCACCGAGCCGTCGGTGGCACGCATGAAGGTGTCCCCGGCCTCAGGGTCGAACAGCGTGAGGTAGGCGACGTCGGTGCCCAGCAGGGCCCGTGCCCGGCGCACGATCGCCTCGAGGATGCCGCTGGGGTGGCGCAGGGCCGCGAGGTCGCGCGCAGTCTCGACGAGCCCCGTCAGCTCGGCTTCTCGGCGACGGCGGGAGTCGAATGCCGCCCGCACCCGCAGGGCGAGCTCGCGGGCCTCTCCGGACTCGTCGCTGACGGTCTCGAGCTCGGAGGCGGGCGCCCCCTCAGCGAGCAGGCGCAGCAGCGCTATCGCGGGGGAGTCGTCGTGGGCGTCCATCGAGACGGATCCTAGGCGCCGGACCCCCTCAGTGGGCGGTCCAGCCGCCGTCCATCGAGAAGGACGAACCGGACACCGAGTCAGCAGCCGGGCCGCAGAGGAACGCGACGAGCTCAGCCACCTCGTCCGCCTCCACGAGGCGCTTCACGGCCACGGGCTCGAGCATCACCCTCGTGATCACGTCGTCCTCGCTGATGCCGTGCGAGGCGGCCTGGTCGGCGATCTGCTTCTCGACAAGGGGGGTCCGCACGTAGGCAGGGTTGACGCAGTTGCTCGTGACGCCGTGTTCGGCGCCCTCGAGCGCCGTGACCTTGGACAGCCCCTCGAGGCCGTGCTTGGCCGAGACGTAGGCCGCCTTGTAGGGGCTGGCCCGCAGCCCGTGGACGCTGGACACGTTGACGACCCGGCCCCAGCCCTGGGCGTACATGTGCGGGAGCACGCGACGCGTGAGCCGGAACGGCGAGGTCAGCATCAGCCGGATGATCAGGTCCCAGGTGTCGACGGGGAACTCGTGGATCGGAGCGACGTGCTGGATGCCCGCGTTGTTGACGAGGATGTCGATCGTGCCGGGGAGGGCGTCAACCACGTCGAGGTCGGCGAGATCGAGGGGGATGGTCTCCACCGCACCGAAGCCGGTGAACCTGGACAGGCCCTCGGCGTCGCGGTCCACGGCATAGACGCTCGCCTTGGCGGCGACCAGGCGCTCGACGCACGCAGCCCCGATGCCGCTCGCGGCGCCCGTCACCAACGCCGTGCGTCCGGACAGGTCGAGCAGCGCTGGCGTCGTCGGCATCAGGCGAGACTAGGTCTGCCGTCAGCACCCGAGCATGTGGTGGCGAGCCACAGTTCGGCATGATCCTGTGTGGGTGAGCACACAGGGACCTGCGCCGGCCAGCTACTGCACGGAGTCGAGGACACGAGCTGGGAAAGTGAAATGAGCCTGACGAAACCGTCAGGCTCATTTCACTTTCCGGAGATCAACCCGCGAGGGTCGGCACGCTCGCGGCGCCGGGCGGGAGGAAGCGCTGGCCGGTCACCTTCTCGGCGACGCCCTCGCGGTCGAGCAGAGGAGTGAGGCCGCCGTTCCAGAACTGGAAGCCAGCACCGGTGATCATCGCCAGGTCGAGGTCCATCGGAGCCGCAACGACGCCTTCGTCGAGCATCCGACGCGACTCGTCTGCGAGCACGCCGAGCACCCGCTCACGGACCTCCTCGGTGGACAACACGACCGGGTCGGCCGGCTTGTCGAACAACGCCTCGACCTCCGGGTCGACGACCGGCTTGCCCTCGGGCCAGACGTAGATGGCCGACTTCTTGGCCGCGACGACCTTGCGCAGGTTCTCCGAGACGTAGAAGCGGTCGGGGAAGGCCTTGGCCAGGGTCTCGTTGTTGTGCAGGGCGATGGCCGGACCGACCAGGCCGAGCAGGATGAACGGCGGCATCGGGGCAAGCCCGGCGAAGGCGCGGTCGGCGACCTCGATGGGAGTGCCCTCGTCGACGACCTTGGCGACCTCGCCCATGAAGCGACCGAGGAGGCGGTTGACGATGAAGGACGGGCTGTCCTTGACCAGGATGGTCGTCTTCCTCAACGTCTTGCCGGTCGCGAACGCCGTGGCCAGCGTCGCGTCGTCGGTCTGCTCGCCCCTGATGATCTCGAGCAGCGGCATGACGGCGACCGGGTTGAAGAAGTGGAAACCGACAACCCGCTCGGGGTGCTCCAGCTCCGCGGCCATCTCGGTGATCGACAGCGAGGACGTGTTGGTCGCGAGGACGCACTCGGGGGTGACGATCGCCTCCACCTCGGCCCAGACCGTCTTCTTGACGGACATCTCCTCGAAGACCGCCTCGATGACGAAGTCGGCGTCCGCGAAACCCTCCTTGGACGTGGCTCCGGTGACCAGGCCCTTGAGCCGGTTGGCCTTGTCGGGGCTGACCCGGCGCTTGCCGAGCAGCTTGTCGACCTCGGCGTGGACGTAGCCCACTCCCTTGGTCACGCGCTCCTCGTCGAGGTCGGTCATCACGACCGGCACCTCGAGGCGCTGGGCGAACAGCAGGGCGAGCTGGCTCGCCATCAGCCCGGCGCCGACGATGCCGACCTTGGTGACCTTGCGGGCCAACGCCTTGTCGGGGGCGCCCGCGGGACGCTTGGCCCGGCGCTGCACCAGGTCGAAGGAGTAGAGACCTGCGCGCAGCTCGTCACCCATGACGAGGTCGGCGAGCGCCTCGTCCTCGGCAGCGAAGGCGTCGTCGCGAGTGGCGGTGCGAGCGGCCTCGACGAGGGCGAGGGCGCGGTACGGCGCCGGTGCCTTGCCGCCGGTCTTGAGGTCGACCAGGCTCTTGGCGGCCTTGAGGGCGGCGGCCCACTGCGCCTCGTCGCGGGAGATCCCGTTGCCGTCCTTGGTGCTGCGTTCGACGACGGTCTCGCCCGTGAGGACGCCTGCTGCCCACAGCAGAGACTCCTCGAGGAAGTCTGCCGGTGCGAACAGCGCATCGGCGATGCCCAGCTCGAAGGCCTGCGGGCCCTTGAGCATGCGGTTGGTGTTCATCGGGTTCTCGATGATGACCTTGAGCGCGTTCACCGGACCGACCAGGTTGGGCAGCAGGTAGCAGCCGCCCCAGCCCGGGACGAGCCCGAGGAACGTCTCCGGCAGCGCGAGCGCGGGCACTCCTGCGGAGATGGTGCGGTAGTCGGCGGACAGCGCGATCTCCACACCGCCACCCATGGCGGCACCGTTCACGAACGCGAAGGTCGGGACGGGCAGGTCCATGATCGCCGCGAAGGCCGCGTGACCGGCGCGGGCGACCTCGATCGCCTGCTCCCGGTTGCCGGCCTGCGACACGGCCTTGAGGTCCGCGCCGACGGCGAAGATGAACGGCTTGCCGGTGATGCCGACCGCCTGGATCTCACCGGCGTCAGCGCGGGTGCGCAGCCCGTCGATGGTGGCCTTCAACCCGGCGATGGTCTGCGGGCCGAACGTGTTGGGCTTGGTGTGGTCGAAGCCGTTGTCCAGCGTGACCAGCGCGAGGGTTCCCGCCCTCCCCGGGAGGACGACGTCCCGCACCGGGGTGTGGGTCACGACCTCTTCGAATGCGGGCGTCTGGGACGTGGTCGAGTCGCTGTCCATTGGCTCGCTTCCACGCTCACTCCGCGCCTCGCTCGTACCTCGCTCGGGTGCTCGTTTCGCTGTCCGCTCGCTCATGCCGCGACCTCCTTGCCGTAGTCAGCGTGGTGGGGGTTCTCCCAGATGACGCTGGCGCCCATGCCGATACCGATGCACATGGCGGTCAGGCCGAAGCGGACCTCCGGGTGCTCCTCGAACTGTCGGGCCAGCTGGGTCATGAGCCGCACGCCCGAGGAGGCGAGCGGGTGACCGATCGCGATGGCGCCGCCGTACTGGTTGACGCGGGGGTCGTCGTCCGCGATGCCGAAGTGCTCGAGGAACGCCAGCACCTGCACGGCGAAGGCCTCGTTGAGCTCGAACAGGCCGATGTCCTCGATCGAGAGGCCCGCCTTGGTGAGGGCCTTCTCGGTGGCCGGAACCGGGCCGATGCCCATGACCTCGGGTTCGACGCCCACGAAGGCGAAGTCGACGAGGCGCATCTTCACGGGCAGTCCGAGCTCCTGTGCGGCCTGCTCGGAAGCGAGGATGCACGCGGTGGCACCGTCGTTGAGCCCGGCCGAGTTGCCGGCGCTGACGTTGCCGTGCGGACGGAACGGCGTCTTGAGCGAAGCCAGGTCCTCGACGGTGGTGCCGGGACGCGGTGGCTCGTCCTGGGTGGCCAGGCCGTAGCCCAGCTCCTGGTGGCGGGTGGCGACCGGCACGAGGTCGGGCTGGATCTGGTCGTTCGCGTAGGCCTTGGCGAGCTTGTCCTGGGACCCCACCGCGAACGCGTCGCTGCGGTCCTTGGTGATCGACGGGTACCGGTCGTGCAGGTTCTCGGCGGTCGAACCCATGACGAGGGCGGAGGGGTCGACCAGCTTCTCCGCGACGATCCGCGGGTTGGGGTCGACGCCCTCACCCATGGGGTGGCGGCCCATGTGCTCGACGCCCCCGGCGATCGCGATGTCGATGGAGCCGAACGCGATCGAGCTCGCCGCCGTGGTCACGGCGGTCATGGCGCCGGCGCACATGCGGTCGATCGAGTAGCCGGGCGTGGTGTTGGGCAGGCCGGACAGGAGGGCAGCCATGCGCCCGAGCGTGAGGCCCTGGTCGCCGATCTGCGTGGTGGCGGCGATGGCGACCTCCTCAACGCGCTCCGGGGGGAGCTCGGGGTGGCGGCGCATCAGCTCGCGGATGCAGCGGATGACGAGGTCGTCGGCGCGCGTCTGGGCATACATGCCCTTGTCGCCGGCCTTGCCGAACGGTGTGCGAACGCCGTCGACGAACACGACCTCATGAAGGGTGCGGGGCACGGGTGGCCTCCCTTGGAGTGAGTCTTGGGGTGATTGAGTCCTGGGTGCGGATTCACCGGTATGCCGGTGGGTACGGCACCGATGCTACTTCCCGGTAACAACCAGGTCACCAGAACGCGCGCGTGAGAGCCGTCACCCGCCTCAGGCGTCGGGGTTGGCCTCGAACGCCGCCTCGATCATCGGCGCGACCACGCTGGCCTGCCAGTGCCTGGCGCCGAGGGCGGACAGCGCGTCGGCGAACCCGGCGGCGGTCTGGTCGGCCGGGGGCGTCCAGATCACCCGGCGCAGCGGCTCCGGCGACAGGACGTTCTCGATCGGGATCACGTGCTCGGCGGCGAAGGCCGTCAGTGCCTCGCGCGTGGCGGTCAGCCGGGCGGCCGCGACGGGGTTGCGCTCGGCCCACGCCCGTTGGGGCGGCGGACCGTCCGAGCGCAGGGTCATCGGCGGCAGGTCACCTTCGGGGATCGCGTTCGCCCGGGTGACGGCGTCCAGCCACTGGCGCTGGTAGCGCCGGATGGAGCGGTGCCCGCCGGGAAGCGTGCCGGGGTTGGTCGGCGACTCCATCGCCACCTCGACCAGCACCGCGTCGGGCAGCACGCGCCCGGGGGCGACATCGCGGTCCTGGGCGATCTGGTCGCGGGTCTCCCACAGCTCTCGCACGACCGCCGCGATCCGGCGGTGGCGGACGCGGTGCATGCCGCTCGTGCGTCGCCAGGGATCGATGCGCTGCGCCGGTCCCATGAAGTCGAGCAGTGCCTCGAATTCCTCGCGCGCCCAGCTGTCCTTGCCCTGCTTCGCGAGGTCGACCCCCATCAGGTTGCGCACGTCCACCAGCACCTCCACGTCGAGGGCGGCGTAGCGCAGCCACGGCTCGGGCAGTGGCCTGGTGGACCAGTCGACCGCCGAGTGCTCCTTGGCCAGGGACAGACCCAGGTAGTGCTCGACGACCGCAGCCAACCCGACACGGGGCAGGCCCAGGAGCCGCCCGGCGAGCTCGGTGTCGAACAGCTGCTGAGGTCGAAGTCCCACCTCCGCGAGACAGGCGAGGTCCTGGGTGGCCGCGTGCAGGATCCACTCGGCACTGCCGATGGCGTCGTTGAGCGGCGACAGGTCGGGGCACGCGATCGGGTCGATCAGCCAGGTGCCCGAGCCCTCGCGTCGAAGCTGCACGAGGTAGGCACGCTGTCCGTAGCGGTAGCCGCTGGCACGCTCGGCATCGAGGGCAACAGGGCCCTCGCCGGCGGCGATTGCGCGGGCGGCCTCCATCAGCGCCCGCTCGGACTCGACGACCGGGGGCACGCCGTCGACGGGCATGTCGAGCGGGGTCAGCGGGTCGGCTGGCTCCTGCTCGGGCTCCTCCGTCGGCACGGCCTGCATCTGCAGGGCCTGCGACTGGTCGGCCGCAGTCTGCTCGGCCGCAGTCTGCTCGGCCTCGGTGTCGGTCACCGGATCAACCTACCCGGCCGACGCCATGGAACACGCCCCGAGAAGTCAGCACTCCACTGTTAACGGCGTGGTCCGGGCAGGGCGATGACGCCCTCCGGCAGCGGTGGCAGACCCGCGATGGTGCACAGCAGGTCGGACCACGCGACCAGGTGGGCGCCGACGTTGCCGGCCACGGGGGTCCACGAGGCGCGGACCTCCATCTCGACGCTGGCGGGCCGGTCGGCGAGACCGGCGAAGCTCTCGGAGACCACCCTCGTGACCGTGCCGGCCTCGGCGGTGTAGCCCAGGTGGTGACTGGCCAGGGCGTCGGTCAACCAGGACCAGCCGACCGCACCCAGCATGGGGTCGTTGGCCAGTTCGGGCTCGAGCTCGGCCCGGGCGAACGTCACCGCACGCCAGGCCCCGTCCCAGGGGTCGGGGACCGAAGGGTCGTGCAAGAGCACGAAGCGTCCCGACGCCAGCTCGTCCTCGTCATCCGCGGCGCCCAACACCTCGGCCGTGAGGGCCACGGCATACGGCGCGATGCGCTGGGGAGCGGGCACCTCGGTGAGGCGGACCTCGGGGCGCAAGCGTGCTCCGCGCAGGTCACTGAGCGCCTGCGTGAACTCGGGGGATTGGTCGCCAGGGACCGTTCGGCTGCCCACCATCAGAGGGTATGCCGCGATGTCGAATATCACAGGGAGGTTGCCGTCCGCGTCGTGTCGCGTCACCGGTACCGTGCGGCCATGCTCTCCCTGCTCGCGCTCGCGTCCAGCGCGAGCTGGGGGACGGCGGACTTCTTCGCCGGGCTGTACTCCCGGCGGCGCCCGGCAGTCGCGGTCGTGGGGTGGACGCAGTCACTGGCGTTCCTCGTGCTCTGCGTCGCCGTCGCCCTCCGCTGGGACCACCTCACGTGGACGGGCTGGCCCCTGTGGTCGGTCGGCGCTGCGGTATCAGGGGTGACGGGGCTGCTCTGCTTCTACACCGCCCTCGCGAGCGGCACCATCGGCGTCGTCGCCCCGATCGCGGCGCTGGGCGTGGCCGTCCCCGTGCTGCTCGGCGTGGCCACCGGCGACGAGCCGTCCTCCTGGACCTGGGTGGGGATCGTGGTCGCCGTCGTCGGGGTGACCCTGGCGTCCGGGCCGGAGCTCAGCGGCGGAGTCTCCCCGAGACCGGTGGTGCTGGCGGGTGTGGCGGCGGTGGGGTTCGGTTTCGCGCTGTTCTGCATCGACCGCGGCGCCCGTTCGTCGACCCTCATGACCCTGTGGGGGATGCGCGGGGTGTCCTTCGTCGTGTTCCTCACCCTGGCGTTGGTGCTGCGGTCCCGGGGAGGCGTGCAGCCCCGCGAGCTGCCGGCCCTGCTCGCCATCGGCTGCGGTGACATGGGCGCCAACCTGCTGTTCGGGATCGCCTCGTCGCGTGGACAGGTCAGCGTGGCGAGCGTGCTCGCCTCGCTGTATCCGGTCGTCACCATCGTGTTGGCGCGCATCCTGCTGCGCGAGAGGCTGCGCAGGATCCAGCAGGTGGGCGCCGTGTTGTCGCTGGCGGGGGCGGCGATCATCGCCCTCTGAGCAACTTAGGATTGCGGGGTGACCTCCCCCCACGACTCCGCCCTCGTCCGTGCTGCCCGCTGCCAGCCGGTGAGCCACACGCCGGTCTGGTTCATGCGTCAGGCTGGGCGCTCGCTGCCGGAGTACCGCAAGGTCCGTGAGGGCGTCGGGATGCTCGAGTCCTGCCGGCGCCCCGACCTGGTCACCGAGATCACCCTCCAGCCGGTGCGCCGCCACGGCGTCGACGCCGCGATCTTCTTCTCCGACATCGTCGTGCCACTGGCCGCGGTCGGCGTCGACCTCGACATCGTCGCCGGCGTCGGGCCGGTCGTCGCCAAACCGATCCGAACGCGCGGTGACCTCGACCGCCTGCCCGAGCTGACGCCGGACCAGGTCCCCTACATCACCGAGGCCGTCCGGCTCCTGACCGCGGAGCTCGGCGACACCCCCCTCATCGGTTTCGCGGGGGCACCGTTCACCCTGGCGAGCTATCTCGTCGAGGGCGGCCCGAGCAAGAACCACGAGCACACCAAGGCGCTGATGTACGGCGACCGGCAGCTGTGGCACGACCTGTGCGCCCGCCTGGCCCAGATCTCCGGCGCCTTCCTCGACGTGCAGGCCGCCGCAGGCGCCTCAGCCGTCCAGCTGTTCGACTCCTGGGTCGGCGCCCTCCCGCGGGCCGACTATGAGCGCTTCGTGGCCCCGCACTCGACCACCGCGCTCGCCGCGGTGGCGGCCCGCGGCATACCCACCATCCACTTCGGGGTCGGCACCGGTGAGCTGCTGCCTGCCATGGGCGCTGTGGGTGCCGACGTGGTCGGCGTCGACTACCGCGTGTCCCTCACTGATGCCCTCGCCCGCCTCGACGGTTCGTATGCCGTGCAGGGCAACCTCGACCCCGCCCTGCTCTTCGCGCCCTGGGAGGCGCTGGAGGCCAAGGTCCGCGCGATCGTCGAGGAGGGCCGGGCCGCGCCCGGTCACATCTTCAACCTGGGCCACGGGGTGCTGCCCGACACCGACCCGGACGTCCTGACCCGCGTCGTCGAGCTCGTGCACGAGGTCGGCCAGCGCTGAGTCGCTGACCGACCTCGCCCCTGCCGTAGTGGGGGCTACTGCGGCAGGACGGCGGGCGGCGGCGTCACCAGACGACGGCGGCGCACGTACCACCACACCGGCAGCCCCATCAGGCCGAGCACGACGAGGAACGGCAACATCGCACCGAGGACCGTGAGCAGCACGGTCGCGGAGCCGGTGAAGGCGTCCCACCCGCCCTTGAGCCCCACGAGGAAGCCAGCCTGCTCGGGCTCCTCCACGATGGCGTTCGGCTCGGTGGTCAGGCTGATCTGGACGGGGGAGCGGGCCACGCTGCCCTTGAGGGAGGCCAGCTGCGCCTCGAGGGACTCGAGGTCGGACTGGCGCCGCGTCAGCTCGGCCTCCATGGCGACGATCTGGTTGAGGTCCTTGGCGTCCTTGAGGAAGGCGCGGACCCGCTCGACGCTGACCCGCATCGTCTCGAGTCGCGACGCCGTGTCGACGATCTGGCCGCCGACGTTCTCGCTCGAGCTCGTCGAGCGGATCACGGTGCCGACCGACCCGAGCTCGGCGATGACCCGGTCCAGCTCTGCGGACGGCACCGAGATGGTGATCTCGGCGTAGGTCGTGGCGGTCACCTTCGCGCCGTCGGCCAGCGGGACACCGCTGTTCGCCGTCCCGATGTTCTCCGACAGGACGATGCCTTGGGCGGTCGCTGTGGTGGCCCGCACCTTGGCCACTGCCTGGCCGATGTTCTTGACCTGCAGCGCGACCGTGGCGCGACGGGCGAGGGACGCCTGGTTGGCCGCGAGGTTGGCTGCCGTGACTCCCGTTGCGCCGGTGCCCGATGCGGGCTTGGCCGAGTCGCCTCCCGAGACGGGGCTGTCGCCGGCGGACGGCACGGCCGCCCGGCCGGACGACTCGTTGGAGCCACCGTTCGCGACCGAGGCGGCGCTGTCGCCGCTGGAGGAGTCGGAGCCGCCACCCCCGCAGGCGGCGAGGGCGAGCGTTGCGAGGAGAGCTGCGCCGACGACGGCGATGCTGCGGTGCGGACGAATGCGGAACATGGCGACCCCCTGGTCGTGTCGAGCTGGTCGTATCGGGCGGTGCGGAATACCGGTGCGACTCGCGTCGTGCGCTCGACGTTCCCACCCGGTGGTGTCGAAACAGTCACGATCTTGAAAGGGTGTGGGCATGGTCGGATCACGAATCCTCATCGTCGGGGGAGGCATCGCTGGACTTGCCTGCGCTTGGGAGCTGTCGCGTGCGGTTCCCGACGCGACCATCACGGTCCTCGACGCGGCAGACCGACCCGGCGGCAAGCTCCGACGCGAACCCGTGGCAGGCGTTGCGCTGGACGTGGGGGCCGAGTCGATGCTGGCCAGACGACCCGAGGCGCTGGACCTGATGTCCGAGCTCGGGCTGGACGGCGAGGTCGTCCACCCCGACACGACCTCGGCCTCGGTCTGGTCGCGCGGCGACCTGCACCCGATGCCCAGGGGCACCCTGATGGGGATTCCCTCGCCGGCCGCGTCCGCGCTCGGCATCCTGTCGGCAGACGAGGTCGCGCGAGCCGAGTGCGAAACGTCCTGGGACAGAGGCGATTTCGAGGACGTGTCGGTTGGTGACTACGTCGCCGCGCGGCTAGGCGACGCGGTCGTCGACCGTCTGGTCGAGCCGCTCCTCGGGGGCGTGTATGCCGGCCAGGCTCGGTCTCTGTCGCTGCGCGCCTGCCTGCCATCCGTGTTCGCGGCGGCTCGGCGAGGCGAGTCCCTCACCGAGACGGCGGCGGCGACGGCGGGGCAAGCTGGCCGGGCCGGCCAGCCGAGCCAGGAGGCCGCGCCGGTCTTCGCAGGGCTGGTGGGTGGCGTAGGTCGGCTCGCCGAGTCGCTGACCGAGTCGCTGCGAGCTCGCGGCGTGACGATTCGCAGCGGCACCATCGTCCGTGAGCTGCACAGGGAGCCGGACACTGCCGGTGGCGGCTGGTGGGTCGTCTTGGGCCCGCAGCCACGGCCCGAACGACTGTCCGCGGACGCGGTGGTCATCGCCGTTCCTGCCGCCCCTTCGAGCCGGCTGCTGGCCAGGCACCTGCCGGAGGCGGCCCGGGCGCTGCGTGAGGTCGAGTACGCCTCGATGGCGATCATCACCCTCGCCGTCGGGGCGGACGGACCTGGCACCGTGCGGCTTCCGGGCTCCGGGTTCCTGGTGCCGGCCGTCGAGGGCAGGACGATCAAGGCCAGCACCTTCTCCTCGACGAAGTGGCGATGGACCGCTGAGGCCGCCGGCGACCTGTCCTTCCTGCGCGCGTCCGTGGGCCGGTTCGGCGAGACCACCGACCTGCAGCGCCCCGACGAGGAGCTCGTGGCGATCGCCGTCGCAGAGGTCAGCGAGGCACTCGGACACCAGCTGCCCCGGATCGTCGACACCCACGTCCAACGCTGGGGAGGGGCGCTGCCGCAGTACACCGTCGGGCACCTCGACCGGGTGGCCCGCATCCGGGCCGCAGCGGCCGCCGCGCCGGGGCTGGAACTGGCCGGCGCGGCATACGAGGGCGTGGGGATCCCGGCGTGCATCGCGAGTGGGCGTTCGGCGGCGCAGGCGGTGGCCACCCACCTGCGGACGCGCGCGGTCGGCGCGGGAGGATAGGGGCATGAGCGAGCCGCACCCGTCCAACCCGAACGCCGCCCGGATCCGCGAGATCAACGACTCGATTCGCTATGCCATGTGGTCGGTGTTCTCCGTCACCGCGCCGCTGGGCGACAACCGGGACGTGATGGCCAAGGAGGTCGAGGACCTCTTCGCCCAGCTCGAGGCCGAGGGCGTGGTGACTCGCGGCGTCTACGACATCGGGGGCCTGCGGGCGGACGCCGACTTCATGGTCTGGTGGCACGCCGAGCGGATCGAGGACGTGCAGCGGGCCTACCGCTCGCTGCTGCGCACCGAGCTGGGTCACCTGCTGGAGCCCACCTGGTCGGCGGCGGCGCTGCACCGCCCGGCCGAGTTCAACAAGAGCCACATCCCGGCGTTCCTGGGCGACGAGCCGCCCAAGGACTTCATCTGCGTCTACCCGTTCGTGCGGTCCTACGAGTGGTACCTGCTGCCGGACGCCGAGCGCCGCGACATGCTGCGCGAGCACGGTCAGCAGGCGCGTGACTACCCCGACGTGCGGGCCAACACGATCGCGTCGTTCGCGCTGAACGACTACGAGTGGGTGCTGGCCTTCGAGGCCGACGAGCTGCACCGCATCGTCGACCTGATGCGTGAGCTGCGCGCCTCGCGGGCCCGCATGCACGTCCGCGAGGAGCTGCCCTTCCACACCGGTCGACGCGTGCAGGTCGACGAGCTCCTCGCCTCCCTCCGCTGACCCCGACTTCCCCTTTATCGGGTTTAGGGACTTGGTTGTGCTTCACCCGAGAAGCGTTCTCGGGTGAAGCGCAACCAAGTCCGGTCAAGTGTCTGAGCCGCCTCGGCGGTCTCCGTCCACAGGTCTGAGCATCGGCACCGTTGCGTCCACAGGCGGGCCGTCGCTCTGTGGAGCTCGCGTTGGTGCACACCCGACAGTGGCGCGATGGACACACATCTTGTTGACCTCGCCACGGCCCAGGGCGGCCTCATCACGACGGCACAGGCCCGCGCGGCGGGAGTGGACCGATGGGGGCTGCGACGGCTCGTCCGTGACCGACAGCTCGTGGGCGTCACCCGTGGTGTGTATGCCGCGTGGACCGAGCTGGAGGGCGGGCTCAGTGCCGAGGCGAGGCACCTTCGGCTCGGGCAAGCCATGGCACTCCTCTACCCCGACTGCCGGCTGGCTGGGCACACGGCGCTCATCGCCATGGGCCTGCCCGCGTGGGGCGCCGACCTAGCTCGAGCACAACTAGAGCGGCCGCTTGCGAGGGAGGTGCTGACGCAGGACGCGGTGATTCGTCCGGTGTTCGACACGCCGGCGAGGATGCCGGAGGGCCAGCAGGTGCAGGCTGCGACAGAACAGGACGTGAGTCGTCCGCCGACGGTCGCGCCGGGACTGGCGGTGGTCCAGCACACCCTGCAGCATGGTGCTGCCCCCGGCATCGTCTCGGCCGACGCGGCTCTGCACGGCGCACTGGTCGACGTCGACGAGCTGGAGAGGCTCGCCATCCGCGTCCGCGGATGGCCCCGGTCCAGCCGAGTGCAGACCATGCTGGCCCATCTCGACGACAGGTCGGAGTCGGTCGGCGAGTCGCGGCTCCGGTTTGCGATGGCGCTGCTGGGCGTCGAGCTGACTCCCCAGGTCCGGATCCAGGACCACCGGGGCGTGGTTGTCGCCCGGGTCGACTTCCTGGTCGCCGGGACAAATGTCGTGGTCGAGTTCGACGGTCTGGTGAAGTACCGAGAGGGCGGGTCCGAGGCGCTCATCGCGGAAAAGCGCCGGGAAGACGAACTGCGTCGACTGGGGTACATCGTCGTACGCGTGGTCTGGTCCGACCTCGATCGCCCGGGCGTCATTGCTGCCCGGATCCGGGCCGCAGCCTCCCCGGGGATGGTTGCGCTTCACCCGAGAACGCAAGTCGGGTGAAGCGCGGGAGGTCAGGGGCGGGTCGGGCGGGTCGGGCGGGTCGGGGGGAGGTTAGGCCTTGGGGCGCAGGGTCATCGAGATCGAGTTGATGCAGTAGCGCTGGTCTGTCGGGGTGCCGTAGCCCTCGCCCTCGAAGACGTGCCCGAGGTGGCTGCCGCAGTTGGCGCACCGCACCTCGACCCGCTTCATCCCCATGTCGTAGTCCTCGAGGTACTCGACCGAGTCGCCGGCGAGGGGGGAGTAGAACGACGGCCACCCGCAGTGGCTGTCGAACTTGGTGTCCGAGGTGAACAGCTCGGCACCACAGGCTCGACAGGCGTAGACGCCCTCGGCCTTGGTGTCGGTGTACTCCCCGACGAACGGCCGCTCGGTGCCCGCCTGCCGGAGTACCTGGTACTCCGCCGGGCTCAGCTCCTCGCGCCACTGCTCGTCGGTCTTGGTGACGGCATAGGTGCGGTCGGTCTGGTCCATGCTCACGCTGCGACTCCTTCGGGGGACGGTGACGGTGCTTCGTCGGCGGTACTTCATCAAGAGGTGCCTCACGACCATCTCAACGCAATCGGTGCCCATTCTGGTCCCGCCCATCCTTACGGCGCGATGACGGGCTCACGGAGACGGCGCCCCGGATAGGCTCGCGCCATGGCGGCCAAAGCAACCGAGCTGGAAGTCCCCGGGGGACCTGACGGACCGCGACTGGTGCGGGTTTCTAGCCCGGAACGGCTGATCTGGCCTGACGACGGCATCACCAAGCTCGACCTCGCGCGCTACGCCGTCGACGTCTCGGACGGGTTCATGCGCGCGCTGGGCAACCGCCCGGTGACGCTCCAACGCTTCCCCGAGGGCATCATGGGCGAGGAGTTCTGGACCAAGAACCCGCCCAAGGGCATGCCCGACTTCATCCATCCCGTCATGTGCACGTACCCCTCGGGTCGCAAGCACCTCCAGGTCGTCGTCGAGGAACCGGCGGCCGTGGTGTGGGCGATGCAGATGAACACCGTGACCTTCCACCCGTGGCCGGTTCGCACCAGCAACGTCGACAACCCCGACGAGCTGCGCATCGACCTCGACCCGCAGCCGGGACGCGACTTCAAGGACTCCGTCGAAGCCGCCCTCGTGCTCCGCGAGCTGCTCAGCGAGCTCGGCCTGACCGGTTGGGCCAAGACCTCCGGCAACCGTGGCGTGCACGTCTTCGTCCGGGTCGCGCCCACCCACGAGTTCCTCGACGTGCGACACGGAGTCATCGGCATCGCGCGCGAGCTCGAGCGCCGCCTGCCCGACCTCGTGACCACGTCGTGGTGGAAGGAGGAGCGCGGCGAGCGGGTCTTCGTCGACTTCAACCAGGCGTGCCGCGACCGCACCATCGCCTCGGCCTACAGTCCGCGCCCGCTGCCCGGAGCGCCCGTGAGTATGCCGGTGAGCTGGGCTGCGCTGGCGGGTGTCAGCCCCGGCGACTTCACCGTGCTGACCGTTCCGGGGATCGTCGCCGCGGATGGTGATGCGTGGGCGGCGATGGACGATGCCGTCGGTGACGTCTCCGCGGCAATCGCGCTGTGGGACAAGGACGTGAACGAACGTGGTCTCGGGGAGCTGAACTTCCCACCGGACTACCCCAAGATGCCCGGAGAGCCCCCGCGGGTGCAGCCGAGCAAGCGGCGCAAGGACAAGTCCGACGAGGACTACATGCCCCCCAAGGCGGAACGCGACGCAGACCTGCGCTCGGTCTGGGGTCCGGTGGTGCCTCCCGTCGCCCCGATGCTGGCCAAGCCGGTCAAGGGGATCCCCACGGGCGACTACCTCTTCGAGCCCAAGTGGGACGGGTTCCGCTCGATCATCTTCCGGTCCGGCGACCAGGTGGAGATCGGCAGCCGGAACGAGAAGCCGATGACCCGGTACTTCCCCGAGGTGGTGCAGGCCGTCCTCGCGAACTTCCCCGAGAAATGCGTCGTGGACGGCGAGATCGTGCTGATCGGCGGGACCGGTGACCGGCTCGACTTCGACGCACTGCAGCAGCGGATCCACCCCGCAGCCAGCCGGGTGAAGAAGCTCGCGGCCGAGACCCCCGCCAGCTTCGTTGCGTTCGACCTGCTCGCGATCGGCGACGACGACCTCACCGAGCGCCCTTTCTCGGAGCGCCGCGCGCGCCTCGAGGAGGCCCTGGTCGACGCGCAGCCGCCCATCCACCTGACGCGGGCGACCGACGACCCGAGCGTTGCGCAGGAGTGGTTCGAGCAGTTCGAGGGCGCTGGGCTCGACGGCGTCATCGCCAAGCCCCTCGACATCGGCTACGTGCCCGACAAGCGGCTGATGCTCAAGATCAAGCACGAGCGGACCGCGGACTGCGTCGTGGCGGGCTACCGCACCCACAAGAGCGGCGACGACCTGATCGGGTCACTGCTCCTCGGCCTCTACACAGCTGAGGGGTCCCTGATGAGCGTGGGCGTGATCGGGGCTTTCCCGATGGCGCGACGCAGGGAGCTGTTCGACGAGCTGCAACCGCTGGTCACCGACTTCGACGACCATCCCTGGGCCTGGGCCAAGGAGGAGATGGGCAGTCGCACTCCGACGGGCGGGGCGACGTCGCGCTGGAACGCCGGCAAGGACCTGTCGTTCACACCGCTGCGGCCCGACCGCGTGGTCGAGGTGAGGTACGACCACATGGAGGGCGCCCGGTTCCGCCACACCGCCCAGTTCGTCCGCTGGCGGCAGGACCGCACCCCGCAGTCCTGCACCTACGACCAGCTCGAGGAACCGGTCAGCTTCGACCTCGCCGACGTGCTGGGGGACAGGTAGTGGCCACCGGGACGACCCCGATGTCTCCAGCCCGCAAGGCGGCCATCGCGGGTGCCGTGACAGCAGGATCGGCGCTGGCCGCCGGTGCCCTGACCACCATGGGTGCCGCGACGTACTTCGCGCGCAGGGTGCTCACCCCCGACCGGCAGCGTCCCGATGACACCCAGATCCTTGCCGTCACCGACGACTCGGTGACCCTGGGCGTCAGTCCCGAGACGGTCTCTCCCGGACGGTACGGCCTGTGGCTCGACGGGGAGAGCGGTCACGCGCGACTCGGCGAGGTCCTCGAGCTCGACCAGGGTTCGGGGCGGGTGCGTCGAGAGCTGCTCGGTGTCGACTTCGGACACCTCGCAGGGGGGTTCGGCCGCTGGAACCAGTACTACTACCCGAGCCCTCCGGACCGTTCCCTGGGTCTGCGCACCGAGTACGTCGACGTGCTGACCGAACTGGGCACCATGCCGGCCTGGGTGGTGCCCGCTGCATCGCAGTCGCACCGGTGGGCGATCCTGGTCCACGGCCGTGGCGCGAGACGCCACGAGGGGCTCAGGGCCGTGAAGCCGCTGCACGACAGCGGGATCAACGTGATCATTCCCAGCTACCGCAACGACATCGGAGCACGCAGCGGACCGGACGGGCGCTACAACCTCGGCCTCTCGGAGTGGCGCGACATCGAGGACGCCGGCCTGCACGCGGTGCAGCGGGGGGCGCGGGAGCTGCTGCTCGTCGGGTGGTCGATGGGAGGGGCCATCGTCCTGCAGACCCTGAGCCGCTCGTGGCTGGCCGACCACGTCACCCACGTGGTCCTCGATGCGCCGGTCATCGACTGGGGTGACGTGCTGGCCCACCATGCGCGGGCCAACGGCATCCCGGCCCCGATCGGCGGTCTCGGCCGTGCCCTGATGGGCCGCCGCTCGGCGCGGCGACTCGTCGGCGTGCACGACCCGGTGGACGTGGCCAAGACGAACTGGGTGGCGCGCGCGGGCGAGCTGCAGCACCCCATCCTGCTCATCCACTCGGTGGACGACGAGTTCGTCCCCGTGGGCCCGTCCCGGGCTTTGGCGCAGGCGCGGCCGGACCTGGTGACGATGGAGCCCTGGCACACCGCGCGGCATACCAAGGAGTGGAACGTCGACCCGGTCCGCTGGGAGCGATCAGTCGCCGAGTTCGTGGCCAGCTGAGACGTCCTGGCCGGGTGACGAGGTCCGTCCGTCCCGTCAGCGGTTGACGAACGTCAGCGGTTGACGAACCAGCGTCCGAGGATGCTGCCATCCTCCTCGAGCAGGACCGCGGGGGAGGCGGGGACGTTCACGGCTGGTCCACTGACGATGGCAGGGTGCTGGCCGCCGAGGATGATCGGTGACCAGGTGAGGTCGAGCTCGTCGACAACACCTGCCTTCAGCAGGCTCCCGAGCAGGCTGGGACCCCCCTCGCAGAGGATCTGTCGAAAACCCTTGTCCTCCAACATGTTTCTCATCCGCACCAAGTTCACCGAGTCGGTGCCCGAGGTGAGGACGAACTCCTCACCGATCAACTCCCGTGAGGCGTCCAGGGCGCGCGGGTCGGCGCCGGTGCGCGTGACGAGCAGGACAGATCCGGGAGGTCCATCGGCAACGCTCACGGGCAGCTGTCCCGAGTGGCTGACGACGACGAGCGTCGGTGCCGCCGCATCCTCGGCCTTCAGGGAGGGGTAACCCTCAGCCCTGACGGTGCCGGCCCCGACCACGACCACGTCGGTCATGCGGCGCAGCAGGTCGAAGACCACGTGGTCTGCCTCGGTGTTGATGCTCCCCGACTTCTGGTCGGGTCCGTTGGCGGCACCGTCCAAGGTCGCCACGAAGTTGGCACGCAGCCATCGACGGGCAGGTGGGGCATACAGATCCGCGAGGGCGGCGTCGTCGACGAGGTCACCGGGGGCATGGGTGCCGGACGAGTCAAGCAGCAGGCGCATGGGCACAGTCTTGCATTTCCCTCGATCTTCGTTCACTAGGCTCCACAGCGTGCCCGGCTCCCTCCTCGACCGCTCCCCGCAGCTGGACCGCGCGCGATTGGTGCGCGAGCTCGTGCCGCCTCCTCGTTTCGGAGCCGAGCGGTTCACGACCTACCGGCCTGATCCGTCCGAGCCGTCCCAGGCGGCGGCCGTCGAGCGACTCGAGGGGTATGCCGCGTCGGTGGGCCAGCGTGCCGGTGGCCGATGGTTCGCACGACGGAAGGCGACCGCAGGGGACGGCCGCGGGGTCTACCTCGACGGCGGCTTCGGAGTCGGCAAGACCCACCTGCTGGCGTCGTTGTGGCACGAAGCCAACGGGACCAAGGCCTTCGGCACCTTCGTCGAGTACACCAACCTCGTCGGCGCGCTCGGCTTCCAGCCCACCGTCGAGGCACTCAGTGGTCACCAGCTGGTCTGCATCGACGAGTTCGAGCTCGACGACCCGGGCGACACGGTCTTGATGGCGACGCTGCTCGGGCGACTGGCCGCAGCGGGTGTCTCGCTGGCCGCGACGTCCAACACGCTGCCCGACGCGTTGGGGGCTGGGCGGTTCGCGGCGGAGGACTTCCTCCGGGAGATCCAGGCCCTGTCGGCCCGGTTCGAGGTCCTGACGGTCGACGGCCCCGACTACCGGCATCGCGACCGGGTTGACAGCCCACCTCCGTCCTCCGAGGAAGAGGTGCGTGCGGGCGCGGACATCGACGGTGGCGTTCTCGACCACTTCGTCGACGTGACACGCCACCTCGCGACGGTCCACCCCAGTCGCTACCGCTCGATGCTTGACGGCGTCACCGCTGTGGGGTGGACCCACGTCCGCCCCGTGACCGACCAGGCCGTCGCCCTCCGGCTGGTCGTCCTCGCGGACCGCCTCTACGACGCAGACATCCCTGTCTTCGCCAGTGGACTGCCGCTGGGCGACGTGTTCTCCGAGGAGATGCTGTCAGGCGGCTATCGCAAGAAGTACTTCCGCGCGATCTCGCGGCTGACAGCCCTCGCGCGCCACGACCTGCGATGACAGGATGCGTCAATGCGCAAGGGGAAGCACGACGCCAGGACCAAGGGCAGCAAGAAGTCCGAGGGTGACAAGAAGTCCAAGGGTGGGCCGAAGTCCAAGGTCGCGGGTCTGGACGCCACTGCTGCCTCCGACAAGGGAGTGCCCGAGCCGGCGGCCTTCGCCGACGCGCTGAGGGTCACTGACGGGTTCATCCTCGCGGACTGTGACCCACGTTCCACCCCGGGCTTCGACGGTGACAAGGCGGCCGGCGAGGAGGCTCTCGCGGCACGGGCGGGGGAGATCAGCCAGTTCCAGGAGCGGCTGTATGCCGAGTCCAAGGGCGACGTGAAGCGCTCCCTCCTCTTGGTCGTCCAGGGCATGGACACCTCCGGCAAGGGCGGCATCATGCGCCACGTCGTGGGCCAGATGGAC
Organism: Pedococcus sp. P1_H8; assembly: GCF_056405175.1. Lineage (NCBI taxonomy): Bacteria > Bacillati > Actinomycetota > Actinomycetes > Micrococcales > Intrasporangiaceae > Pedococcus > Pedococcus sp. P1_H8. Next base: position 26,874 of record NZ_JBFUCP010000002.1, read on the forward strand.
CCGCAGGGCGTCAAGTACACCGCCTTCAAGGCGCCCACGGCCGAGGAGCGCAAGCACCCCTTCCTGTGGCGGATCCGCAACGCACTGCCCGGCCCCGGCCAGGTCGGCGTCTTCGACAGGTCGCAGTACGAGGACGTCCTCATCGTCCGGGTCCACGAGCTCGTGCCGCGTGCGACGTGGTCGCGGCGCTACGCCCAGATCAACGACTTCGAGGCCAAGGCCGTTGCTGACGGGACGACGGTCGTCAAGGTGATGCTCCACGTGTCGGCGGACGAGCAGAAGGCCCGTCTCACCGAGCGGCTCGAGCGCGAGGACAAGCACTGGAAGTACAACCCGGGGGACGTCGACGAGCGCCTGCGCTGGCCGCAGTACCAAGAGGCGTACCAGGCGGTGCTCGAGAAGACCTCGACCGACGCAGCCCCGTGGTTCGTGGTGCCTGCCGACCGCAAGTGGTACGCCCGGCTGGCGGTCCAGAACCTGGTCCTCGAGCACCTGGCGCTGATGGATCCGCAGTGGCCCCCGGCCGCCTTCGACGTCGAGGTCGAGAAGGACCGGCTGGCCAAGTCCTGAGCACCGCCAGCCGACCGATGAGTTTGCCGCGTCGTCTGGGTCGGTACTGATAGTCCTCACCACCGGGTCGTCACCGGCTCGTCGTCACACGAAGGGATCAGCCATGCTCCAGGACTCGAAGGCGTTCAGCGGCTTCTCGGTGCCCGACACCGAGGCCGCCCGCACGTTCTATGCCGACACCCTCGGGCTCGAGGTGACCGAGGCCAACGGCATCCTCACCCTTCACCTCGGCGGTGGGCACCGGGCCATCGCCTATCCCAAGCCCGACCACGTCCCGGCGGGGTTCACGATCCTGAACTTCCCAGTGGGCGACATCGAGGCAACGGTCGACGAACTGACCGATCGGGGAGTGGTCTTCGAGAAGTACGAGGGGACGCCGATGGAGACCGACGCCAAGGGCATCTTCCGCAAGGGTGGGCCGCTCATCGCCTGGTTCACGGACCCGGCGGGCAACGTCCTCTCCGTGATCGAGGACTAGCCGATCCAGAGCACCGGTGTGCTGATCGCCCCGGTGCCCCACAGGAGCAGCCAGACAGCAAGGACGGCGCCCACGCACAGACACCCGATCCAGACCTGTCGGATGCCCGTGGAGGGGTGCGCCTCCCCGCCGGCCCCGGCCCCCGCTCCGCGGGGAGTGGGCACGACGACGGCGCCAACGATGGTGCTGAGGACGATGATCGGCATCCCCATGACAAGCAGCGGGTCACCGATCTCGTAGAAGTCGCCCTGGAGGGCAGCGGGGAGCAGGATCAGGGCCGCCGTGATGAGCATGCCGAGGGCAGCGCCGATCAGGGCGCCCCGCGCGGGACTGCCCCGCATCAGCCGGCGAACGCGCGGTCGATGATCGTGCGCGCGTGCTGGGTCGAGAGTCCCGCGTCGAGGGTGCCGAAGGTGACTCCGTGCTGGCCTCCGAGGCGGCTGGCAACGAACGCGTCGGCCACCTCGGTCGGCGCGTAGCGGGCCAGCAGAGAGGCCTGGAGCGTCACCGCGAGGTGTTCCACGACGTGACGCGCACCCGCCTGCGCGCCCGGCTCCGCGGCATACGCGATCACGTCGTCGACGCGGGCGATGGCCTCGTCGAGGACGGTGCTGTGGCCGTGGGCGAGGGCAAGCTCCTTGCGGAAGGCCTCGACCGACAGGGGCTCACGGGTGATCGCCCGCAGGACGTCGAGGGCGTTGACGTTGCCCGAGCCCTCCCAGATCGAGTTGAGCGGCGCCTCGCGGTAGAGCCGGGCGAGGCCGTTCTCCTCGACGTAGCCGTTGCCGCCGAGGCACTCGAGCGCCTCGGCGACCATGGGTGAGGTGCGCTTGCAGACCCAGTACTTGCCGACGGCGACTCCGAGCCGCGACAGCGCGGTGTCACCCTCGTCGACGGCGTGGGCGAGGCGCAGCGCGAGCGTGGTGGCGGCCTCGACCTCGAGGGCGAGGTCGGCCAGGACGTTCTGCATGAGTGGCTGGTCGACGAGCAGGGCTCCGAACGCCGAGCGGTGGCGGGCATGGTGGATCGCCCGCACGAGGGCCGCCCGCATCGTCGACGCCGACCCGAGGATGCAGTCGAGTCGGGTGGCGGCGACCATGTCGAGGATCGTGCGGATGCCGCGACCGTCGTCACCGACGCGCACGCCCCACGTGCCGTCGAGCTCGACCTCGGAGGAGGCGTTGGACCGGTTGCCCAGCTTGTCCTTGAGTCGTTGCAGCGCAAAGGAGTTGCGCGCACCGTCGTCGAGCGCGCGCGGCACGAGGAAGCAGCCCACGCCGGCATCGGTCTGCGCGAGCACGAGGAACGCGTCGCTCATCGGGGCCGAGCAGAACCACTTGTGCCCGGTCAGCCGATAGGTCTCCCCGCCCTCGATCGGCCCATCCGGCGTCGCGACCGCCCGCGTCGTGTTGGCGCGGACGTCGGAACCGCCCTGCTTCTCGGTCATGCCCATCCCGACCAGCGCCCCGCGCTTGTCGGCCAGCGACCGCAGCCCGAAGTCGTAGCTGCGCGAGGCGAGCTGGGGCAGCCAGCGCCCCGCGAGAGTTGCGTTGGCCGCGAGGGCCGGCGCCGCGGCATACGTCATGGAGATGGGGCAGAGGTGACCCTGCTCGTTCTCGGACCACGCGATGAAGCCGGCTGCCCGCCGCACGTGCGCGCCGCTCGCCGCAGGCTCGGTCCACGGCTCGGCCGTGAGCCCGGCGCCGACGGCGACGGCCATGAGTGAGTGCCACGCAGGGTGGAAGACGACCTCGTCGATGCGTTCGCCGGTGGGGGAGTGGGTGCGCAGGACGGGCTCGTTCTCGTTGGCCTGAATGGCCCATTCACGTGCCTCGGCGCTGCCTGCCCGGGCGCCCAGCGCACTGACTTCGTCGTATGCCGCGGGGCTGGTCCAGCGTCTCAGGCCCTCGTCCAGAGCCGGCTGGGACGCGACCGTGTTGCACTCGGGCAGTGGGGGCACCTGGTTGGTGACGGCGTGGGTGGGCACGAGGGCACACTATGCCGGGATACCGTGACGGGGTGACACCCAAGGCCCGGCTACGCCGCGCGCTGCTGCGCGTGCCCGGCGCCATGCCCGCGGCCAAGCTGACCGTGGAGACGATCCGGGTCTGCCTGCGGTATCGCGTGACCGGTCTGGCGTCGGAGGCGGGCTTCTTCATGCTGCTGTCGCTGCCGCCTTTGGTGCTGGGGTTGTTCGGTGGTGTGGGCTACGTCGGTGGCTGGCTCGGCAACGACATCGTCAAGGACCTGATCAAGGGCATCCAGGACTTCTCGTCGGAGTTCCTCGTCGCGAACGTCGTCGACCAGATCATCCTGCCGACCGCGAACGACGTGCTGCAGAACGGTCGTGGTGACCTGATCTCGCTCGGCTTCCTGCTGTCGATCTGGTCGGGCTCGAGGGCGCTCAACGTGTTCGTCGACACGATCTCGATCATGTACGGGCAGTCGGGCGAGCGGGGGATCGTGCGGACCCGTGCACTGTCCCTGACGCTGTACTTCCTGTCGCTGCTCGTCGGGATCGTCGTCATCCCCCTGGTGGTGATCGGCCCGTCGTGGCTCGGTGACCTGCTGCCCGAGGGAGTGCACTTCCTGACCTACCTCTACTGGCCCGTGGTCAGCATCCTGGCCGTGGCGAGCATCGCGACGCTGTTCCACATCTCCACGCCTCGGCGTTCTCCGTGGCTGCGGGATGTGCCCGGCGGGGTGCTCACGCTCGTCATCTGGGTGCTCGCGTCGTTCGTCCTGCGTGGCACGTTGACGGCGTCGGTCAGCGGCGGGACCTCGATCTACGGGCCCCTGTCCACGCCCATCGTGCTCCTGATCTTCCTGTACGCCCTGGCCATCGCGGTCCTCATCGGTGCCGCCCTCAACGCCGCGATCCGCGGGATGTGGCCCTTGGCGGATCGGCTCTCCTTCCGCGCGCAGCTGGTGAAGCGGATCAAGGCCCGGGTGTCGGCGCGCAAGACCGCCTCGCTGCCCATCAACGCGCCGACCAGTGATGATCCGTCGGCGCTCGATGGGGCGCGGGACGAGCTGGCGTCTTCGGTGAAAGGGCTGCGGGACGAGGCGCGAAAGCCGCTGACCCCCATGCCTCGTGGGTCGGAAACCGCCGGGGACGACACCCAATTTGGAGACGACGCCGATGATCGGATAATGTCTGCACGCACGCGCAGCGGGTGAAAAACCCCGTTCAACACCAATAGCGCGTGTATGCGGATGTAGCTCAGTTGGTAGAGCGCAACCTTGCCAAGGTTGAGGTCGCCGGTTCGAGCCCGGTCATCCGCTCGGAGGGTTTTGACCGCCTTCACGGTGGAGTGGCCGAGAGGCGAGGCAGCGGCCTGCAAAGCCGCGTACACGGGTTCAAATCCCGTCTCCACCTCAGACGACTTGAACCCTGAGTCGAACCCAGCACCACCCAGCACGACGACCACCCAGCACGACCCCGGGCGATTGGCGCAGTGGTAGCGCGCTTCCTTGACACGGAAGAGGTCACTGGTTCAAACCCAGTATCGCCCACCATCGATAGACAGCCCCTGACCTGCGGAAATGCAGGTCAGGGGCTGTTTCGTTGTCCTTGCCCCATGGGAGGCTGAGCCTGACTCCGACTCACACGTCGACGGTGGCTGCCCGCTCGATGAGCTGGGTCAGGGCAGCCAGGGCTTGGTCGACGGCGGCCGCCGCGGCAGGCACCCGCGGCGCGAGCTGCCAGTAGGCGTGCATGAGGTCGGGGTGCTCGAGGAGGACGGTCTCGACGCCGTCGGCGGCCAGCCGACCGGCATACCACGTGGCGTCGTCGCGCAGCGGGTCGTAGCCAGCGCTGGTCACGATGGCCGGCGCCACGCCCGCGAGGCTGGCAGCGGCACCTGGTGCGGCAAAGGGCTGCGTGCGCAGGGCGATGTCGGGGACGTAGCAGTCCCAGTCGAAGGCGAGCGACGCAGTCGTCAGCAGGTAGCCCTCACCTCGTTCCCGGAACGAGCTGCCCCGCAGGGTCGGGTCGATGACAGGGTAGATGAGCAGCTGGGCGGCCAGCCGGATACCCCTGTCACGCGCGGCGATCGCCACACAGGCCGCCAAGTTTCCACCAGCGCTGTCGCCCACGACGCTGAGGGTCCGGTGCGGTTGGGCCGCGGCCCATTCCAGCACCGTCAGGCAGTCCTCGAAGGGTCCCGGGTACGGGACCTCGGGAGCCAGCCGGTAGTCGACCGAGACCACTCGCGCCCCGGTCCTCGCGGTCAGCGTCCGGACCTCGTGGTCGTAGGAGTCGAGGTCGCCACTGATGAACCCGCCGCCGTGGATGAAGACGACCACGTCCACCGCGACGTCGTGCTCAGGGCCGGGCTCGTAGATCCGGACGGGCACGTCGACCGGGCCCGGCACCACTTCGTCGTGCACGCGTCCGACGTGCGGAGAGACGACCGGGCCGCCACGGAGCATCTCCACCATCACCCCGAACGTGGCACGGGCGATGGTGATCGCAGCAGCGCCGACCGGAGCAGGACCGGCGGCAGCCGCAGCAGCATTCACCTCGTCCACGAGCGCCTGCGCCTCGGCAGCCAGCGGCACCTGGGTGACCTGGTCGGTCTCGGTGGTGGTCATCTCGCGTCCTCCGTGGTCAGGGTCGGGCCTGTGGTCGGGTGTGTCGGGCCGTGGTGTGGCATGTGGGGGCCGGTGCGAGGCAGCGCCGTGCGAGCGCTGCCCCGCACCGGGGATGCGGTGGGCGTGGTCAGCTGGCCGGCTTCCAGTCGAGGACGTCGACGACGCCGCCCTCGGTCACGTTGCCGGGCTTGGTGACGCCCTTGGTGAAGACGTAGTACGGGTTGGACCCGACCGGGATGAACCAGGCCTGCTCGACGGCCGCCCGGTTGAGGGCCTGGGCCTTGGTTGCCAGCTCGGACTCCGGGGCCGCCGCGAGCTGGTCGAAGGCTCCGAGCACCTCGGCGCCCTTGCTCTGGAACGGGTTCAGCGGCGAGACCGGAGAGGTGAAGTTCTGCAGGGCGTTGGTGAACATCGACCCTCCGACGTTGAACGACACCGCGGCGAACTTCTTGGAGGCCATGTCGGCGATGAGCTGGTTGAGGTCGGCACCGGTGCTCTTGAGCTTGACCTTCACGCCCACCTTGGCGAGCTGGGAGACGACGGCCTGCGAGACGACGTCACCGCCTAGCAGCGCCGTCGAGACGAGGTCGAAGGAGAACCCCTTGGCGTAGCCGGCCTCGGCCAGGAGGGCCTTGGCCTTGGCGGGGTCGTAGGGGTAGGCGTCGTCGAGCTCCTTGACGTAGCCGTCGGTGCCCTCGGTGGCGACCTGCGCAGTCGGCTTGTAGGCGGCGCCGAGAGCCTTCGCGACTGCCTTGCGGTCGATCGCGTAGTTGAGCGCCTGGCGGACGCGGACGTCCTTGAGGGCGGGAGCGGTCACGCCGTCACGGTCCATGAGGAAGATGGCCGAGGTGATGTTGACTCCGCCGATCACGTCCGCCCCGGCAGCCTTGGCCTGGTCAGCCAGCCGGTCGGAGGCGTTCATGTCGATGTCCACCTGGCCGCTCTTGAGCGCTTGGAGGGCGGCGTTCTGGTCGGGGATGATCTTCAGGACGATCTTGTCGTAGGTCACCCCGCCGGCGTTGTAGTACTTGGGGTTCTTGACGAACGTGTAGTGGTCACCGGCGACCGTCCCCGCGCTGTCGAGCGTGTAGGGGCCCGCTCCGTGGGTGGTGTTCGCCAGGGCCTTGGTGTCCTTGAGGCCTGCAGGACTGATGATGTCGCCCCAGTTGGCCGCCTGGCTGAAGACCAGCGGCAGGATCGGGTTGGGCTTGTCGAGCTTGACGGCGACGACGTCGTCACCCTTGGCCTCGAAGCCGGTGATGCCGTAGAGCCAGTGGCTCAAGGGGGCGGGTGTCTTGAGGTAGCGCTCGAGGGTGGCCACGACCGCGGCGGCGTTGACGGGGGTGCCGTCGGCGAAGGTGACGCCCTTTCGCAGGGTCAGCTCGAAGGCCTTGTTGCCGGTGCCGACGTAGCCCCACTTCTCGGCGAGGCCGGGAGCCATCGTCCCGTCGGACTTGGCGCGGATGAGCGGCTCGTAGGTGAGCCACTGGACGATGTTCTGCCCTCCGTTGCCGTTCTGGCCGGGGTCGAGACTCTGGGGCGGGAAGCCGAAGGCAACGGTGAGCGTGCCGCCCTTCACGGCGGCCCTGCCACCGCTCTGGGCGTCCTTGGCGACGCCGGCGCACCCCGAGGCCATCGTGGCCACGGCGGCTGTCGCCAGCAGGGAGGTCAGCAACCGCCTACGGCGGCGCGGTGTGGTGGTCATGGTGGTCCTCTTTCTGTATAAGGCTCAGGTGTTGTCCGGCTGGGTTGGAGTCGTGCGGGCGGTGCGGGGGTATGCCGTCTGACCGGGGTCCGGGGGTCAGGTCTCGGCGGTGGCGAGGCGCAGGTGGCGTCGGGCCTCGCGGCGTTCTTGCTGCTGCTGCGGGTGCGCGATCGGCGCGGCCGCCAGCAGCCGCTTGGTGTAGATGTGGGCCGGGGTCTCGCAGACGACCGAGGCTGAGCCCTCCTCCACGAGCACGCCCTGCCGGAGCACTCCGACCTCGTGGCAGAGGTGGCGCACCACCTCGAGGTCGTGGCTGATGAACAGGTAGGAGACGCCGAGGTCGCGCTGCAGGTCGACGAGCAGGTTGAGCACCTGAGCCTGGATCGACAGGTCGAGCGCGCTCACGGCCTCGTCACAGATCACCAGGCGAGGCCGGGGCAGCAGCGCCCTGGCGATGGCGATGCGCTGGCGCTGACCACCCGAGAACTGGCTCGGGTAGCGGTCGATCGCGGTCGCACCGATGCCGACCCGCTCCAGCGCCTCGCCGACCCTGCTGCGGACCTGCGCAGCAGAGAGGTCGCTCTGCACCTCGAGGGTCTCGGCGACCGACTGGCCGATGGTGCGGCTCGGGTTGAAGGAACCGTAGGGGTTCTGGAACACCACCTGGATGTCCTGGCTGAGCCGGCGACGGGCCGCACCAGTGACGTGGGTGATGTCGTTGCCGTCCAACAGGATCCGGCCGGACTCGACGGGCGCGAGGCCGAGGACGGCCTTGCCGAGGGTGGACTTGCCCGACCCCGACTCGCCGACCAGCCCGTAGGTCCGGCCCTGCGCGATGCTCAGGCTCACGTCCGTGAGGGCGGGGGTGACCGCGCGCCGGCGGCGGCGGTAGGTCACCGACAGGGACTCGATCTCAAGAAGCTCCGACATCGTGCAGGCTCCTCTCCGGGGTCGTGGCGGTCGTGGCGGTCAGCGGGTGGAGGCACCGCACGGCCGAGCCGCTGGTGGCGAGGGTGACCGGGACCGGCCCGGAGCCGCACGCCTCCGTGGCGAGGGCGCAGCGCGCCTGGAACCGGCAACCGGTCGGCCACGTGCCAGGAGCGGGCACCTGGCCGGGGATCGCTGCCAGCGGCTCCATCGGCGTGCTGCCGTGCGGGTTCGCCGCCAGCAGGGCTGCCGTGTAGGGGTGGCTCGGCGCGGCGAAGATGTCGGCGACGGTCGCGCTCTCGACGACCTGGCCGGCATACATCACCATGGCCCGGTCGCAGATGTCGGCGACGACGCCCCAGTCGTGGGTCACGATGATCAGGGCCATCCCCATGGTCGTCTGCAGGTCGCGCAGCAGGTCGAGGATCTCGGCCTGCACGGTCACGTCGAGCGCCGTGGTGGGCTCGTCGGCGATGAGCAGGTCCGGCTGACCGGCCAGGGCCCGGGCGATCGCGACCCGTTGCGCCATCCCTCCGGACAACTCGTGGGGGTGCTTGCGGGCCACGGCGGCAGGGTCGGGGAGCCGGACCAGGCCGAGCAGCTCCAGCACCCGGGCACGCAGTGCAGCTCCGCGGAGGCCCGTGTGCTGGCGCACGACGTAGCCGAGCTGACGACCGACGGTGAAGGAGGGGTCGAGGGCAGCCACGGGTTCCTGGGCGATGTACCCGATGCGAGTGCCACGAACCCGGCCCATCCGGGGCTCGTCGAGGGCGAGCAGGTCCTCGCCGTCGAAGGTGTACTCCTGGGCTGAGAGGGTGCCCTCGGGCGGCAGCAGCCGGAGCAGACCGGAGACGGTCATCGTCTTGCCGCAGCCGGACTCGCCGACCAGGCCGAGGGTCTCGCCGCGACGGACGTCGAGGGTGACCCGGTCCACGAGCGTCGTGTCGCCGACCGTGACGGTCAGGTCACGGACCGAGAGAAGGCTCCGTCCCGCGTGGTCGGCCTGACCTGCCAGGTATGCCGCGTCGCTGCGGTTGTCCGCGGGGCTGTCCGTCGCGTCGGACCGGGTGCGGAGGACCCGGGTCTGCATCGCCCGCCAGGACAGCGTGCGTCCGGCGAGGGTCGGATCGGCGGAGAGGTCGCGGACCACGTCGCCGAGCAGCCCGAGGGCCAGGGCCGTGAGGACAATAACCGCACCGCTGGGGACCAGCAGCCACGGCTGGGTGTCGATGGCCTGCGACGCGTCCGCGACGAGGCCACCCCAGCTGGGAGCAGGCGGCTGGATGCCCAGACCGAGGTAGTTGAGGCCGCTCTCGACCAGGAGCGCGGAGCCGGCGAGGAGGGCGGCCTGGATGATCACCGGGCCAGCGACCCGGGGCAGGACATGGCGACGGAGCACGTGCAACGGCGTCATGCCGGCCGTCACCGCGGCGGTGACGAACTGCTCGGCGCGGACCTCGATGGTCGATGCCCGCACCACCCGAGCGAGTCCGGCGGAGGCGAGGAAGCCGAAGGTGATCATCGCCGCGGTCTCGTTACGGCTGAAGACCGCGAGGACAACGAGCAGGATGACGACGATCGGGATCGACATCAGCATGTCGCACACCCGCATGACGAGGCGCTCGGTCGCGCCCCCGGCATACCCGGCGAGCAGACCCAGCCCGAGGCCCATGGCGACGAACACCGCGACGGCCTCCAGGACGGCGGGGAGGCTGACCTGCCCGCCATGGAGGATGCGCGACAGGATGTCGCGGCCGAGCTGGTCGGCGCCGAGCCAGTGGCTTGCGCTCGGTCCGCTGTAGGTGGCGACGAGGTCCTGCTCGAGAGGACCGTACGGTGCGACGGCGGAGGCGAAGAAGCTGCCGAGGGTCACCGCGAGCAGCCAGGCGACACAGAGTGCGCCGAGCGGCCGTCGTAGCACACGCCTCAGCATGCTGAGGCCGATGGCCCGGCGAGGGGCGCTGCCCGGGGTGGCCGGCGCGAGGGCGGCGGCGGTCTCGGCGGTCATGCTGCCTCGATCCTGGGGTTGAGCCACGCGTACGCGAGGTCGGTGGCGAGGTTGAGGACGACGACGATGAGGGCGTAGGCGACGACGACGCCCTCCAGGACGGGTAGGTCGTGCTTCGCGGTGGCCGTCACGGCGAGGCTGCCGATGCCCGGGAGGGCAAAGACCTGCTCGACGAGGATCGTGCCGCCGAGGAGGCCGACCATGATGAGGCCGAGGACGGTCACGACCGGGACGGCTGCGTTCTTGAGCCCGTGCCGCAGCAGGATCGCGCGGGGGCGGACGCCGTTGGCGCGCAGCACCCGGATGTACTCCTTACCGAGGACGTCGATCATCGCGCCGCGGGTCTGCTTGGCGACCATGGCGATCCCGCCGACGGCGAGGGCGATGACCGGGAGCACGAGGCAGACGAACCAGGCTGCGGGACTCTGGGTGAGTGGCACGTAGCCTGTGGCAGGGAACAGGGGAAAGCGCACCGCCGCAACGAGGACCAGGAGCAGCGCGAACCAGAAGGTCGGCACGCTCATGCCGAACAGCGACAGGGCGTCGACGGCGCGGGCCACCCAGCCGCCGACGACGGCGCTGAGCGTGCCGAGCCCGACCCCGACCACGGCGCACACGAGGGTGGCTCCGAGGATCAGCGAGAGGCTGACACCGGCACGCTGGGCCAGGATCGTCGAGACGGACTCACCGGTGAACAGCGACTCGCCGAAGTCCCCGCGGACGACGCCCGACAGCCAGCTGGTGTACTGCGTCGCCAGGGACTGGTCGAGGCCGAGTTGGGTGCGGACCTGCTGGTACGCCTCGGGGTTGGTGTTGGTCCCGAGGACCGTGCGGGCGGCGTCACCGGGGGTGAGCCAGGCAAGCACGAAGGTGAGCGCCGACACGAGCAGGACCATCGGTGCCGACCAGAGGAGGCGCTGAGCCACGATCCGTCGCATGTCCGCCACTCCGTTCCAGACCTGCCGACCCTCGTTGGCCGGCGAGAGTCATCGGACCACGGGAGGCCTGACCACCTGAACGGAGAAAGAGTCCACACCCTGACCCGGACATGGGGGATACCTGTCAGTCCGTGCGGTGGAGTGATGCGGAGGTGTGGCGGAGGTGCGGGACTGGACCGCCTGTCAGAGTCAGTCGGAGGGGGAGCCCTGGCCGACGGTCGCGTCCAGCCGGCGCAGTCGCAGTGCGAGCTGGAGGTCGAATGCGCGCTCCGGGTCCTTCCAGTCCTCGCCGAGCACCTCGGTGATCCGGTCGAGGCGCGCGTACAGGGTGTTGGCGTGGACGTGCAGGCGGGCGCAGGTGTTGGCGTGGTGGCGTGACTCGGCGAGGTAGGCCTCGAGCGTGGGCACGAGGTCGCGTCGGTGGGCGCGGTCGTGGTCGACGAGCGGTCCGAGGGTGGCCTGGACGAAGACGTCGATCTCACCGCGTCCGCTGCGACTGAAGACGGTGCGGTAGATGCCCAACTCGGGGGACAGGGCGCAGGAGGCCGTGCGGCCGAGTCCTCGCAGGATCGCCGTGCACTGGTCGGCGCTGCGGTAGGAGTCGCGCACTCCAGCCGTACCCCCGTCACTGGGGGCAATGCCGGCCGTGCCCGGGAGCTGGCCTCCCGCCAAGGCCTCCAGTCGCGTTCGCACCGCGGTGAGGTCGTCCTCGCGGAGCAGCGCGACTGCCCGGCCCGCATGTTCCGCCGACCAGCCGCCCAAGGCCGAAGCAAGCCGGCCGACGAGCGACGCTGCCCTGGCGGCGTCACCCGGCGTGGGGGAGAGCACGACGACCGACTGCACGGTGGCGAGGTCGACGCCCGCAGTGCGGGCGCGCCGTCGCAGCGACTCCTCGTCGAGGCTGCCGAGCAGCACGGCACTGACGAGCTCGCCCCGCGCGCGCAGCTCTGCCTCGCCGACGGCCCGCTCCGAGGCGATGGTGAGCGCGATGACGGTGCTGCCCGTCTCCAGCAGGCGCAGCTCGTCGGCATTGAGGGGACCGTCGGTGCGCGCCACCACCGAGCCGACGATCCGTTCGCGCAGCGACACCGGGGTGACTGCGAGGTGCTCGCCCTCGACCTCCACCGCACCACTCGCCGCGCCGTGCTCGGTGAAGTGCTCGGCGACGGACGGTGACCCGAGCAGCTGGGCCAGCGTCGGTGGCATGTGAGTCGAGCCCGAGCCGGCGTGGGCTCGGCCTGAGGCAAGCGCCTGGTCCTGCTCGTCGTAGACCGCGATCCTGGCGGCCAAAGCGTCCTCGAGTGCGTCGGCGACCTGGGCTGGCCCACCCCCTCCGAGAACGACGCTCATGAGGCGGTCGTGCAGCCGGATGGCGCGCTGGTTGGCTTCGGCGGTGTCACGCAGCCTGACGTTGCCCTCGGCGAGCTCCTGCGCGGCAGAACGGGTTTCGTCGAACAGGTGGGAGTTGCGGATGGCCACGGCTGCGTGCGAGGCGAGCGCAGCGAGCAGGGCGACCTCACGGTCGGCGAACTCGCGCGGGCTGCGGTCGGCGGCGAGCAGGACCCCGATGGTCGCGTCGCCCTGGAGGAGCGGGACGCCGAGGATGCCGCCGAGCTGCTCGCTCTCGGCAGCACGGTCGAGCCACGACGTGTGCTCGATCGCGACGTCCTTGACGTAGTTGGAGGTCCAGATGGGTACTCCGGTGGCCAGCACCCGACCGCCCAGGCCCTCGCCGGGGCCCAGCTCGATGCCGCGCATCACCGTGCCGAGCGACCCGTCGATGGTCTCGATCCGCAGCTTGCCGTCGGCCTGGAGCAGCATGAGGTAGGCGACGTCGACCGCGAGGAAGCGGCGAGCCTGCCGGGCCACCTCGGCGAGAGTCTCGGACGGGTCGCGTAGCGTGGACAGGCCCCGGGCGAGGTCGTTGAGGACCCCGAGCTCCTCGGCGTGCCGCTTGTGCTCGCGGAGCAGGTCGCTGAGCTGACGGGCCCTGGCTGCGTCCTCCTCGACACGGCCCCGATCGTCGTCGGGGGCAGAGCCGAGGAGGGTGCTGCGATGGGTGTCGAGCTCGGCGCCCGAGGCGCCGGCGAGCAGCAGCTCGAGCCAGCCGCGTCCGTGAGCTGTGGCCATAGTGCTCCCACCTCTCCGTGGCTCCGGCACCGTTGCCGTCAGGACGATTCAACCACCCGGAGGCTCGAACGTCGGAGGAATGCTCCCGTGCCTGTCCTCGACGCCGGTGGTGTGATGGGGACATCGACCAGAGGAGTTCGAGATGCCGCAGTTCCAGACGAGCGACGACGTGACGCTGGCCTACACCGACGAAGGCGTGGGCACGCCGGTCATCCTCGTCGCCGGGTTCACGGCGCCGGCGACGAGCTGGTACTTCCAGGAGCAGGCGCTGCTCGCAGCGGGGTACCGCGTGATCGGCTTCGACCGGCGCAACCACGGGCTGTCGGAGACGCCCACCCACGGCCAGCGCCTCTCCCGACACGGCAAGGACCTGCACGAGCTGCTCGACGCACTCGGTCTCGACGCGGCATACCTCGTCGGTGGCTCCATGGGCGCGAGCGCGATCTGGGCCTACCTCGACTTGTTCGGGTACGACCGCTGCCTGGGCATGGCCTCCGTGGACCAGACGCCCAAGATGCTCAACGCGGACGGCTGGGACAACGGCTTCTACGGACTCACGCCCGAGAACGTGGGGACGTTCTTCGAGGCCGGGATCCCCCAAACCGGACGAGGCTTGGGCATCGAGAAGACCCTGGTCGGGCTCTCGGCCATGGCGGCAGCCATCGGTGCGATGCCCGTCATGGGCGATGCTGCCGACCCCGTAACCCGCCCACTGCTGCAGGACCACGCCGCGGCGGACTGGCGAGACGTCCTCGTGCGGTCCACCGTGCCGATCCTCATGATCGCCGGGGCCGACAGCCAGTACTGGCCGTCCGACCACGCCACCTGGATGGCCAAGGAGAACCCGCTGGTCAGCGCCGTCGTCATCGACGCCTGCGGTCACGCCGCCAACTTCGACGAGCCGGACGCCGTGAACCGCGCGCTTCTGGCCTTCGTCGGTCGCTGACGGTTCCTCGGGGAACGCAGGAGGGGACATGATCGAGGACCTGGTGTCGACGCTGCCCGCGGGCGCCGTGATCACGGCCACCGAGTCGATGGCACGTTATGCGCACGACGAGGCGGAGTGGGCTCCGTATGGCGCGCCGCTGGCCGTCGTCCGGCCGTCCTCGACCGCGGAGGTCGCCCAAGTAGTGTGTTGGTGCATCGCGGAGGCAGTGCCGATCGTGGCGCGGGGCGCCGGGACCGGGCTTTCCGGAGCGGCGAACGCCGTGGACGGCTGCGTCATCCTCTCGATGGAGCGGATGGCCGCTGTCCTCGAGGTCAACGAGGCCGAGCGCTGGGTCCGTGTCCAGCCCGGAGTCGTCAACGACGACCTGCGCGCATCCGTTGCGGGACAAGGACTCTGGTACCCACCTGACCCGGCGAGCTCGCCCTGGTCGACCATCGGCGGCAACATCGCGACGAACGCGGGCGGCATGTGCTGCGTCAAGTACGGAGTCACGGGCGACTACGTGCTCGAGCTCGAGGCCGTCACGGGAACTGGTGACGTCGTGCGGGTCGGCCGCAGGACCGCCAAGGGTGTCGCCGGGTACGACCTCCGGGGCCTTCTCGTCGGGTCTGAAGGGACTCTCGCGATCGTCACCGAGGCGACCCTTCGGCTGCGGTTGCTTCCGTCGCCGGCCCGAACCGTGGCGGGGTACTTCGGCTCGGTCGTGGACGCCGGCCGGGCGGTCGCCCTCGTCGCGGCGTCCGGCGTCGTCCCGTCGGCGCTGGAGCTGGTCGACCGCTACTGCCTCGAGGCCGTCGATGCCTGGAAGCACATGGGCCTCGCCGTCGACGCGGAGGTCGTGCTGATCGGGCGCACCGACACGCCTGGAGCCGCGGGAGACGCCGAGGCCGCCGAGCTGGTGCGTTGCTTCGAGGAGGGCGGCGCGACCTTCGCGGCGCAGTCATCGGACGAGCAGGAAGCCGAGGCCCTGTTTGCCGCCCGGCGGCTCGCGTACCCCGCCCTGGAGCGGCTCGGACCGGTGCTGACCGAGGACGTGTGCGTCCCGATCGGGATGGTCCCCGAGATGCTCCTGCGTATCGAGAAGACCGCGAAGGCCCACGACGTGCTCATCGCCAACATCGCCCACGCAGGGGACGGCAACCTGCACCCCCTCATCATCACCACACCGGGCGATGAGGCGGCCCAGGCTCGGGCCAAGGCGGCCTTCGAGATCATCATCGGTGACGCGCTGGATCTTGGCGGCACGGTCACGGGCGAACATGGCGTCGGACTGCTCAAGATGAGTGGCCTTGCTCGCGAGCTCTCCGCACCGGTCATCCGGATGCACCACGCCGTGAAGAAGGCGCTCGACCCTCACGGGATTCTGAACCCAGGCAAGGCGATCCCGTCGCTCGACTCCGTCATCCGGCCTTGACACTTCTCGAGTCGGCCGGGCCTACTTCGATCCACGTCTGGGGGGAGGCCTCCACGAGTACGCGTTCACCACCGATGGCTCGGCCACCTGCATCCACGGCGGCGGGTTATCGGGGTGAGTGACTAAAGCTGTGACGACGACCACGGATGTGAGCGGACGTCGGCGGACGGTGGGGGAGTGGTGCGTGCTCAGAACGACGTCGACGGACGTCTGCGGACCGTGTGAAAGTCGTTGACACGGACGAGGTCACTGGTTCAGACCCAGTATCGCCCACCAACACGAAACGGCCCCTGACCTGCGGAAACGTAGATCGGTGGCCGTTGCCGTAGCCGCGCATTCGGGCCGTGGCCGGCGGTCGTCTGGCGCAGACTGTGGCTGGGTTGGGGCTCAGGTCGGGGGACGGGTTCCCCAGTCAGGGTTCCCTGAGTTTCCGTGCGTGAGCTGGGTGAGGTTGCTTCCGTCGATGTTGGCGGTGTAGACGCTGCGACCCTCGCCGGATGGTTCGT
This sequence comes from Pedococcus sp. P1_H8, assembly GCF_056405175.1. Lineage (NCBI taxonomy): Bacteria > Bacillati > Actinomycetota > Actinomycetes > Micrococcales > Intrasporangiaceae > Pedococcus > Pedococcus sp. P1_H8. Next base: position 43,095 of record NZ_JBFUCP010000002.1, read on the forward strand.
TGACGATAAAGGCTATCTGCTTGCCGTCGGGTGACCACGTCGCGTCGAAGCAGCCGCGCGACTTTGGGTCCGCTTTGGGTCCGCCGCAGGGGATGGGGCTGTCAAAGTGGATTTCGTGCAGGCCGCTGCCGTCGGCGTGGACGACCCAGATGGCAGCGCGCGCACCAGCGTTGACGCCTTGCGCGAAGACGATCTCGTTGCCTTGAGGTGACCAGTCGCCCCATTTGTTACCGCCGAGCAGAGCCCCAGTCGGAGTGATCTGCTTGAGACCAGTTCCGTCGGCGTTGATGACGAAGAGTCCCACTGATGACCCGTCGTGGTTGAAACGCGCGAACACGATCCGTTTGCCGTCGGGCGAATAGCTGCCTGGGCGGTCGTCGAGAACAGGGCTAGCGGTGACCTTGCGCAGATCCGACCAGTCCGATGCGCGGATCGTGTAGATGCCGGAGTTCTGGTCGGCCGAGTTGAGGCTGTCGCATGCCAACCGCTGGGCATCGGGTCGCCAGACGAAGCAGTCCATGAACACGCCCCCGGAGTTCGGGATGTCGACGACGGCGCCGGTATCGACATTCACGACGTGGCCGGCGATCGTTCCGGACGCGGCTGCCATGCCGGCGATGGACTTTCCGTCGGGAGACCATTGCGGGGCTTCGAACGGCGCGGGGGACGCCAACGTGACGACGCCCGTCCCATCAGGGTTCATGATGGAGACCACGGACTCGTAGGGGGCCTTGTTGCGCAGCTCAAACGCGATCTGACCGTTCTGCTGGGTGGTTTTTGCCGTGGCAGGCGGCGCAGTAGCAGCGGAGGTGGTTGCGGTGGCGCCCCGAGTGTCGCTGCTACACGCCGCGGCGGTCAGGGCGAGCAGCCCGACACTGGTCGCGATGGCTATCCGTCGCCGACGCCCCAAGGCTCGAGCGCGCGTCGAGGTCGGGGGTGCGGGCTGTCTGGATGTCATGGCCTGGCGTCCCTTCGTGATTCTTCGAGGATTTCAAGGCTCGCCGATCGGGACCGCCCAGACATCCGGGTCAACCCGCGGACCACCCACATCGAGGCTTGTGGCCAGCCACACCCTCGGCCGCGTCGCCGTGCCGGGCTCGACTGCGGTGAGCCTCGTCGGATGCCCTGGTGATCAGGTGCGAAGGAAGGTGAGAACGGCCAACACCCGACGGTGCACATCGGCGGTCTCGGGCAGTCCGAGCTTGAGGAAGATCTGGGTGATGTGCGCCTCGACGGTTCGTTCGGTGACCACCAGTCGGGAGGCCAGGGCTTTGTTGGACATGCCCTCGGCGACGAGGCCAAGCACCTCGCGCTCACGCGCGGTGAGAGGCCCCAACGGGTCGACACTCCGGCGTCGCCCCACCAGCTGGGCCACGATGGTCGGGTCGATGACGCTCTCGTCGTCGGTGATCCTGCGCAAAGCGTCGACCACCGTGGCGATGTCGAAGACTCGTTCCTTGAGGAGATAGCCGATCCGCTCGGTGTGGTCCGTCAGCAACTGCATCGCGTACGCGGGTTCGACGTACTGGGACAGCACCAGGACGCCCACCTCTGGATGGGCTGCGCGGATCCGACCGGCGGCCACGAGTCCCTCGGTCGTGTGGGTCGGGGGCATCCGGATATCGACGAGGGCGATGTCTGGCCCGGTCTGGTCGACCAAGTCAAGAAGTTCGGCGGCGTCCGAGGCCTGCCCGACCACCTCCACACCAGCCTGTCCAAGCAGGGCGACGATGCCGGCCCGGGTCAGCAGGGTGTCGTCGGCCACCACTACGCGCACGGGATCTCCAGCCGACAGGTGGTGGGCTCGAGGGTAGTGGTGCCCCCGAGAGCACCAACTCGGTCGACCAGATCCATCATCGGCGAACTGCGCGGCGTGCCGTTGTCGTGGAGCACCAGCACCACTCGAGACTGCTCGCTGTGCACGAACACCTGGGCGCTGGTGGCTCCCCGGTGGGAGGCGTCTTCGACCGCCTCGACCACGGCGAAGTATCCGGCGGCCTCCACGGATGCCGCGTGGCGTTCCTGGTCGGCAACCCGCAGGTCGATCGGGATCGGTGCGACATCGGCGAAGCTGCGCAATGCCTCCGCCAGACCCACTTCGGCCAGAGCTGCGGGAAAGATCCCCCGGGCGAGCTCGCGCAGGTCGCCCAGCACCTGCTGGGTGATCTCGGTCGCTCGGCGCAGGCTCGTCTCGGTGCGGTCGTCGCCCTCGGCCGCGGCGGTTGCGGTGGCGAGGCGAACGTCGTAGGACAACGCCAAGAGACGCTGTTGGGCGCCGTCGTGGAGGTCGCGCTCGAGCCGTCGACGTTCCAGGTCGCCTGCCTCGACGAAGCGCTCGCGCGAGGCGCGAAGCTCATCCAGGCGGGCCAGGCTCTCGGCTTGGAGCCGCTCGTTGTCCAGGCCCAGCCGGACCGCGGATCCTAGGTGGTTCTCAAGGTGCTGGTTCGTGCTCGCGTGCGTGACGACGGCGATGGCTCGGCCCTGGCGGGTCAGGGTGGTGACCTGACGCTCGTCGCCAGGATCATCCTCGGTTACCCGTCGACCTCGGGCGTCCACCAGGCGCGTCGGGTCCTCCACCGGGTAGGCAAGGCGGAGCCCGGGATCGCCCAGCGCGCTGCCAAGCGCTGCCTCCATCCGCCCGGCGACCGGAGTTGCGGCCAGCTCGGAGGCCAGTCGGGCCAGGGCTTGGCGCCTGCGCTGCTGAAGGACGACGCCGAGACACAGCCCGCCGGCGAGCAGGCCGAGACCCACACACGTGACCAGGTTCAGGCCGTAGAGGATGTCGTTGGACGGGTCCTCCTTGGGTCGCTGCAGGCTCACTGCGGCGTGGGCCGCGACAGACGCCCCCACAACTATGGCCGGGGCGGCCAGCGGGAGTGACCGACGCCGCATGCTTGACGGCCTGGCTGCCAGTTGAGCCACCCCGAGGCCGGCCAAGAGCAGGCCCGCCCCCGCGACGAACCATCGTTCGATGGTGTCGACGCCCCGAACGAGGTCGGGCGAGCTGTGGACGAGGAAGGGGTTGACGGTGCAGTTGGCGAAGCAGCTGGGGTCGAGATAGGGATCCCGGAAGAGTGCCAGGAGGACCGCTGCTGCCACCGATACGCCATACGTGGCGACGACGAGGGTGCGCCACCGGCGGGCCGGGCGGGTGAGGCCTCGGACGACCAGGTGCAGGACAAGGGGCAGCGTCATCCCTGTGCCCATCAGGGCGATGCCGCGCACCAGCGGGGGCCCCTCTGTCCACCCGACGAGAGTGGGGCAGAACCAGGTGAGCCCGATCAGCTGAGCGAGGTCGCCCTCGGCGGCCGGCCTGCGACCCAGCGAGGTGACCAGGCCTGCGGCGACGAGGGCCGTGCCGGTGGCAAGCGTCAGGATCGCCGACATGCTGGAGCGGCCGGCATACGAGGTGTAGCGGCTGGGACCGGTGGCGACGGAGAAGGCGGCCGCCCCGACAAGGATCACCAGGACCCCCGCGCAGATCCGCAGGGTGTCGACCAGCGCCGTGCGCCCGGGCACCATGGCCGGATCCTAGCGATCCAGGTGGTGGCGTGTTGCGGATACCGGATGCGGTGTCCCGGCCGGCTCCCTACGATCGGGGACACGCGAGGGGACGGAGAGGGCCATGTCCACAGCAGTCGATGGACGGGCCGCCCTCGTCGGCTTCGTCCTCGCCCTGAGCTGGGTGGCCGTTGCGTGCGGGGGTACCCCGGGCCGAGTGAGCCCGGCCGGGACGACAGCAACGAATCTGCCGAAAGCGTTTGAGGTCGTGGCGCGCTACTCCGCGACGACGCTGGGGCTGAAGCGTCCCGACGCTCTCGCGCTCGGGCCGGACGGCAACCTCTACCTCACCGACAGCAGCCAGCGGGTGAGCGTCATCTCCGCCGATGGACGACCGCTGCGTAGCTGGGGGAGACCGGGCAAAGGGCCGGGCGCGTTCAACTTCGTCGGCCCCGACCCGTCGGACCCGGCCGGGGTATCGGGGAAGATCACGGTTGGCCCGGACGGATCGGTCTACGTCTCGGACAGCGGCAACGCTCGCGTTCAGGTCTTCACCCCCCAGGGCCGATTCCTCCACGAGTTCGGAAGCTACGGTTTCCGTGCCGATCAGTTCCAGATTCCCTTCGACCTCGTCGTGGATCGTTCCGGCAACGTCTACCTCGTAGATGACCAGCGACAGACAGTCAGCAAGCTCACACCGAGCGGCACGCTGGTGTGGCAGATCGGTGGGGGCTCCTCTGGTCGCGATCCCGACCTCGTCGGGAACTTCCACCTGGTGATGATCGACGTGCACGACCGGTTGGTGGTCGCCAACGACAACGCCGGCCGGATCCTCTACCTGGACGGCAACGGTCACACCGTCGACGCATTCGGTGGCAGCGGACTGCTCAGCGAGTACGGCCCCTGCGACGTCACCGTGGACGACCTCGGCGACACCTACGTCAGCCCGTGCAGGCCCGGGCCCACCTATGTCTTCGACCGCGAACACCGTGTCGTGGCAACGTGGCCCGTTGCGGAAGGAGCACTGGCGACGGCGCCGCGTTTCGGACGCGACGGCAGGGGATTCGCCCTCGGCATGGACGGCTCCATCCTGGTCGTCCGCCCGACCTTGGGGCGACCGTGACCAGGTCCAGGCGAGGCTGGTCCGTGTGCATCGCTCTCGCCTTGCTCGCGGCCTCGCTGGCGAGGTGCGGAACCCCCGACCGGGAGAGGGACAAGGCGGGGAGCGACACACGGGTCGTGCTGCGACTTGCCCAGACGGGTTACGCGCCGAGTAACTACCTTGCGCACTTCATCGAGGCGGTCGGCATCGTGTCCGGCGGTGATGTGCAGGTCGTGGTGCTCAACACCTTTGGCTCCTACGCACCCGACGCAGAGGTACAGGTCGTGCGCGCGGTCGCAGCGGGTGATGTGGACCTTGGCTGGGTCGGCAGCAATACCTTCGACTCGGTGGGTGTGACGAGCCTGGAGGCGCTGTCGGCGCCGTTGCTGATCGACTCCTACGCGGTGGAGAACGCGGTCCTGACCAGTCCGCTGGCCGACCAGCTGCTCGCGGGGATCGAACCGGCCGGGGTGACCGGCCTCGGTATGAGCCCCGGTGCCTTCCAGCTGCCGATGGGGGTGAAACACCCGCTCCTCACCCCCGGCGACTGGAGGGGCGTCTCCTTCGGAACCTACCCGTCCAAGGTGCAGGAGCAGGCGATTCGCGCCCTCGGGGCCACCCCCTTCCCCGCCATCGGGGACGGACGGACACATGCCCTCGACACAGGTCAGATTCAGGGCTTCAACATCGGCTTCCCCTTCTACGGTTCCTCTGACCTACCGGCCAGGGCGCCCTACGTGACCGCCAATGTCCGGCTGTGGGCGTCGATAGGCGTCGAGATCGTCAACCCCGACGTGTATGCCGGTCTGACCAGTCGGCAGCGCCGCTGGCTCGCCGCCGCCACCGCCGACACCCGGCGCTACGCGTCTGGTCGGGTGGCCGACCAGACGAACGCGATCCGCTCGGCCTGCGACAAGGGCGCCCAACTGGTCAACGCCACTCCGGTCCAGCTCGCCGCCCTCAGGTCAGCGCTCGAACCCGTCTATGCGGACCTGAACAAGGACCCCAGGACCCGCAGCGCAATTGCCCAGATCCGCAGACTCGCAGCCGCCACCCCTTCCGAGTCGCCAACGCAGATCCCTTCAACCTGCTCCACCAGGCCGTGAACGGGGGAGCCTGGCCACCAGCCGGGTGCCACCGCCTGGCGGACTGACCACCTCCAGCGTCCCGCCCAGGGCCGCGACCCGGTCCACCAGCCCCTGCAGTCCCGTGCCGCCCGTGGCGCCGGCGCCCCCGATGCCGTTGTCGGCCACCTGCACGACGACCTCCGCGGAGAGAACCTCCACGGTCACAGTGGCTCCCGATGCTCCGCTGTGCTTGACCGCGTTGGCCAGGGACTCCGAGCACACGAAGTAGGCAGCCGCAGCCAAGACCTGCGGGGCTTGGTCAACCGGACCGAGAGCCTCCACCGCCACGGGCAGCGGGCTCTCCGCGGCAAGGTCCGTCAGGGCGGCCACCAGTCCCCGTTGCGCCAGCTGATGGGGGTGGATCCCGCGAGCCAGTTGTCGCAGGTCCTGCTCGGCTCGTGAGAGCTGGCTCCGGGCCACGTCAATCCGCACGCTCACCTCGTGGCTGCCTGAGCTGACCCGTGCCTGGTCGAGAACGGCGCTCAGCTCGCCGAGACGGCTCATGGCGCCTTCTCGCACCCGGAGCTCCAGTCGGGCACGTTGCCCGTCGGCCGCCTCGACGATCCGGCGCCGGGACGCCTCCACGTCCGCGACCCAGCCCAGCACCTCGGCCTGCAGGCGTACGTTGGTGGTCACCAGAAGGGCGGCGGCGGCAACGGCGTCCACCACGAGGGGGTCGGACAGCGGCGTCGCCCGATGGACCAGGACGGCTACTGGTTGCCCGTCGCGCTCGATCGGCAGTACCGACCGGGTGTCTGCGTCGTGGTCCAGGTCCAGCCGCCGGCCCTGGGTGTCGACATATCCGGTTCCGTCGACCCAGTAGCCGACCTCCAGTTCGGGGTCGCCGAGCACTGCGGCAAGCTCGCCGCGAACTCCGTCGGTTCGAGAAGCTCCGAGCTCCACCACGAGGTCGGTCACGAGGGCCCGATCCGACCACGTCGACCGCAAGCCCACGGTCAGGACGATCGCGGCGACCGCGATGGTGGCCTGGTAGGTCACCAGGAGCAGGTGATCGTGCCGAGCACCCGAGTTCAACGTGCGGGCCAGTTCCTCACCACCCATCAGCATGGCCCACACGATGGCCACAGCGAGGGCCACGACCCGTGTGCGTCGCTCCGACCGTGAGGCGCCGACGTAACGGCCAAGGGCGACGATGAGAACCACGCCAGCCAGAGCCAACGAGAGGCCCGGCCGCGGCACGAAGGCCTGGGCGATAGAGAGGGAATATCCCAACGCGATGGCGGCGACCACCGGTGGCGATGCGGTCTCGCCACGGGGATAGGCGACCATGGCGTGCAGGAGAGGGCCGCGGTGGGCGAACAACAGTGCCGCGGCCACGGACCCGGTCAGGGTCGGTCCGACGTTGGACAAGTTCGGGGCGAACCAGAGCAGGCCGGCCGCCATCAATAGGGCGCCGGTCCACGCGCCGGGGCGGAGGCGTGCGGCGAACAGGCCACAGGACAGGAGGGTCAGACCGACCGCGAGGTCAGGCAGCCACCGCATCGCTTGGTCCCACGGCGACGCGGCCAACTCCGACCACAGCCCGAAAGAGGAAGCGGCAAGCCAGGCCCAGAGGGAGCTTCTGGGCATCCGCCTCATTCGAGCAGCGCCGTCAGCGACGCCCCGCACAGCACGTCCTTGGCAATGAAGCCACGTGCCTGCGTCTCCACGAGTCGACGGCCGTAGGAGTCCGGGTCACGGCTCGAGATCAGGACGACGATGGGCGGATCCGTCCCCTTGGCGACTTTGTCGGCCACCGCGAAGCCGTCGGCGCCCGGAAGTTGGATGTCGAGCAGCACGATGTCTGGTCGAAGCCCCGCAAGCAGGCGCAGAGCAGCCTCGCCATCAGCGGCCTCGCCGACGACGTCGAATCCCTCGGCCTGCAACATCGCCCCCGCCGAGCGGCGGAAGTCCGCATGGTCATCCACGATGAGGACGGTTGGCCGCATGTCGTCATGCTCCCATCCATGGAGTGCAGCAGTGGGGGGATACCGGAACCCCGGGCCCCCTGGCCACCGGGGTTCCGGCGTGGACGGGTCAGCGGCAGCTGACCGAGACGCACTGGAATGGGTTGCCGTTGCCCGCCGCGTGGTTTCCGCCCCCGTCGATCGTCCCCGGAACTGCGGCGATCCCGAGGTCACCGTTGTGCACCGCGACGTTGCCGGTGATCGTCGTGGTGGCTAGACCAGTGGACGGCCCGAGCACCTGGATGCCGTCGTCGACAGCACCGGTCACCCGGTTGCCCTCGATCACAGTGTCGAGGACAACGCCGCCGGCTTCCGGTCCGATCGCGATCCCCTCACCGGCGCTGTTAACGAGATTGTCCCGAACGACGGTCCCGACGACGGAATGGTGGTCCTCGTCCCCGAAGTCGTCGACCTCGATGCCGTAGCGGATCTGGTCGACCACGGTGTTGCCTGCGACGAGGTTGCCGTTGCCGCCGCCGATCTGGATGCCGATGCCGTCTGGGCCGACGCCGTGCAGCACCTGGTTGTTCGTGATCGTGTTGCCGTCACCGCCGACCCCTATGCCAGTGGAGGTGCCGCTGACCAGGTTGTGGTCCACCAGGTTGCCGTTCGAGAATTCGATCTGGAAACCTTGTTCGACGTCGCCGGACAGCGTGTTGTTGGACAACTGGTTGCCCACGGCGTCCTCCATCTGGACGCCCCATGAGTTGGCGTTCAGCGAGTTGTGCGAGACCGTCGCGTTCGTCGCTCCCTCGAGCCGGACGCCGGCACCACCGATGTTGCGCAGGCTGCGGTTGTTCCTGACTCGGGCGCCATCCGATCGGACGATCGCGATTCCCGAGGCCTGGTTGTCGGCGGAGGTGTTGTCCGTGACCACGGCGCCGTCAGAGCCGCCGACAAAGACGATCCCTCGCCGAGTCATCTGACTGACAGACATCAAGGTGACCGAGCCCGAGGGCGACCCGTCGAAGACCACGCCGCGCCAGAATCCCCGGAGGGTGCCGTTGGTGACCGTCACATGCTGATGCCCGGCGACCCGGATACCCATGTCGCTCGGGTCCTCGACCGTGTCGCCACTGACGACGTGTCCGTTCAGGTTGACCGTGATGCCGTCGCTACCGACAACGAGGCCGTCCCCGACACAACCGACCAGGTCCGTCGTCAAGGTGGTGTTCGCGGTCAGCACCGCTCCACACCCGATGGCATCCGTAGCGAGGGCCGGGGCCGAGTTGGCGATGGTCAGCACCGACGCCGCGATGAAGGCCTGTGTCCAGCGTGATCTGTTCATCCGAATTCACCCTTTGCCTGGTTGGTACGTGGGCTTCCAGCGTCAACGGAGGCGCGCAGCAGCACATCGAGGTGTGCCCTTGGTCCGTCGGGCCGCTGACCTGTGGCTGGCCACAGGTCAGGCCGGATGGGGGTGTGATGTGCGAGGTTACTGGGGCGGAAATGTTGGGGCGCGGTGGGTTGGCCCGGAGCCCCACGTGTGGCGAGGATGGGTCGTCGCGGGGCCGTCCCCTTCGGAGGATGCGGCCGTGTCCCCAGCGTTCACGTGGCAGTTGAGACGCTGGCGACGGTGATGATCGGATGAGTGACTAAGTGAGTGACAACGGGCCCGGATTCGGGCGGACGTTGACGGACGTCGGGGGAGTGGCTCGTGCTCGAAAATGACGCTGAGGGCCGTCTACGGACGGTGGGAAGTCGTTGACACGGAAGAGGTCACTGGTTCAAACCCAGTATCGCCCACCATCGATGAACAGCCCCTGACTCGCGGAGACGCGGATCAGGGGCAGTTTCGTCATTACGTGCGGCCCAGTGCAGTGTGCTCGTCAGTGGGCTTCGCGGCCGGACTTGAAGGCTGCGGTAGCCATCCACCTTGGCCGCAAGCGACGGCGCCCTCAGAGGCGGCTTGTAAGATTGTCGCTTGAATATTGTAGACAATAGGCAGTACGAGCCTCTACGGTGAGGCCCACCACGCGGCGAGCAACGGTGCCCGCCGCCCTCGGAGTCAATGGAGGACCGCAATGCGGCGAAACTTCGGAGCCATCGGACTGACCGCCCCTCTGGCGGTCGTCGCGGCCCTCGGCCTGGCAGGTTGTTCTGAGGGCACGAGCCCGACCAGCGCCAACGCCAACGGCTCGGGTGCCGCAGTCGACACGACGGCCGCAAAGGCAGAGATCGACAAGGCCAAAGCCCTCCCGTCGTTCACGGCGCCCGGCCCAAGCTTCGACGCGTCGAAGGCCAAGGGCAAGACGATCGTCAACGTCAGCCTGAACAGCACTGTCCCGTTCAACCAGATCGTCGATGCAGCGATGGGTGAGGCGGGCAAGGAGGCCGGGGTCAAGGTCGTCCAGTTCACCAACCAGGGCCAGGTCTCGCAGTGGATCCAGGGCGTGCAGAGCGGAATCGCGCAGAAGGCCGACGCCATCGTGCTCGAGGGCTCGCCGGACCCCAAGCTGCTCGGCCCCCAGCTCGCAGCCGCCAAGGCCGCAGGGATCCCGGTCATCAGCACGCACCTCTATGACGAGTCGTACGTCGAGAGCGCCAAGAAGGAGCAGCCGAACGTCGCGGCCTTCGTCGACGCCCACCACTACCGGGCCGGCACCCTCATGGCTGACTACGCCATCGTCAACTCGGGCGGGCACGTCAACGCCTACTTCGTGACCTCCAACGAGGTCCAGCCCGCAGCCGGCATCGCCAAGGCGTTCAAGGACGAGCTGGCGGCCAAGTGCCCCGACACGTGCAAGGCGCAGATCGTCAACATCCCGATCTCGGACTGGGCGACCAAGGTGCCCACTCAGGTGCAGACGGCCCTGTTGAAGGACCCGTCCATCAACTACGCGGTCCCGGTCTTCGACGGGATGACGCCCTTCCTCACCACCGGTATCACCCAGGCCGGCAAGACCGGCAGCGTCAAGATCGTCGCCTACAACGGCACGGCCTCGGTCATGAAGATGATCCAGGACAAGAACCTCGTCGTGGCCGAGGTGGGCGAGCCCCTCGAGTGGCTCGGCTGGGCGAACATGGACCAGGTCCTCCGGGTGCTGTCGGGCGTCGAGCCGCTGGCGAGCCAGAAGACGCCGTTGCGCGTGTTCGACGCGACCAACGTGGACGAGGCAGGCAAGCCCGTCAACCAGAAGGAAGGGTATGGCGAACCCAACCAGTTCAAGGACGGGTACCGGACCCTGTGGGGACTCAAGTAGATGTCTGACGTCCTCAAGATCGAAGGTCTGGCGAAGACGTTCGGTGGAGTCAAGGCGCTGCAGGGCGTGGACCTCACGGTGCGAGCCGGCGAGATCCACGGCCTGCTCGGCCAGAACGGCTCGGGCAAGTCCACCCTGATCAAGGTGCTGGCCGGCTTCCACCAGCCGGATCCCGGTGGCCACTTGCACATCAACGGCACGGAGGTCTCCCTGCCGCTCGCGCCGGGTGAGTACAAGGCGCTGGGCATGCGGTTCGTGCACCAGGACCTCGGGCTCATCCCGTCCCTGACCGTGCTGGAGAACCTCTTCCTGGACGAGCTCGCCACCGAGGCCTCGGTGGCGATCCCCTGGAAGCAGTGGCGCAGCAAGGCTCGGGAGCTCTTCGACCGGTATGGCGTGAGCCTCGGGACGTCGAAGCTCGTCAGCGACCTCCGTCCGGTCGAGCGGGCGCTGCTCGCGATCGTCCGGGCAGTGGCCAACGCGCCGAGCAACGGCCTGCTCGTCCTCGACGAGCCGACGGTGTTCCTGCCGCAGGACGACACGCAGATGCTCTTCGACGTGACGCGCAACGTCGCGGCCACCGGCACCGGAGTGCTCTTCGTGTCGCACGACCTCGAGGAGGTCAAGCAGCTCACCGACCGATTCACGGTCTTCCGTGATGGGCGGGTCGTGGGCGGCGGTGCCACCGCGGACCACACCCGCGAGCAGATCGTGCGCCTCATCGTGGGCCACGACCTCGAGGCAGTGAGCCACCGCAGCGCGGCACAGCTCGCTGCGTCCGCGGTCGCCGCGACGGTCACGGGTGCACGCGGAGGGCTCGTCGTCGAGGCGTCCCTCGTGGTCCACAGCGGCGAGGTCCTGGGCGTGACCGGCTTGTCCGGCTCGGGCTTCGAGGACCTTCCCTACCTGATGTTCGGCGCCGAGCGGGCCGACGCGGGTCGGATCGAGATCGGTTCTGCGGCAACGGAACTGCGCCGCCAGAACCCGACGAAGGCGTTCAACCAGGGACTGGCACTCGTACCGGCGGACCGACCGCGTGACGGGGCGATCCTGACCCTGTCCGTTCTCGACAACGTCAGCATGCAGACCCTGCGCACCTACCAGCAGGGTCCGTTCCTGCGGCGCAAGAAGATGCGCGAGGAGGCTCGGAAGGTCCTGTCGTCGTTCGACGTGCGACCCAACGACCCGACCTTGCCGTGCTCGAGCCTGTCCGGTGGCAACCAGCAGAAGGTCCTGATGGCCAAGTGGCTGCAGACCCGGCCCACCGTCCTCATGGTGCATGAACCCACGCAGGGCGTCGACGTCGGCGCCCGCGAAGAGATTTTCTCAGTGTTGCGGTCAGCGACCGCAGAAGGGATGGGCGTGCTATGCGCCAGCAGCGATCACGAACAGTTGGCGTTGATCTGCGATCGGGTCCTGATCTTCCGACAGGGCCGGATCGTGGCGGAGCTGACGGGGGACCAGATCAGCAAGGAGCGGATCTCGGAGCTCTCGTACGCGGTGCAGGAGACGGTGCCGGAGCAGCTCCAGCCGCCGACGGAGGTGGCGTCGTGAGTGCCGCCAAGACCAAGGGCGTGAGCCGCCTCGACATGGTGCAGCGTGTCGCGCTGCCGGTCGCCTGGCTGGTGCTCATCGTGGGATTCGGCATCGCGAACCCCGGCGTCTTCCTGACGGCGGCGACGTTCCAGACCATGCTCGGCTCGCAGGCCGTGCTCCTCGTCCTGACCCTGGCGCTCATCGTGCCGCTGACGGCCGGTGACTACGACCTGTCCGTGGCGGGTGTGCTGACGTTGTCGGCCATGATGGTCGCCATCCTCAACGTCCAGCACGGCTGGCCGATCTGGGCTGCCATCGTCGCCGCCCTGGTCATGGGGCTCGTCGTCGGTCTGGTCAACGGCCTGATCATGGTCTTCTTCGGCATCGAGTCGCTGATCGTGACCCTGGGCATGGGCACGCTCCTCACGGGAATCACCTTGTGGGCCAGCGACTCCGCCACCATCTCGGGCATCTCGCAGACGCTCGTGGACTACGTCATCGTCAAGCGCTTCGCCGGGATCTCGCTGGCCTTCTTCTACGCGATCGCCCTGTGCGCGTTGCTGTGGTGGGTTCTCGAGTACACCTCGGTCGGACGCCGCCTGCTCTTCGTGGGCCGCGGCCGCAGCGTCTCGAAGCTCAGCGGTGTGCGAGTGGGCCGCGTGCGGATCGGTGCCCTCATGGGTTCGGCTGCCCTGGCTGCGCTGGCCGGTGTGCTGTATGCCGGCACCTCTGGTGGGGCGGACCCCAGCTCGGGTTCGACCCTGCTGCTCCCGGCCTTCGCCGCCGCCTTCCTCGGCGCGACCAGCATCATGCCGGGCCGGTTCAACCCGTGGGGAACCGCGATCGCCGTGTACTTCCTCGTCACCGGCATCACCGGGCTCCAGCTCATGGGTGTGCAGTCCTACGTGCAGCAGCTCTTCTACGGTGGCGCCCTCCTCGTCGCGGTTGCGCTCTCGCAGCTGGCACGTGGCCGCGTGCCGCTGGACAACGGGTGATGGCCACGATGACGGAGCACGCCCCGCTGCGGACCGTCCTCGCAGGAGAGGCGCCCGACGAGTGTGTCGAGGGAATGATCGGGCTCGAGTTCGCCCACGTGGGGGCCAACCGCACGACTGCGGTGGTCACCCTGAGCCGCCCAGCCCAGCACAACGCGCTCAGCCTGGCTGGCTGGCTGCGGATCGGCGAGGTGTTCACGAGCCTGCTGGACCACACGTCCCTACGGGCCGTGGTCGTCCGTGGCGCGGGCGACCGGGCCTTCAGCGCCGGCGCCGACATCAGTGAGTTCCCTACCAAGCGACTCACGGCAGGCGATGCCGACACCTACAACGTCGCGATCGCCGCTGCGCTGCAGGCCGTCCAGGCGCTGCCGGTCCCGGTCATCGCGATGGTCGACGGCCTCGCGGTCGGCGGCGGGTGTGAGCTCGCGGCTGCCTGCGACATCCGGATCGCGTCGTCCCGTTCCCGGTTCGGCATCCCGATCGGACGCCTCGGCGTCACCCTGGGCCTCACCGAGACGCGGGCGGTTGCAGGTGCCCTCGGCCGGTCCAACCTCATGTACCTCGTGGCCAGCGGCAAGCTCATCGACGCCACGCAGGCCGCCTCGATGGGCTTCGTGCAGCAGGTCGTCGAGCCCGAGTTCCTGCAGGTGGAGGTGAACGCCCTCGTGGCGAACATCGCGGCCAGCTCCGAGGTCACCATCCGTTCCACCAAGGTGACGGCGGCCCTGGGTCTCGACCCGGCCGTCACCGACGACCACCCCAAGCTCCGAGCCTTCCACGAGACGGCCTACGGCGGAGCAGACCTGAAGGAGGGCGTCGCGGCATTCCTCGCGGGCCGCGCTCCCGAGTTCACCACCGAGAGGACCTCCGGTCATGGCAGCGCTTGACGGACTGAAGGTCGTCGACCTCACCCGCTATCTCTCCGGCCCCACGCTCACGATGTTGCTCGCCGACCTGGGAGCCGACGTCGTCAAGGTCGAGACGCTGCCCACGGGTGACCCGGCCCGGCAGTCCGGGCCGTTCCACGACGAGGAGAGCGTCTACTACCTGGCGTCCAACCGGAACAAGCGGTCGCTCGCGGTGGACCTGCGCCGGCCGGAGGGCCTCGACCTGCTCCTGCGGCTCATCGACGACGCCGACATCTTCGTCCAGAACTACCGCCCCGGCACCGCCGACGCCATGGGTCTCGGAGCGGAGAGCCTGCGGGCCCGCAACCCGAAGCTGATCTACGTGAACATCAGCGGGTTCGGGACGCGGCCGCCGGGCGACGCCCTGCCAGGGTTCGATCAGACGGCCCAGGCCATGTCCGGCCTGATGAGCGTCACCGGCACCGAGGAGACGGGTGCGCTGCGCGTCGGCATCGCCGTCAGCGACTCCTCGACCGGGGTCTTCGCCGCCGTCGGGGTGCTGGCGGCACTGCACGAACGCAACCGATCGGGCCACGGTGCAATCGTGGAGGCCTCCCTGATGGAGTCGACCCTCACCCTGATGTCTTACCAGGCGCAGAAGTACCTCAGCCTCGGGATCGTTCCCGGGCGCGACGGCAACGACCACCCGATCATGTTCCCGCAGGGCACGTTCAAGACCGGCGACGGCTCGATCACCTTGGCCTCGGGGAACGAGAAGATGTGGCGCCGGCTGTGCTCGGCGCTCGGCAAGGACGAGCTCGCCGAGGACCCCCGGTATGTCGACAACGCGGCTCGGATGGTCAACCGCGGGGGGCTGCGGCACGCCATCGAGGAGGTGCTCGCCGCGAAGTCCGCGGAAGAGTGGATCCCGGAGATCAACAACGCTGGCGTTCCGTGTGGCCCGGTGCTCGACCTCGAGCAGGCACTCAACCACCCCATCACCCAGGCCCTCGACATGGTCGAGACCATCGAGCACCGCGAGCTCGGCCCGATGAAGGTGCTCGGTCAGGCAGTCAAGGTCGAGGGCAGCGAGAAGGGCTGGCTGCGCCGTGCCGCCCCGATGCTGGGCGAGCACTCGATCGAGGTCGCCCGCGAGTCGGGCCTCGGCGAGGGTGTGATCCAGCAACTCCTGCAGGCCCGGGTGATCGCCGACCTGCAGCACGTCCAGCACGACCCGGACTCGACAATCGATGCTGCACAATGAGCCGCACCGGGGATACAGGGAGGACACGATGATGGCGGTTGAGGCGTTCCGAACCGAGCAGGGCAAGGTCGAGATCCCGTCGATGGTCGAGGCGGTCGTCCAGCGGCTGCGGGCGCTGATCGTCTCGGGTGACGTCCGGCCGGGCGACCGTCTGGTCGAGGAGCGGCTGACCGAGATGTTCGGCGTGAGCAGGCCGCCGCTGCGCGAGGCGCTGCGCATCCTGCAGCGTGATGGGCTCGTGCAGAGCCTGCCCCGGCGCGGCTACATCGTCACCCCGATCACGGCCGTGGACGTCCGCGAGATCTACTCGCTGCGCTTCGCCCTGGAGCGGCTCGCGATCGAGCTCGGCGTCCCCGTCCAGGACCCCACCCGCCTCGAGCCCATCCGCGCGGCTCTCGCCGACATGAAGGCCGCTGCTGACAGCGGCGACGACAACGCGGTCCTGGCAGCGAACAGCAGGTTCCATGTGGGGCTGGTCGCGCTGGCCGGCCACGGTCGTCTCATCGCGGCATACGAGGGGCTGCGTCTCCAGCTGGAGCTGTGCATGGCCTACAACCTCAAGTTCCGCGAGCGCCTCTATGGCGATCGGGGCGACGTGCACCCGCGCCACGCGCGGCTGTTGGAGAGTATCGAGCGTGGGGACAAGGCAGCAGTCCTGCACGAGATCGCCAACCATGGCAATTCGTCGATCCTCGACAACCTCGACGAGCTGATCGGGCAGGCCACGTGAGCTCTGCCACCTCGATCGTCAGCGCTGCGGACGAGGTCCGCGCCGGGTCGGTGGAACCGACCCAGCTGGTGCGCGCCGCGGTGGCGCGGATCGCCCAGGAGAACCCCCGTCTCAACGCGGTCGTCGCCGACCGCGCGGAGGCGGCGCTAGAGGAGGCCGCCGCGCTGCCGTCAACGCGCTCGGGTGGCGTCCTCGCCGGAATTCCCTTCACTGCCAAGGACATGCTCGCCACCGTCGACCTGCCCACGACCTGCGGGTCTCGTGCCCTCGAGGGCAACCTGACCGGTGAGGATGCGACCGCGGTCGCACGGATGCGGGCCGCCGGAGCAGTGCTGGTGGGCAAGACCAACTGTCCGGAGTTCGCCCTCGGCGTCGACACGGACAACGACCTGTTCGGTCCGACGCGGAACCCGTTGGGGCCCTGGACTGCAGGCGGGTCGAGCGGTGGCGAGGCGGCTGCCGTCGCCGCGGGGATGTCCTTGGTCGGGCTGGGCAGCGACTACGGCGGGTCACTGCGCTGGCCGGCCCAGTGCACCGGGCTGATCGGCCTGCGACCCACCGTGGGCAGGGTCTCGCGCAGCGGGGAGCAGCCTGTCGGGCCCGTCGACGAGTCCGTCCGTTCCTTCCAGGACACGGTGCAGGTCGTCGGCCCCATCGGCCGCACGGTCCACGACGTGTTCACCGTCCTGCAGGTCATCTCCGGCCCCGACGGGCGGGACGCGCTCGTCGCGGACGAGCCGCTCCACGACTACCGCGACGTGCGCGTTGACGACCTCGAACTGGCCTGGGCCCCTACGGTGGGCGACGTCGAGGTCGACGCGGAGGTCGCCGACGCGGTGGCCTCGGCCGCCGAGAGCCTCGCCGGCTTGGGGGTGCGGGTGACCAGGGGAGTGCCGTCCCAGGTGGACCGCGGGCTGGCCGTCTACGACCGGCTCCGGTCGGCCGAGCCCATGATCGCCGTGCAGCACCTGTTTGACGCCGACCCCGACCTGATCGGTGATCCCATCAAGGGGATGCTGCGGGCGCGAGTGAGCCTCACGGACTCCGAGCTCGCGGACCTGTGGGACGAGCGCGACGCCCTCATCGAGGGACTGGGCCAGTGGCTGATCGGTGAGCGCGCCCTGCTGCTGCCGGTCAGCACCGAGGCGCCCCACGACCTGACGGGTCGGGTCGCCGACTTCCACCTCCTCGCGCCCAGCCGAGCCATCAGCCTGTTCGGCGTGCCTGCGGTCTCGGTGCCGGTCGCCAGGTCCCGCCTGGGGTCGCCGATCTCCGTGCAGGTCGTGGCTCCCGCGTTCCGCGAGGACATCGCGCTGGCGGTGTGCGAGCGCCTCGGTCAGCTGCTTCCCCGCGTGAGCCATGACTCAGGGCAGGTGCTCGATGCGCGTTGACGTGCACGTCTGCCAGATGCGAACCCCTGGTGACGTCTCGGAGCTCGCGCGCCTCTTCGACGAGGGCACGGTCTCGCCCGAGAGCGTCATCGCGCTGGTCGGGAAGTCCGAGGGCACCGGCCTCGGCAAGGACACCGGCCGCGAGGCCGCCGACCGGGCGATCAAGGAGCTGCTGGCCGCACGGCTCGGCACCACCGCCGCCGACGTCGCCGACAAGCTCTGCATCGTGCTGTCTGGTGGCAGTCCCGGCGTCATCACTCCCCACATCGCCGTCTTCGCGCGCACGGACGACCCGGCGGAGCCGTCCTTCGGTGAGCCGCGACTCGTGGCAGGGCTGGCGCACTCCGCCGAGATCCCCCCGGAGGAGATCGGCCGGATGGGCCAGATCACCAAGGTGCGGGCCGCCGTCGAGCAGGCGCTGGCCGACGCCGGGATCCAGGACCCGGCTGACGTCCATGCTGTCCTCGTCAAGGCACCGTCCCTCAGCCCCGAGAGCATCGCGGAGGCCAAGCAGCGCGGCCACGACACGGTGACCCACGATGTCTCGATCGGCCCCGAGGGTGCCATCTGCTACTCGAACGACGCCTCCGCGCTGGGCGTGGCCCTTGCCTTGGGCGAAGCCGACGACCCGGACGTCCACGACGACATGGTCCGTCGCGACTACTCGGTCTTCTCCGACGTCGCCCTCACGTCCTCCGGTGGCGAGAAGACTCACGCCGAGGTGCTCCTCCTCGGCAACACGACCACGTCGTCGAGCAGCCTGCGGATCGGTCACCAGTCGATGCTCAGCATCATCGACGGATCGGCCGTTGCCGGTGCGTTGGAGTCGGCCGGTGTCGAGGTCGAGGACGGTGACACCCGCAAGGCGTCCGAGAGCCTCGTGTACGCCCTGGCCAAGATGATCATGCCGGGCACCAGCGAGCTGAACGGGCGCCGCATCACGCTGCTCGAGGACCAGGTCGGCTACCACGTCGCCAAGGCGATGGGCGGCTTCCTGCTCGCGTCGATGACCGGCCGCACTGAGGTCTTCGTCAGCGGGGGAGAGCAGAACTCCCACCAGGGCCCGCCCGATGGCAACCCCCTGGCAGTCATCGTCAGGCCGACGTCGTGAAGATCGCGCTCTTCGTGACCTGTCTGGCAGACGGACTCTTCCCTGAGGTAGGCCGGGCGACGGTGACGGTGCTCGAGCGGCTCGGTCACGAGGTCGTCTTCCCGAAGGCCCAGACCTGCTGCGGCCAGATGCACACCAACACGGGCTATGGACGCAAGGCGGTGCCCCTCGTCCGCCACCACGTTGAGACGTTCGAGGAGTATGACGCGATCGTCGCCCCCTCGGGGTCGTGCGTGGGCGCCGTGCGCCACCAGCACGCCATGCTCGCTCGCAAGGCCGGCGACGAGGCACTGGCTGTCCGAGCGGAGCGAGTCGCGAGCCACACCTACGAGCTCACGGAGTTCCTCGTCGACGTCCTCGGCGTCGAGGACGTCGGTGCCCACTACCCGCACCGCGTCACGTACCACCCCACGTGTCACTCGCTGCGGATGCTGCGGGTCGACGACAAGCCGTTGCGGCTGCTGAGTGCCGTCAAGGGCCTCGACCTGGTGGAGCTCCCGGACGCTGACCAGTGCTGCGGGTTCGGCGGCACCTTCGCCGTCAAGAACTCGGACACGTCCACCGCGATGCTCGCCGACAAGATGAAGAACGTCATGGCGACGAGGGCCGAGAGCGTGACTGCCGGTGACTCGTCCTGCCTCATGCACATCGGTGGTGGCCTGTCGCGGCTGCGCGTCGGCACGCGCACGGTCCACCTCGCGGAGATCCTGGCGTCGACGGAGAGCTCCGCCGCGACCGGGTCCACGGCGGTGGCGCGGTGAGCACCTTCCTGGGCATGCCCGCCATACACGCCCCTCGCGGGGTGGGCGGTCTGCGCGGCGACGAGTCCTTTCCCAAGGCCGCCAAGGCCGCCCTGGGCGACACCCAGCTGCGAGCCAACATCGGACGGGCGACGCGCACCATCCGGGAGAAGCGTGCCGCGGTGGTCGACGAGGTGCCCGACTGGGAGGAGCTGCGACTCGCGGGCGAGCAGATCAAGGCGGCCACCATGGCCAACCTCGACGAGCACCTGCGCACCCTCGAGGAGGCAGTCACGAGCCGCGGCGGAGTGGTCCACTGGGCCCGGGATGCCAACGAGGCCAACGCGATCATCGCCGAGCTCGTCCTGGCGACAGGGGAGCGAGAGGTGGTCAAGGTCAAGTCCATGGTCACCCAGGAGATCGGCCTCAACGAGGCCCTCGAGGCTCAGGGCATCACCACCACGGAGACCGACCTCGCCGAGCTGATCGTCCAGCTCGGCAAGGACAAGCCTTCCCACATCCTCGTGCCCGCCATCCACCGCAACCGTGCCGAGGTGCGCGAGATCTTCCTGCGGGAGATGCCCGGCGCACCGGCAGACCTGACCGACGACCCGCGCCAGCTGGCCATGGCCGCGCGCGCCCACCTGAGGCAGAAGTTCCTCACTGCCAGGGTCGCCGTCAGCGGCGCAAACTTCGCCGTCGCCGACTCCGGCACCCTCCTCGTGGTCGAGTCCGAGGGGAACGGCCGGATGTGCCTGACCCTGCCGGAGACGCTGATCACCGTGATGGGGATCGAGAAGGTCGTGCCGACGTGGCAGGACCTCGAGGTCTTCCTCCAGCTGCTGCCCCGGTCGTCCACGGGGGAGCGAATGAACCCGTACACCTCGGCGTGGACCGGGGTCACTCCCGGTGACGGGCCGCAGGCGTTCCACCTCGTGCTGCTCGACAACGGACGAACCGCGACGCTTGGGGACCACGTGGGCCGCGAGGTGCTGCACTGCATCAAGTGCAGTGCGTGCATGAACGTGTGCCCCGTGTACGAGCGCACCGGCGGCCACGCCTACGGATCGGTCTACCCGGGCCCGATCGGTGCGGTGCTCACCCCGCAGCTCACCGGGATCGAGGACAACTCGTCCCTGCCGTTCGCGTCAACCCTGTGTGGCGCCTGCTTCGACGCCTGCCCGGTGCGGATCGACATCCCGTCCCTGCTCGTTCACCTGCGAGAGCGACACACGGAGGAGCAGGCCAAGGCGCACCGCCTGCCGACGCCCGAGGCGGCGGCACTCTCCCTGGTGGGCTGGGTGATGCAGAGCCCGCGTCGCTTCCGCATGGCCGAGACCGCATCCCGTATGGCGCGTCCGTTCGCCCGAAGTGGACGCTTCCGGTCCCTGCCGTTCCCGCTCTCGGCCTGGACCACCAGCAGGGACGCGCCCGCGCCCCCGCCGGAGACCTTCCGCGAGTGGTGGGAAAGGACGAGGGACCAGTGATGGGCGCCCGCGAAGACATCCTCCAGCGCATCAAGGAAGCCAACGCCGGCATCGAGGTCCGTCCCGTGGAGCGCGCCTATCGCCGGGGGCCGTTGTCTGCTTCCGACGCCTCGGGCAGCCTGGTCGCCCTCCTCGAGGAACGGCTCGTGGACTACCGCGCCACGGTCGTGAGGTGCCGACCGGACGGCCTGGCCTCTGCGGTGCAGGGGCTGTTGGGCGCGGCCTCGCCGGTGCTGCGCGCACCGGGAGTGCCGTCGGAGTGGTGCCCAGGTGCCGAGCGCGACCACGAAGGCCTGGGGGCCCAGGATCTCGACTCGTATGCCGCGGTGCTCACCGCGTCCACGGTGGCGTGCGCCGAGACGGGCACCATCGCCCTAGACGCGTCTCCCGACCAGGGCCGCCGCGCGATCACGCTGATCCCCGACCTGCACGTCTGCATCGTGCGGGCCGACCAGGTCGTGGCGTCGGTGCCCGAGATGCTCTCGCGGTTGGCGGGGGAGCGGCCGATCACGTTCATCAGCGGGCCCTCGGCCACGAGCGACATCGAGCTCGACCGGGTCGAGGGCGTGCACGGGCCGCGCACCTTGTGCGTCGTGCTCGTCGAATCCGACCATCAGCCATGACGACGGAGCGAAGCATGTTGATCCCTCTCCAGGACCGGACGCCACAGATCCACGAGACCGCCTGGATCGCCCCGAACGCCACCGTCATCGGCGCGGCCGTCATGGAGCAGGGCAGCAGCCTGTGGTTCTCCGCGGTGATCCGCGCCGACGGTGACACGATCACCATCGGCCGCGGCAGCAACGTGCAGGACGGCTGCGTCCTGCACGCGGACCGAGGAGTTCGGCTGCGACTCGGCACGGGCGTCACTGTCGGCCACAACGCGGTGCTGCACGGCTGCACGGTCGACGACGACGTGCTGATCGGCATGGGCGCGATCGTCCTCAACGGGGCGAGCATCGGCTCGGGCTCGATCATCGGCGCTGGAGCGATGATTCCGGAGGGAACTCAGATCCCGCCGAATTCCATGGTGTTGGGACTGCCCGGCAAGGTCCGCCGGCAGACCACCGAGGCAGAGCGTGAACAGATCCGCGCCAACGCCCGCCTGTACGTTGAACGAGTCGCCGAGTACACGGCTGCCATCTCCTAGTCAGAGCAATGCACCGCTGGCATGGGTCTCGTTGCCAACGGTGAACCGATCGGCGCATCGTGCGCGACAGTACTTGTATGGCAACGGCCGTACTCTCGGACGTCGACCTCGTCGCAGCGATGTGCGAGCGGGACGAGGGGGCGCTGCGACTGCTGTATGAGCGACACGCGGGTTGGATCTCCAGTCGGTTGCGGCGGCGGTGCGCCGACCGGGAGGTCGTGGCTGATGCCCTCCAGGACACGTTCGTGGCGGCTTGGGACGGGGCTGGGAAATTCCGCGCCGACGGCGAGGTGGCGGCCTGGCTGTGGGGGATTGCGATTCACCGCCTGATCAGTCAGGTACGGACCCGCAGTGCCCGCGGGCCACGGCTGGGGCCGGCCCTGCTGCCCCACGATGCGGTGGACGACTCCGCTGAGGAGCGGGTTCTGTTGGCCATCGAGCACTCGGATGTGGGCATCGCTCTGGCCCGGATCTCGCCCGAGCTGCAGGTGGTCCTACAAGCCACGGTCCTTGACGGGCTGACGACACGGGAAGCCGCGCAGCTGCTGGGGATTCCGCAGGGGACTGTGAAGACGCGCCTCGCGAGGGCGCGGGCCAGGATGAGGGAGGAGCTGGGATGACGACCGAACGTGGCGGCTGGCATGCCGATGCCGACGCCTTGCGGGCGCTGGTGGAGGGTCGCTTGGGCCCGGTGCTCGCGGCCTCGATCGAGGCGCATGTGATGGGCTGCGGCGGCTGCCGCACCGCCGTGAATGCCCTGGAGTTCAGCCGGGGCGACGAAGACCTTGAGCGGGTCTGGCTTGGCGTCCGCGACAGCATCGAACCCGCTGCGCCCGGGGTGGTCGAGAAGGCGCTCAGACTGCTGGGCTTCCGTTCTGAGGATGTGCGGTTGCTTTCGGCCGTCCCCTCCCTGCGCGGGAGCTGGCTGCTCGGTGTCAGCGTGGTGCTCCTGTTCGCTGGTGTGGCCGCCTTCTTCGCCGGTGATCGAGGACTCGGCCTCTTCCTGCTCGTGGCACCCCTGGCTCCGGTGGCGGGTGTGGCGATGGCCTTTGGCGGCGAGGCCGATCCCAGCCAGGAGATCGTCGTCACGACGCCCTTCTCTTCGATCCGCCTGCTGCTCCTGCGCACCATTGCGGTGGTTGCCACCTGTGTGCCGATCGCCTCGCTCGTGGGTCTGCTGATCCCGGGCCCGGGCTGGCTGTTCCTCGCTTGGCTCACCCCTGCAGCCGCCTGCGTTGCAGTCACGCTGGCGCTCGCGCCGTACGTCGGCCTCACCAGCTCGGCCACGCTGGTCGGCGTGCTCTGGTCCATGACCAGCGTGGCCGCGACGTATGGCCGCGGGGATCCGCTGGCGCTGGTCGGCCCGACGAGTCAGTGGGTCTGCACGGCGCTCGTTCTCGTCTCTGTCTGGGTTGTCGTCACGAACTTCCAGGTCATCGACCTGCCGAGGAGGCAGTCATGAATGCACACACACAGACCGTCGAACTCGAGGGCGTCGGCAAGCGGTTCGGACGCACCGTGGCCCTCGACGGCATCAGTCTGGGCTTCGAGCCCGGCATCACTGGGCTGCTCGGCCCCAACGGCGCCGGCAAGACCACCCTCCTGCGGATCCTCGCCACCGCTCTTGCCGCCGACCGTGGACGGGTGATGGTGCTGGGCAACGATCCCGGGGCCACCTCCGGTCGCGTGGCGATTCGCCGCCACCTCGGCTACCTCCCTCAGGAGGCGGGCTTTCCCCGTGGCTTCACCGCCTTCGGCTTCGTCGACTACTTCGCCATCCTGAAGGAGTGGACCGATCGGGCGACCCGCCACGCGGAGGTGCGGCGGGTGCTGGGCCAAGCGGGGCTGGAGGACGTGGCAACCAAGCGCGTCCACGCGCTGTCCGGGGGTCAGCGCCGGCGGTTGCTGCTTGCTCAGGCACTTCTCGGCAAGCCCGCCTTCCTGGTGCTCGACGAACCCACCACCGGTCTCGACCCTGAGCAGCGGGCCAGGCTGCGCGACATCCTGTCGACGGCGGGGGAGACGGCCACCGTTGTCCTCTCGACCCACCAGACCGAGGACGTCGCGGCCGTGTGCGGACGGGTCGTGGTCATCGACACCGGCCGGGTGTACTTCGACGGTGCCGTGGCTGACCTGGTGTCACAAGCTGAAGGACGGGTCTGGTTGGCGGCGGCACGTGATCCCGGTGCGTCGCATTCCTGGCGAACCGGCACAGGCCGGTGGCGCAACGTGGGTGAACCGCCGCAGGGAGCGCCACAGGCGGAGCCGACGCTCGAGGACGCCTATCTGCTGCTCGTTGGCGAGCGTGCCCTCGACCCCGCACTGGAGGTCGCGTCATGACCACCGCGACGGCATACCCGGTCCGCAAACAGGCAGAGTCGCTGCTCACGCTCGCAGGCGCCGATGCACGTCGTTTCGCGCGGCACCCGCTCTACCTTCTCGCTGCCGGCGTGCTCCTGTTCTCGTTGGTCCAGGGTGTCGTAGCCAAGAAGCCGACGAAGATCGGGATCGAGGAGACTCTGGCCCCTGCCTTCCTGCTGGGTGTCTTCGGCTTCGTGGTGGCTCACCGGTTGACCACGTCGCTGCGCCGGACGGGCGACCTCGCCGAGACCGCGCCAATCAACGGCCAGCGGCGGACGGCGGCGCTCTGCCTGGCCTGTCTGGTGCCGATGACCACTGGCGCGCTGGTCGTCCTCGTCCAGGTCGTCGCCGCCGCTGTCTGGCCGCCCACCCTGCCCGGGGGCCACGTGGCCTGGTTCGGTGATGAGCCGAACACAGCAGTCTGGGGCGTGCTGATCGGTGATGTCGTGCTGGCTGCGCTCGGCGGCCCGCTGCTCGGGGTGGCGGTCGCCCGTTGGGCTCCGTTCCGCGGGTCGGCCTTGCTGGGCATGGTCGTGCTGACGTCGGTGGCGATCCTCGCGCAGGTGGTGCCGAGCCCGTGGTACGCCTTCTCGCCCTGGGTGATCTTCAGCGACGCGCACGTGGTGGGCGGGGAGTACCAGACCTCATCGATCCTCGACGCCGTGGCCCCGCTGTGGTGGTGTGGTTACGCCGCCTGCCTGTGCGGGTTGGCCGGCGTCGCCGCGCTCCTGCGGGACCCCGGGCACCGCGGACGGCTCATCGCGAGCGGTGCAGCCTTCGCCGCAGTCGGCGTCGGCTTCATCCTCGTGGCCGTGTCGTGACCAGCGGGTCGGCCAGGTGGCTCCTGCCCCTGGCCATGCCAGCCGCCAGCGGCGGGACGGCACTGGTCCTGGCGCTCACAGCGACGCTGCTCCTACGGGGTGGCGAGGTGCCCCTGTTTCTGGCCCACCTCACGGTCGTCCTGCTGGCCGCAGGTACGGCATACCTCCTCGACGACCCGGCAGCGGAGGCGACGGGCGTGGTGCCGACGCCCCTGCTGACCCGCCGGCTACGAACCCTCCTCCCCGGGATAGTGGTCACCGCGCTGGCCGCGACGGCGGTTGCGGCGGTGCTGAGCTCAGGGTCGCCTTCGCTTCCACTGAACCTGCTCGCCTGGGAGACACTCGGACTGGTCGCGCTCGCGCTGGCGCTCTCCTCCGCCTTCTTCAGACACGGCGAGCCCGAGCCCGGCAACCTCGTCGCGGCCCTGCTGGCCCTGGCCGTGCTCGGCACGTTGATCGCCCAGCCCGCCTTGCCCGTTGATCTGCTCGCGACTGGGTCCGACCGAACCATCGGCACCGGCTGGTGGGCCGTAGCGACGGCCGCATCTGCCGCGGTGCTGGTGTGGAGCTCGCTCGCCCGCACGGCCATGTCCTCCGCCTGAAATGCCGATGCACACGAAAGGCAAGACCATGAGAGACCTCAACCGAGGCGCAGGCCTGAGGCGCTCCGCGACCGCCACCCGTCGGGCTGGCATCGCCGTCGCGTCTGTGTTCGCGGTCGCGTGCGCCACGGGCGCCGCCTGGGCCGGTCAGCCGCCGATGCTGCACACGGTCGAGGTGTCGCCGTTCGAGGCCAGCTTCGTCTGCGGCGACCTGGTGTTGACCGCGGTTGGAGGGACCGAGATCGAGAAGGTGCATGCAGTTCTCGTCGGCGATCGGATTCACTACAACCTGGTTCGCAGCTACCAGAGTCTCGTCTTTGCGGGTTCAGACGGGGGCTCATACCGGGGAGCGGGTTCGGTCCACCTCACGGCGTTGCTCGACGCCTCCGGCGAACCAATCTCCACGCGTGAGGTGGTGCACGTGTCGTTGGGCGCGCAAGGCTTCTTCCACGAGGTGATCATGGACGACCTCGAAGCCATCGAGACTGGCTCGTGCGGGATCGCGGCGACATGACGCTCAGGGGGAGCGAGTCGGCCGCAGCAGAGACGCGGCCACCAGCCGCGGCTGCTCGGCGGACGTTGGGGGGAGCGGCCCGTGGTCAGAAGGACGCCCACGGACGTCCCGGACCGTGCGAAAGTCGTTGACACGGAAGAGGTCACGTGGCTGTGTTGGACGCTGGAGGACTGCGCTCGCAGCAACGTCGAAGTGGGCTGGTGCGGGCAGAGCTCGGCGCGGGGTGGTGCCTGTGGACCGCAAGACGACGTCGGCGCCACTCGGCGCGCGTAGCCTTGGGATATGTCGGGGCTGGTTCGGCAGTTGTCTTGGCGGGACTGGGGGGTGCCCGGGGTCCTTTGGGTCGCTGCGCAGCTTGAGCTGTGGGGGACAGGGGCCTTGACCGACCTGATCCATGGACCCAAACCCCTATTTGCCTTGGCCTACTCGGTGGCAGCGGCGGCTCTGTGTTTCAGGCGCACCATGCCCACTACGACGCTGTTTGCGGTCGTGGCGGTTCTGCTTGCTACTGGCACCCCGGCTATGTACATCTTCCTCACGTCTGCCATCTACATGCTGGTTGTCGCAATCTTCGCCTGCGGCAGGTATGGCCAGTCCTGGACCCGCTACCTGGCCCTCGTCCTGCCCGAGATCCCGGTCCTTGCGGAAGTCTGGGTCAGTCCTGCCGACCGCCTTGCCGAGGCATGGACGTGGGGGTTCAACGCCTGGTGGATCTTTGCCCTCGGTGCCGGCTTTCGTCATGAGCGGTCTCTGCGCGATCGGCTTGCGGCTGCGACCACGGCCGAAGCCGAGGTCCGGGCGGCGAACCAGCGGTTGGGTCTGGCTCGCGAGGTTCACGACGTCGTCTCCCACAGCCTGTCCGTCGTCGTGGTGCAGGCCGAGCTGGCCCAAATGCTTCTGGAATCCGACACGGCCGGGGCTCGGGAGGCGTTGGAGAGCGTGCAGAGCACCGGGCGCCAGGCACTTACGGAAACGCGACGCCTCCTGGAGGAGCTGCGCGAGCCGGGCCTCCCAGAGGGGGTTGCCCCAGCCCCGAACTGGTTGGACCTACCCGACTTGGTTGGCCGCATGCGGCATTCCGGGCTGCCCGTTGTCATGGAGACCCTCCCCGCAACGCCGTCTCTGAGCCCTCAGGTGTCGGCCGCGGCATACCGCATCGTGCAGGAGGCATTGACGAACGTGATGCGGCACGCCGGCAAATCCCCGACGCGGGTCCGCATCAGTCAGGACGACTCCCACCTGATCATCGAGGTCCGCGACCGGGGCGGCCCATCCGAAGGGCACGGCGGCGCGGGCTTCGGCCTCGCCGGGATGCGCGAGAGGGTCGTCGCCTGCGGTGGCGACCTCATCGCAGGCCCGGCCGCCGAAGGGGGCTATCGCGTCCGAGCGGTTCTCCCGCTGGGGGAGGGTCGGTGATCACCATCGTCGTGGTCGACGACCAGTCCCTGATCCGGGACGGGGTCGCCGCGCTGTTGCACGCCGAGCCGGACTTCACCGTCGTCGGGACAGCGGCCGACGGCGCTGAGGCCGTGGGGGTCATCGGCATGCTCGTGCCGGATGTGGCCTTGATGGATATCCGGATGCCGGATATGGACGGCATCGAGGCCACCCGGCGAATCGTCGAAGCGGGTTCACCAACACGGATCCTGATCCTGACGACGTTCGGTGCGGATGACTTGGTCCTCGCTGCGCTCCGGGCCGGGGCCAGTGGCTACCTGCTCAAGGACACGCCGCGGGAGTCGCTTGCCGCCGCCGTCCGGTCGGTTGCCAGGGGTGAGGCAACCTTGGAGAAGGAGGTGCTGACTCGGCTGGTGGGCAATCTGACGTACCGACCGGACGTGAGCGCGTCGATGGGTTTCGAACGGCTCTCACCGCGCGAGTCGGAAGTGATTCGCCTAGTCGCTTGCGGCGCGTCGAACGCCGAAATCGCTCATGGCCTGTTCATCGGTGAGACAACGGTGAAGACGCACGTCTCACGTATCCAGACCAAGCTCGGCGCCCGCGACCGGGTGCAGCTCGTCGTCTTCGCCCACCGGGCCGGCCTTGTCTGACGCACCAGTCCGGCATGGGAATCATCGCA
Organism: Pedococcus sp. P1_H8; assembly: GCF_056405175.1. Classification (NCBI taxonomy): domain Bacteria; kingdom Bacillati; phylum Actinomycetota; class Actinomycetes; order Micrococcales; family Intrasporangiaceae; genus Pedococcus; species Pedococcus sp. P1_H8. The sequence continues at coordinate 71,628 of NZ_JBFUCP010000002.1, forward strand.
CTGACATGCTCGTGAGCTGTGCGGTGCTCGTCCCCCAACCCCTCAATCCGTGACACAGCGCGCCGTTTGGCGGCCCAGTGCCGCGGGCTCAGCGGGGGAGCTCGACGCTTCACGCCCCAGGGCGCGTGAGTGACTAGACGAGTGACAGCGACCGCGGACTCGAGCGGAGTCCCCCGGACACTGGGGTAGTGGTTCGTGCGCACAAGGGACGCCGACAGACGGCTACGGACAGTGTGAAAGTCGTTGACACGGATGAGGTCATTGGTTCAAACCCGGGATCGCCCACCATCGATGAACAGCCCCTGAACTGCGGAGACGCGGCTCAGGGGCTGTTTCGTTGTCTGCTGCGGCAGGCGAAATCTGACCTCTTCCGTTGCCGCGAGTTCGCCAGGATGACTTCCACCACGGGGCCGGCCTCCTCACCCCGGTCGCGCCACGCCTGTGCCTCGTCGGCGAGGGCTCGCCGCCAGAGGTCGGAGGACCTCACGCAGGTTGCCCCGACCCTCTTCCACACAAGTCAGCTGCGCTCACCGTCGCTTAGGACACCCCGAGGAGCCGCGACACCTGCGGCCACAGCACCTCGGCCAGCCGGGCGTGACCGGCGATGGACTGATGGCCCAGGTCGTTGCCGAGGTCCTCACGCCGGTCGCCGGCGGAGGCAGCAGCGCCGTTATCGGTGTGGCACTGCGGGATGCCCTTGCAGACTGCGACGAACTCGGCCTCGTAGGCGGCTATCAGCGAGGTCACGTGGGCCACGGCAGTTCGGTTGACGACGCGGTTCTTGCTGAACATGTCGCAAGGGCCGGTGCCGACGAGGTCGACGGGGGTTTGGGGCAGCGCCGCGATCGTCGCGGCGTAACCAGCCGGGCGGCCCTGGCCACCGACCAGCAGCACGACAACCTTCGGCGACGCGGCGACCACTTGTTGGACGGCTGCACGGACCTGCGCCCGGAACTCGGGGAGGTGCGCGGGATCGGTGCCGTCGCAGCGGATGTCGTTGTCCATGATCTGCACCAGCGCCAGCCGCGGGGTGGGAACGACCTTCAGCGCGGCCGGCACCTGGAACTCCAGGCCGTCGGCCTTCTCACCGTTGCGCGAGACGTTGGCCACGTGGTCCCTGGTCTCGGGCAACGCAGCGACCATCCGTTGGTAGATGCTCTGGACGGTCGGGTTCGTGCCGGTCGCCCAGGAGTTGGCGGGTGCGTTCTCGCCGGGCGAGTCGGGGTCGGACTGGAAACCGGTCATCGCCGAGTGGCCGATGGCGATGACTCCAACTGGGTGGCTGGGGTCCGCCACGGCGCTGGTGGCGCTCGGCGTCGTGCTGGCCACGGACGTCTGGGCGCCCGATGAGCCGTCGGGCGAGGCCGTGCCCGAGCAACCCGTGAGGGCGGCAAGGAGGGCCAGCACCAGCGCGGTGCGCGGGAGTGGTGCGGGAGGGGTCACTCCTTGATCATGACCACCCGGCCGGGGTCAGGGCATCGGGATTTTCGCGTAGTGCCCGAGTCCGCAAACCCAGTGTTGCCCACCAACGAGACAGCCCCCTTGCACAGCGGAAACGCAGATGAGGGGCTGTTTCACATGGTCGAGGAAGTCGTCAGGATTGACTGCTTCGATGGCGCCTGCCGCTACTGGGATGTGGCGGCGTTGCGACGCTTGGGTTGGAAGCGCACGTACCCCAGGACCGGTGAGTCCTCGGCACCGTCCGCGGTGATGACGATTCGGTCGATGCTTGGCGCGACGAGGCGGATGTTCTGGAAGTGCCGGGGGATGGTGTCCACCGTTGCCTCGCCGGTCTGCTTCGTCCCGGCGTAGGCCGTGATGCTCACCGTGCCGCCGAAGTGGGCCAGCCCGAGGTCGACGACTGATGCCTTGGCCCCGAGCCGGATCTCTGTCTCGCCGGCGGTGCTGAGCCCCGTGACTCCGTGCACCTCGGTGATGCTCGAGAGGTCCCGGTCCTTCACCTCGATCTCGATCCTGCCGAAGGTCCGGGTCCGAGGCCCGTCGCCGGGGCAGTGGTCGGTGAGGTCGACCGTGGGGGCGAGCTCGTCGGCTGCCACCGCCAGCTCGCGCCGCCAGCGCGGTTCGTCGAGGGTGATGTCGAGGCGGCGAGGATCGATCTGGATGACGATCTCAGGCCTTCCGCGGCCGTTGGTCTTGAAGTAGGTCATCGAGGGCCCGGGTCGTCCGATGAAGCACATCGAGTCGAACCGGTATTTGCGGATGAAGTGCAGAGCCGCGATGGCGTTGCCCTGCCCCGGGCCGAAGTCCATGAGCCAGTGGGTTCCCTCGACGATCTTCCAGCGATCGCCCACCTGGAGGACCTGGAGGTGGTCCCGGTCGAAGGGGATGCAGTCCTCGCCGGGCATGCTGCCACTGGGGGCCCGGCCGGAGTCGTTGAGCCAGTACATCATCGGCTCGACGTCTCCGCAGCGTGGCCTGCCCACGAAGCACATGGACGCGAGCTTGTAGTGGTTGATGACCTCCACGGCCCGTTGTGCCTCCCAGGGGGAGGTGCCGGTGTCGAGCATCCAGTGGCTGTTGTTCTCGACCACCTTCCAGCGTCCTCCGACCTGCTGTGCGCTGACCCGGCTTCGGTCGAAGGGAATGCGGTCCTCCGGGATGTAGGGCGGGTCGATGGTGGTCACGGTGTTGCCCGAGAGTCTCAACCCGGTCCAGATGGTGTTGTCGCCGAAGCAGTCCTCGCCGACCTTGTGCTTGGCGTTCGTCGTCGATTGGAGCGTGTAGTCCCCGTCGGCGATGCCGTCGATCACGATGAACTGGCAGGGGAGTCCGGAGCTGTACACGTCCGCCCACCCGGCCGAGATGCCCTGATCACTGTTGCAGTCGTGGAACCGCCCGGACGGCGAGGCGGTGGCAGAGATCCTCTCGATGTCGATGGCGCAGAACGCCTGTTTGTATCCGACAGTGGCCAGGCTGCCGTTGCTGCGGAACAGCAGGAACTCGTTGAAGTCCTTGAGGTGGTAGTGACCGTGACCTGCCGACCAGACGAAGAGGTCCGGCCGCGCAGCAGGACTTCCGACGACCAGGTCGGCGTTCCCGGCGTTGTGCGAGAGGAAGTCAAAGCGGAGGAGGCGATGTTGGCCGGGAGTGACGCAGCCGTCCTGGACATCGTGGTCGGATGCCGTGAACGTGCGGTTCTGGATGTAGAAGTTGCGAACCCGAGTAACAAGATTGACGCCCACGACAAACCCCTGTCCGATTCAAGTGACCGCAAGATGCGATCAACTACCCCAAGTCAAGGATGATCGAGACAGTCGCCCTCCACGTCCCACAGATGGATGAGAACCGCACAGTTGGGAGGCTTGGACTCGTGTGCGACCTCCGGAGGGTGAACGGCTCCGACGCGACAGCGGAAGGTAAGCGATTTGGTCCGCTTGGCAGGGGTTCCAGCAGGCGATTCGGGCGTAATCTCAGGGGAGACGTTGCACACGCTTGTCCGCCGCGTTGAGCGACGGGCCCTTGTGAAGGGAGCGGCTACGTCGCCGCAGGGAACCGATCAGGTCGACACCCCAGTGGAGGGTGGGGCTACCGGGCGCGGCCCAGCCGGAGCGCGTCGGACCCACGACGGCTACAGACACGAGGCATTCTTCTGGTCAGGTGACGACCAGTTCCTTGCTGGGACGGTCCCGTTCGTCACGCAAGGGCTCAGCGCAGGCCAGCCGGTCATGGTCGCGGTGGTCCCCTCGCACATCGACCTGCTGCGCGACGCCCTGGGTGGACACGCCGACCAGGTGGAGTTCTTCGACATGGTTCAGCTCGGGGCGAACCCGGCGCGGATCATTCCGGCGTGGCAGCGGTTCACGGACGCGCACCCCGGGCGACCGGTGAGGGGTATCGGTGAGCCCATCTGGCACGGCAGACGGCTCGCCGAGCTCGCCGAATGCCAGATGCACGAGGCGCTGCTCAACATGGCCGTCGACACCGACACCCCCCTCTGGCTGATGTGCCCCTATGACGTGGGCTCGCTTCCGCAGGACGTGGTGGCGGAGGCGCATCGCTCACACCCTGTGGTCGTCGACATCGAGACGCATCGTGGGAGCACCACCTACGGCGGAGCCCACCACGTGGTGACGATGTTCGAGACCGACCTTCGAGCGGTCGAGGTTGCCGTGTCCCACCGAGTCTTCGGTAGCGGTGACCTGGCCACGGTTCGCGCTGACGTCGGGGCGTGTGCCTCGTCGGTGGGCCTGACGCCTGAGCGCAGCGACGACCTGGCCCTCGCCGTCCACGAAGTCGCCCTCAACAGTGCGGTTTATGGCCATGGCGCAAGCGAGTTGCGCATCTGGGAGGAGGACGACGCGCTGGTCTGCGAGGTGCGCGGACGCGGCCACATCGCCGACCCGATGATCGGACGACGCCAGCCGCCGTGGCAGGAGCAGCACGGACGCGGCCTGTGGATGGCCAACCAGCTGTGCGACCTCGTCCAGGTCCGCTCCAGCGAGGCCGGCACGACGGTCCGCATCCACATGTGGCTCTAGGTGCGTTCGTGAGCTAGGCGGGAGCGTCGGGAAAGGTCAGCGTGACCCCGGTCCCGGGGCCGTCAGAGCGCGGGCCGATGGTGGTCGTCCCCCCGTGTGCGGTAACGATGACGTCCACGATGGCCAAGCCCAGGCCGTGCCCTCGGCCGGGCCGCGAGGCTGCGTCCCTGCTGAACGGGTCAAAGGCACGCCCATGCAGGTCCTCGGAAATTCCGGGGCCACGATCGCTGACCGTGATGGCCACCCGGTGGGGCTGGCGTGAGGCATCGAGGCATACGTCCGCGCCGCCGTGCCTGAGCGCGTTGTCCACGAGGTTGCCCAGCGCCTGCTCGAGTCGGACAACGTCACCACGGATCGTCAACGACTCATCAGCACGCACCTCGATGCGCTGGCCCTCTGCGGCGGCCCGAGTCGAGAAGCGCTGCGCCACACCGTGAACCAGCTGGCCGATGTCCACGGCGGCGTTCTCGAGGGGCAGTGGCGAGCTGTCTGTCGCCGCCACGGTGAGGAGACCCTCGGACAGTGCGGTGAGTCGCGACACCTCTTCGTTCGCCGACGTCAGCGCTGCGACGAGTTGGTCGCGGGAGCGCGGCCGGGACAGCGCGAGGTCGAGCTCGACGCGCAGGAGCGAGAGTGGTGTGCGCAGTTCGTGGCTGGCCTCCGCGACGAAGCGGCGCTGCTGCTGCGCCGCGGAGTCGAGCCGGTCGAGCATGTCGTTGAGAGTCGAGCCGAGTCGGTGGATCTCGTCACGGGCAGCCGGCAGCGGCAGCCTCGAGCCCGTCGAGGTCGAGGAGATCTCGGCTGCCCTCCGTCGCATGCGCTCGACCGGACGCAGGGCCGAACCAGCCACGAGGTACCCCAGGGCCGACGCGAGGATGAGCGCCAACGGACCACCCACGAGGAACTGCGACACGATCCCGCCCAAGGCGTCTTCGGTCTGGGCTTGCGAGGTGCCGACCACGAGGACCTGGTCTGAGACCCGGCGGACGAGGAGCAGGCCGCCTTCGGGCTCGTTCTCGCCGACGAGGCGGACCGGGCGGTCGATGGCCTGGTTCACGCGGGTCGAGCGGCCCGCATCGGCGGTGCCCAGCACCGCGCCCGTCACCTGCGGCGAGGAGGCCACCAATTGACCTTCCGGCGTCGTGATCTGGGCGAAGAACTCTCCCGTCATGGACGTGGTGGCGTCGGCGCGCGCTGGCCACGGGACCCGAGCGAGCGCGTCCAGCTGGGTGGCCATGGCCGCACGGCTCTGCTGCGTCAGCGTGGTGTCCACGCGCACGTAGACGAACGTGCCAAGAGCAGCGAGGGCGAGGGCGGTCGCCACGGCGAAGGAAGCCGCGACCCGGAGGCGGATCGGGAGTCGGCTCGCGGCCCTCATCGTCCGGTGCTGTCGAGTCGGTATCCGACACCGCGGACCGTCTGCAGCGACCTGCGGCCGAAGGGCCGGTCGACCTTCTCGCGCAAGTAGCGGACGTAGACATCCACGACGTTCGAGTGGCCGTCCTGCGCGACGTCCCAGACCAGATCACGAAGCTGGTCCCGCGTGAGCACGCGGCCCGGTCGGCGCATGAAGGCCTCGAGGAGGGCGAACTCGCGGGCGGAGAGGACGACGGACTCGACGCCACGGCATACCTGACGCATCGCCGGGTCCAGCGTGAGGTCACCCACGACCAAGAGGGCGGGCCGCGGCACCGGCCCTCGACGCGCAAGGGCACGCAACCTGGCCAGCAGCTCCACCATCGCGAACGGCTTGGTCAGGTAGTCGTCGGCGCCCACGTCCAGGCCCTGGATGCGGTCCCGCACCGCGGTGCGCGCGGTCAGCATCAGGACCGGGGCCCAGTTGTCGCTGCGGCGCAGGCGCCGACACACCTCGAAGCCGTCGATGTCAGGCAGCATCACGTCGAGCAGTACGGCGTCGAACTCGCCGGTCGTCGCAGCGTCGAGCGCTGCTTCCCCTGTGCGTGCCACCTCCACGACGTGGCCGTTCTCGCCCAGCCCGCGCCGGAGCAGCTGGGCCATCTTCGGCTCGTCCTCCACGAGCAGCAGGTGCACTCCTCCATGGTAGGCAGCCAGGTGAGATCCGGATGAGAGCTCATGGTCACCTCATCTCGCCGACCTAGTCTCTGGGTGAACCGGAAGGAGAACCGACATGGACACTCGGATGACGAAAGGGCGGGCGATCGCCCTCGTCGGAGCCCTTGGCCTGGTGGGCGCTCTCGGGGCCGGCGCGGCAGTCGCAACCGGCGCAGACGACGACTCCGCGGACCGGCCCATCACGGGGCCTGCCCTGCGGCAGGCCACCGAGGCCGCACTCGCCGAGACCGGTGGTGGCCGCGTGACCGAGACGGAGGTGGGCGATGAGGAGAGCCTGTATGAGGTGGAGGTCACCTTGGGCGATGGCAGCCAGGTGGACGTCCAGCTCGACGAGCAGTTCCACGTCGTGGGTAGCAAGACAGACCGCGAGAACGGGTAGCCAGGGCGCGGGCCCGACCATGCGGGCGGAGTCCGTGGCGGCTGCAGTCGCAATCGTCGCTGCGGTGTCGCTCGCCGCGGCAGGATGCTCAGGATCCACAGGGTCCAACGGGTCCAGCGGCTCCACCGCGTCCAGCAGGTCCACGGGCTCGGCCGGGTCCACGCGGTCCACCGAGCCGGGGCCGGTCGGTCTGCCCCAGGGTGGTCAGAGCGTCTCGATGCAGCCGACCGACTTCACCACAGTGATCGACAACCCCTACTGGCCGATGGAGGCGGGCACCCGGTGGACCTACTCCGAGGTCGACGACGAGGGTCGCGCCCTCACGGTCTTCGTGACCGTCACGAGTGGCACGCGCGTGATGGCCAACGGTGTCACCGCGCGGGTGGTGCGCGACACGGTCACCGCCAAGGAGGGGATCGTGGAGGACACGTTCGACTACTACGCGCAGCACAGCGACGGCACCATCTGGTATCTCGGTGAGGACACCGCAGAGTTCGAGGACGGCAAGGTCTCCTCGAGGGAGGGCTCCTTCGAGGCAGGGGTCGACGGTGCCCTTGCGGGGGTGGTCATGCCCGGCAGGCCGGAGGTCGGAATGAAGTACCGCCAGGAGTTCTACAAGGGGCAGGCCGAGGACAACGGCCAGATCCTCAGTGTCAGCGAGTTCGCCGAGGTGCCGGCCGGCAAGTTCGGTGACGTGCTGCTGACCCGCGACACCATCACCATCCAACCCGACGTCCTCGAGTACAAGTTCTACGCGAAGGGCGTCGGGCCGGTCATGACGCTCGGCGTTTCCGGCGGGGGAGGCCGAGAGGCCCTCACGAAGAGGTCCACGGTGTCGGCGCAGGTGGCCAAGGCGGCGGGAACGGTACCGCTCGGACAGCGCTACGGCTGACGCGGGTGCCTGCCGCGGGCCCGTTCGGCCTCTTAGTCACATGCCAGGCATCTCCATGAACTTCTGCGTCGAGATCGTCCCGCCCGCTGCGGTGTGCGGGTGTCCGTCGAGCAACCCGTCCAGTTGCTCCTGGGAGTCGGCGTCGATGACCGAGTAACCAGACACCTGTACGTCGGCGTCGCCCTCGTTCACCAGCGGCGACCCCATGTCGACGAGTCGCTCCCCGACCCGATCGCCCCAGCCCATCCACTCCTGCATCCCGGCCGCCGCCTGCTCGGGCGGGATCTCCGCGATCTGGGCACGCATGGCGCCGGTGGTGTTGTAGAAGACCATGTACTTCGACACGACTACTCCTTCGAGATTTCAGGCCGGCACCGGACGGCTCCGTCCACCTCGATCCTCCACCGGGCGCGCGTCGTCCGCAGCAGATTTCGATGGGAAGTTTCAGGGTCTGCTCAGCGGACCCCTGAGACCGTTCCCCCATGACGACGCTTGCAACAGACCAACGCCGCGCCATGCTCAACAAGGTCCCCGAGGTCACGGTGTACTTCTGGATCATCAAGATCCTGTGCACCACGGTCGGGGAGAGCTTCGCGGACTACATCAACGAGACCCTCGGCTTCGGCTTGGGCAAGACAACCTTGGTCTTCTCAGTCGCGCTGATCGCCGTACTCGTTGCGCAGTTCCGGCTCCGCCAGTACGTGCCTTCGGTGTACTGGCTGGCAGTGGTGCTCATCAGCGTCGTGGGGACACTCCTGACGGACAACCTCACCGACGGGATCGGCGTCCCACTGTGGATCAGCACAACGGTGTTCGCCGTGGTCCTCGCCGCCGTCTTCGCCGTCTGGTACGCCCGGGAGCGCACCATGTCGATCCACTCCATCGCCACGACGCTGCGCGAGGCCTTCTACTGGCTCACCGTCCTCGTGACCTTCGCGCTGGGAACCGCCGCCGGCGACTGGACGCTCGAGCTGACCGGCTGGTCGGCGGGCCCCTCGGTCCTGCTGCCGCTGGGTCTGATCGCGGCCGTGTTCGCAGCGTGGAAGCTGGGAACGGGACCTGTCCTGTGCTTCTGGTTGGCCTACATCCTCACCCGTCCACTGGGCGCCAACATCGGTGACTTCCTGGCGTCGGGGCGGGATGAGGGCGGAGCCGGGCTGGGCACCCTCGGCACCAGCGTTCTCTTTCTGGGGACCATCCTCTCCGTCGTGGTCTACCTGAGCGTCACCCACAAGGACCGGATCGAGCGAATGGCGGTGCCTGCCGAGCCGGTGGCCGAACCGGTGGGCGCCCGGCAGGGGTGACCGAAGACAACCGGCTGCCCCAGTCGTTCGTCTTCGAGGTATGGAACGCGGGCGACCGACAAGAACTGCTGCGGTGCTCGGGGCGTTGACGATCGCCCTGACGACCACCATGACGACCATGCTGACGACCGGGTCCAGCCCGGGCTTCGCCGCGACACCGGCCAGCCTCGCGCAGGCCGTGTTCACGAGGATGACCGAGGCGCAGCGCATCGGCCAGCTGTTCATGGTCGGGACCCCTGCGACGGGGTTGTCCGCCGCCGCGGCCTCGGCGATCTCCGCCCACCACGTCGGCAATGTTGTCCTCACAGGCCGGACGTATGCCGGGGCGGCACCGGTGCGGTACCTTGCCGCCAGCGCGGACCGGCTGACCACCGCCGCCGCGACGGCGGGGGTTCCGCTCTATGTCTCCGCGGACCAGGAGGGCGGGCAGGTCCAGGTGCTCCAGGGCGCCGGCTTCAGTCGCATCCCGTCGGCCCTGACCCAGGGCACCTGGACCGATGCGACCCTGACGGCGAACGCCAGGTCCTGGGGACGGCAGCTGTCGCGAGCGGGCGTTGACCTGAACCTGGCCCCGGTCGTGGACACGGTTCCCGCGAGCCTCGGCACCAAGAACACTCCCATCGGTCACTACTACCGCGAATACGGTTACACACCAACGGTGGTCGGCGCCAAGGGCAGCGACATCGTCCGGGGCGAACGCAGTGTCGGCCTGGCGGTGACGGCCAAGCACTTCCCGGGCCTCGGCCACGTGACGGCGAACACCGACACGACCGCCGGAGTCACCGACAGGGTGACGACCCGCACCTCGGGGGACGTCGCTCCGTTTCGCTCGGCGATCACCGCTGGTGCCCGCATGGTCATGGTGTCGCTCGCCGTGTACTCCAGGATCGACGCGGCCCGACCGGCTGCCTTCTCGCCGACGGTCATCGCGGGAATGCTCCGTGCAGACCTCGGCTTCACGGGTGTCGTCGTGAGTGACGACCTGGGTAACGCCAAGCAGGTCGCGGCGTGGTCGCCCGGCACACGGGCCACCAGCTTCATCGCGGCGGGTGGCGACATCGTCCTCACCGTGAACCCCGCTGTACTGCCGGCGATGGTCACTGCCGTGAGCGCGAAGGCGGCGAGCGACCCGGCGTTCCGGGCCAAGGTCAACGCGGCGGCATACCGGGTCCTGCTCGCGAAGGCCACCGACGGACTGCTCGGGACACGGCTGGTCGTCGACGGTGTGTTCAGGCCGTCGACCAGCTCCGCACTGCAGCGTTGGCTGGGAGTGACGGTCACCGGAACCTTTGGCTCCACGAGCATTCGGGCTCTCCAGGCTCGGGTCGGGACCACGGTCGACGGCCAGTGGGGCCCCCTCTCGATGGCTGCGATGCAGTCCTACCTCGGGATCGCACGCGACGGGGCTACGACCTGGAACGCACGGACCGTGAACGCCCTGCAGGCCTACCTCGACACCCAGCTCTGAGGGTCAGTGGAGCACCGCCCGGTGCCCGGCGCGTTAGCGTTGGCCGGGCAACGCCACGCACCCGTGGCGCACCGTCGAACGGGGATGCGTGTGGCACGTCCGCTGATCGGGACCAAGCTGTACGTTCCCAGGCTGCGACAGGGTCTGGTGGGACGCACCCGGCTGCACGAGCTCCTCGATGCGGGAGGACTCACGAGGCTCACGCTGGTCTCCGCGCCGGCCGGGTTCGGCAAGACGACGCTGCTGTCGGAGTGGGCGCTCGGGGCAGGAGCTGCCGGCCGACCGGTCGCCTGGGTCTCCCTCGACACCGCAGACAACGAGGCAGCGTCGTTCTGGAGCTACGTCGTGACGGCGTTGCAGACGGCGGTGACCGGCATCGGCGCCGGTGCGCTGGAACGCATCGCGTCCGCACCGATGTCGATCGGGGGCGTGCTGACCCCGCTGTTGAACGAGCTGGCCACGGCACCGGGGGAGGTCTGGCTGGTCCTGGACGACTACCACGTGGTGGTCGACCAGGACGTGCGAGAGGGCATGACGTTCTTCTTGGAGCACCTTCCTGCGAACATCCACGTACTGCTGAGCACCCGCGCCGACCCGGACCTACCGCTGCCCCGGTGGCGGGTGCGGGGAGAACTGGTCGAGATCCGTGCCGCAGATCTCCGCTTCACGCCCGAGGAGGCCACGGCATACCTCAACGCCTCCGCGGGACTGAACCTCACCGCACTGGAGGTCGCGGCGCTCGAGGAGCGCACGGAGGGATGGATAGCCGCTCTGCAGCTGGCAGCCCTGTCGCTCCGCGGGCGTTCCGACGTCAGCGGCTTCATCGCCCGGTTCGCCGGAGACGACCGCTACCTCGTCGACTACCTGGTCGAGGAGGTGTTGGCGCACCAACCCGAGCAGGTCCGTGAGTTCCTCCTGCAGACGGCCGTCCTGGACCGACTCGCCGGTCCGCTGTGCGACGCGCTGACCGGCCGCGACGACGGCGACCGGACCCTGGAAGCCCTGGAGCGGGCGAACCTGTTCCTCGTTCCCTTGGACGACCGGCGGCACTGGTACCGCTACCACCACCTCTTCGCCGACGTGCTGAGGGCGCGCCTGCTTGCCGAGCGGCCCCACCTGGTCGCGATGCTGCACCAGCGGGCCAGCGGCTGGTTCGAGCGCCAGGACCTCGTCGAGGACGCGGTCAGGCACGCCCTGGAGGCCGGGGACTTCGACCACGCGGCCTACCTGATGGAGCTGGCGGTTCCGTCGATCCGACGCCATCGGCGCGAAGCCGTGCTGCTCGGTTGGCTCAGGGCGCTCCCCGACTCCGCGGTCCGGCGCAGTCCCGTGCTGAGTGTCTTCTATGCCTACATGCTCATGGTCTCCGGTGACCTGGGTGGGGTTGAAGAGCGGTTCGACGACGCCGAAAGTGCGCTCGCCGCAGGGCAGGAAGCGTCGGCGCCGCCGTGGGCTGACACCGACGAGCTGCGCACCTTGCCGGCGACGATCGCCGTGCACCGGGCCTCACTGGCGCAGGCCCTTGGTGACGTGACCGGCACCGTGGCCCATGCGCGCCGTGCGCTCGAGCTGGCCGGCCCCGACGACCACCTTGCCCGTGGCGGCGCAGCCGGGTTCCTCGGGCTTGCTGCCTGGGCGAACGGTGACGTGGTGGGGGCACTGGACACGTTCACCGAGGCGGTGGCCAGTCTGCACGCGGCAGGGAACCTCGTCGACGAGCTCAGCAGCGCGGTGGTGCTCGCAGACCTGTCCCTCGCCGCCGGCCGACCGGGCAAGGCGCGCCGGCTCTACGCGCGGGCAATGCAGGTCGCCCAGGCGCATGGTGAACCGGTCGCCCGGGCAGCCGCTGACCTGCACGTCGGCCTCAGCGAGATCGACTACGAGGCAGGCGATCTCGACGGCGCCATCCGACACCTGGAGGCGGCCGCAGCCCTGGGCGAGCGTGCGCCCATGAACGAGAGCCTCTTCCGGTGGTCCGTGGCCAGGAGTCGGGTCGCCGCCGCCCAGGGCGACCCGCGCGAGGCCGTCGCCCTGCTCGACCGCGCGGCAGATCTCTATCGGCCGGGGTTCTTTCCAGAGGTACGTCCCATCGCGGCGCTCAGGGCGCGGGTCTGGGTCAGTCAGCGCGCCCTGTCACGGGCCGCCGAGTGGGCAGCTGAACGAGGCGTCACCGTCGACGACGAGGCCCGGTACCTCAGCGAGTTCGACCACCTCAGCCTGGTGCGGCTGTTGATCGCGCAGCACCGGACGCGTCCGGACACGGAGGCGCTCGACGGGGCGTTGGGCCTTCTGGCGCGACTGCACGAGGCCGCCCAGACCTCTGGTCGCCACGGAAGCCTCCTCGAGGCAGGCATGCTGACCGCCCTGGCACAGGACGCCTTGGGCCAGCGCGAACAGGCGGTGCAGTCGCTGGCCCAGGCCTGGGCCAGAGCGCCCGAACCCGAGGGCTGGGTACGGCTCTTCCTCGACGAAGGCCCGCCGATGGCGGAGTTGCTGCGCGCTGCGGAGATGGACGGCGACGCCGGTCACCACGCGCGTCGCGTGCTCGGGCACGGGGGAGCCCGTAGGGGTGGACTGGCCGAGGACGTCCAGCGACCGATGGGCAGTTCGGCCGACCTCCTGAGCGACCGCGAGCTCCAGGTGCTGCGACTGCTCGAGAGCGAGCTGACGGGACCTGAGATCGCCCGCGAGCTGTTCGTGTCCCACAACACGCTGCGCACCCATACGAAGCACATCTTCACGAAGCTCGACGTCACCAGCCGCCGCGCTGCGGTCCGCTCCGCCCGCGAGCGCGGCCTGCTGTAGCGCCCGAAGATCGGTAGCGCCCGAAGATCGGTAGCGCCCGAAGATCGGTGGCGCACGCAAAGTCACCCTGTCGGTCACATCGTTGGGTGACGCCCGCCCACCCTCCGGCTGCCTACCTTCGAGTCACCCTCGCGGCGCCTCGCCGAGGACCTCGAACCAGGAGTCCGTCATGACCATCACCACCACCAAGCTCACCCGCGCGGCCGGCCTGTGCGCCGTGGTCGCCGGGCTGCTGTTCATCGCCGTCCAGATCAAGCACCCTCCCTTGGACCTCGCCTTCGTCACGACCACCGAGTGGAAGGTCCGCCAGGGCACGAAGGTGGTCATGGCCGTCCTCTCGCTGGCTGGCATCACCGGTATGTACCTGCGCCAGGTGAGGCAGACGAGAGTGCTGGGGCTGCTCGGGTACGTCCTGTTCGCGGTCGGGTACCTCATCATGCTGAGCATCGAAGTGGTCGGTCTGGTCGTCGTCCCGTCCATCGCCGTCACCTCACCGGGCTACGTCACGGACGTCCTCGCCGTCGCGACGGCTGGCCACGCGACCGGCGACATCGGCCTCATGCAGCCCCTCAACCTGGTGAACGCCCTCACGTATCTGGGTGGCGGCTTCCTGTTCGGCGTCGCTCTCTTCCGGGCCAACGTCCTCGCCCGATGGGCGGCAGTGGTGCTCGCAGCCGGAACGGTCGCCACGATCGCCATCCCCTTGGTGCCGGACGTCAACTTCAGGCTCTTCGCCCTCCCGATCGGCGTCGCCATGGTCGGACTCGGCTACTCACTGTGGAGCGAGGGACGCCCCCGCACCGCGCAGCTCGCGCCCGGCTCCGCCAACGCCCAGCGCGACCTGGCCGGCGCCAAGTGACCGTCCACGCGCCTGCGGCACCCACCCGGTCGGCCAGGTCGACCGGGTGGGTGCCGTTCGCACTCGTCGCGCTGGTCGTCATCCCCGCCATCGCGGGCTCGCTGCGCCTGCTCGAGCTCGCGGGCGGCCCACACGTCCTGCCCGCCAATCCGCGCCTGAGCGCCTCGCCGGTGCCTGTCGTCGTGCACATCACCTGTGCCCTCACGTATGCCGTGCTCGGCGCCTTCCAGTTCTCCGCCTCCTTGCGGCGCCGCAGGCCCGGCTGGCACCGCGGCGCTGGACGAGCCCTCGTGGGCTTGGGGTTGGCCGTGGCGGGCTCGGCGCTGTGGATGACGCAGTTCTATCCCCGCCAGCCCGGCACGGGCGAGCTGGCCTACGTGTTCCGGCTCGCCTTCGGGTCGGGGATGGCCGCCTGCATCGCCCTCGGCTTTGCGGCAGTCCGCCGCGGCGACATCCAGCGTCATCGGGCCTGGATGACCCGCGCCTATGCCCTGGCGCTCGGTGCGGGGACCCAGGTTTTCACCTTGGGAGTGGGGGAGGGGGTCTTCGGGACCAGCGTCCTCACCAAGGACCTGAGCCTCGGTGCCGGCTGGGTCATCAACCTCGCGGTGGCGGAGCATGTCATCCGACGCAGCAGGAGACGGAGCCCCGAGCGCCTGCCCGGCAGGCTGACCACCAGGGTCGGTGCGCGATGACCTGGTCCGGCAGTCGACCGGTCCCCACCACCTACTGCCTACGGGTGGACGGACAGCTCGGACAGCACTGGTCGGCCTGGCTTGCAGGCCTCACCCTGGCCCACGAGCCTGACGGCACCACGACGTTGACGGGCGAGATTGCTGATCAGGCTCAGCTGCACGGACTGCTGGCCAGGATCCGGGACCTCGGCGTCACGCTGCTCTCCGTGCAGGTCCTTGACCCCACCCCTCCCGGCGAGGCCGTTCAGAGGTAGAAGGCGCGGACTGCGGCCTGGACGTCGTCGTCGACCAGGTCCGTGTTGATGGCGATCGCCGCTGCGGACCCTTCGCCGGCAGCGGTGATGACCTGCGCTCGCGGATTGGCGACGTTGCCCGCCACCCACACACCACGAACGCTGGTGGACCCGTAGGCGCCCGTGACGACCCACCCCTGGTCGTCGAGGTCGGCGCCCAGATGGGTGAGCAGGTCGTGGTTGGGGACGAACCGCGGCGGGACGAACACCGCGTCGCGCGCAACGGTTCGACCGTCGGTCATCCGCACTGCGCTGAGGCGGTCGTCCTCGACCACGAGCTCTGCCACGTCCCCTTCTACGATGCCAATCGCTCGCGAGACGAGCTGCGGACGATGGGCCTGGGTGAGGGTGTCTGCCGGCACGAAGAGGACGACGTCGCGGGCCCACTGCCGCACGACCTGGGCGTACCGAGTCGTCTCCGGGCCGTTCCACAGGACTCCGAGCCGTTGGTCGCGCACCTCCCAGCCGTGGCAGTAGGGGCAGTGCAGCACGTCGCGCGCCCACCGCTCGGCCAAGCCGGGTATCTCGGGAAGCTCGTCCCGCAGCCCAGTGGTGACCAGCAACCGCCGAGCTGACACGCGCGTGCCGTCCCCGAGCAGCACCCAGAATCCCTTGGTGCCGTCAGGCACGACGTCGGTGAC
Organism: Pedococcus sp. P1_H8; assembly: GCF_056405175.1. Lineage (NCBI taxonomy): Bacteria > Bacillati > Actinomycetota > Actinomycetes > Micrococcales > Intrasporangiaceae > Pedococcus > Pedococcus sp. P1_H8. Next base: position 87,557 of record NZ_JBFUCP010000002.1, read on the forward strand.
GACACCGGTGCGCAGCTCAGCGCCGTACCCCGTCACCTCCTCGCGCCCGACCTGCAAGAGCCGGCCGGGCGGCATACCGTCACGGGAGAGGAAGCCCTGCATGTGGGCGGCGGGAGCGTTGCGAGGCAACCCGGAGTCGACCACCAGGACCGTGCGCCGAGCCCGGGACAGAACAAGGGCGGCCGACAGCCCGGCGGCGCCGCCGCCGATCACCACCACGTCGTAATCGCTCATGGCGCAAGGGTGGACCACTGCACCGCACCGTGACGGGAATCGTTGCTGATTCCGGGACAGACAGCCGACTCCCGGGGCGATACCGCCTCTTCTGTCCAGGCTTCATCCCGGTCATCACGCAGCCACATCACACTCTCATTCCCTCGAAGACGTCTGCCCACACAGGGGTTCCCGGGGGTCGCGGCGGCCAGGCCACCACGTGGAACTCGCGCTTGGCGTAGCGCCGCCACTCGAGATCGTCACCCTGCGGGTCGAAGAGGGCCGTTCGTTGTGTGGAGTGCTCCTTGAGGCCGGCCACGACGGCATCGGCGACGGATCGGGTGTCGACGAGCACTCCGATGTCTTCGTCGGGAACAGCACGAAGGTGGTAGGTGACATCGGGGTCCCAAGGGGGCAGCCCGCGAGCCGCGCGCGCCACTTGGTGAAGGGCGAACGGGGTGGCGGCGATGGCGGTGTGCAGCAGCCGGTGCAGACCAAGTCCCCCGTCTCGGCGGACCCTGTGAAAGGCCTCGCCGGTCGCGCGCCCGATGGCGAGGTGGTCGTGGTGGCCGGTGACGCCGTCGGGTCCAAACGTGACCACGACGTCAGGGCGCACGTCGTCGAGGAAGGCGGACACCTCCTCGACGAGTCGGTCATGCCCCACAGCGCTCACGTTTCCGTCGTCGTGGCCGAGCCAGATATCCCGGTCCGGAACCCGACCGACCGCGCGCCACGCCTTCTCGGCCTCTCCTCGCCGGTGCTGTCCAAGGGACGAGGAATCCACCGACATGCCCGGAGCGACATCGCCCGCTCCTCCATCGGTGGCGTGCAGGACATTGAGCCGGAAATTCTCGTCGGAGGCATGCAATGCAACGGTTCCGTACGTCGAGTAGCTCTCGTCATCAGGATGGGCAAAGCACAGCCCGAGGGAACCCGAAGCCGCGTGGTTCGACATGGCGCTCCTGTCTGTCATCATCGGCCGGCAGTCCGGACAAGTGGCCCCTTGGAGCATTCACTCCAGAGCAGCACTCCGGCAACGGGTTCAGGTGGGCCCATCGGCCGGTCTGGGAGGGCCACGGAGCAGATGCACGCTGAGCGCGACGACCAGGACCAGGAAAGCGATGGGCGCAGCGACCTCGAGCAGAGTCCGTCCGAACACGATCTCCAGCGACCGCAGCGCGCACAGCCCAGTCACTCCCAACGAGGTCCAACGCAGCCATCCCGGTCCCCGCCAAAGACGCCAGCAGGTCGCGGCGAACCAGGCGATGGTCAGGAACAGCAGCACGTCGACCCAGTCGGAAAGCTGAGCGAGGTTGTGCACCAGGGCGGACGACGCAGTGGGGGCGACGACGCACAGCCACAGTGGAGGCACCACGGTCAGGACGGCAGCGGTCGCCATGCCACCGCCGGCCACCAGAACGGGTCTGCTGGCCTCGACGGCGGTCGATCGAGCAAACCCCACCACGAACACGACCAACGGCGCTGTCGCGTCAAGTTCGACGACCTGGGCGATGGCGACCACCCCAGCGTGCTGCTCGTAGTACGTCCTCACGGCGGCGGTGGCGTCGTGCCCTCCAGGGACGCTCGCCATGCCGGCGCCGATCAGCAGCAGGAGCACGAAGCCGAGCCCTGAGGCACCTGCCGTTCGGGCGCCGTTGTCACGACCTGGGGAGCTGTTTGTCGGTCCCATGTGACCATCGTCGCGGCGGCTGACCTGCAGTCCACTGACGAATGGGTGACATGAGGCAGTGGCGGTGTAGCGTGCGAGACGTCCCGGTTCGCCCGTTCCTGCGTTGCCCTACGAGGCTGGAGGATGCCGATGGCATCGATCGACGACGTGAATCGCGACGTGAACATGCTGTTGGATGCGCTCGTCCGCACGCCGCCCGACTGCATCACTGGTGGCATGGGACAGGTCGGATCGTTTCCCGGCGTGGCGCCCAAGACCTACCACGCGGCGCTGAAGGCACGTGACGCCGCGGCAGAGATCCTGACGGTCGTCACGGAGACCGGTGGACTCCTCAAGGCAGTCAACGCGGAGACCCTCGGGAGGATCGAGGTACTGGGCAGCGGAGGCCAGCAAACGCTTGGCCGGGTGGAGGCCGTGGTCAACGACGGTCGCCTGGCCAACGACCAGACACAGGGTCGCATCGAGTCGGATCTCAAGCAGGTCGTGTCGTTCCTGCCCACGGTCCGTGCGGACCTGACGGATCTGAGCGCGAAGCTCGACTCGATCCTCGTGGAGCTCCGACAGGGCATGACAGACCTCAACGGCAAGATCGTCGCGCTCCAGGCCGACGTCAGCGCCCTGCCTGACTGACATCCAAGGAGACCGTCAACAGGATCAGGCAGTCGGTGAGGGCAGTCACCGCGTGCCGCTCGGGCGGGATCTCGACCAGGCAACCGGCCCCGACGACCCACTCGGCGTCCTCGCCGGCGCGCAGCCTCGCCCGGCCCTGGAGGACGTGGAAGGTCGCGGCAACGGGGGAGTCGTGCTCGCCCAGCTCGCCACCCTCGCCGAGGGCCATGAGAACGGCGCGCTGCCGCGACCCGGTGACCACCAGCCGCGACACCCTTTGGTGCGCGGAGGCTCTGGCCTCCGCGAGGAGCTGGGCTCCCAGCACTCCCAGGTGCGTGATCTCTGCGTTCCCTGCCATCAGCGTTCCCATCCTCGTCCAGGTGCCCGGGTGCCCCGGGTGGCTTCGTCGCGACTGCGGTAGACGATGTACGGCCGGGTCAGGTAGCCCAGCGGCGCACTGAACACGTGCACGAGCCGGGTGAACGGCCACAGCCCGAACAGGGCGAACGCGATGAGTGCGTGCAGCTGGAAGCCCAGTGGGGCGTCGGCCATCAGCTCGGTGCGCGGACGGAACAGGAAGATCCCGCGGAACCACGGGGAGACGCCCTCCCGGTAGTCGTAGTGCCCGAAGATGCTGCTGGCCACCGTGTTCCACAGCCCCAGGACGATGACGCTGGCGAGCAGTAGGTACATCAGCTTGTCCATCCTCGTGGTGGCGCTGAAGACCGGCCCGACGGTCCGCCGACGGTAGATCAGGATGGCCAGCCCCACGACGGTGGCCAGCCCGGCGAGACCTCCCAGGCCCACGGCGAGGAAGTGGTACAGCCCTTCGCCCACCCCGGCCGACTCCGTCCAGCCCTTGGGGATCACCAGACCCACCACGTGGCCACCGATGACCCCGAGCATGCCGAAGTGGAACAGCGGGCTGCCCCAGCGCAGCAGGCGGTTCTCGTAGAGCTGCGAGGAGCGCGTGGTCCATCCGAACTTGTCGTAGGTCCAGCGCCAGTAGTGTCCGACGACGAAGACGGTCAGGCACAGGTAGGGGACGATGAGGAAGAGGAAGACGTCCATCAGGGGGCTCCTACGGGGATGGTCGTCCCCAGGTCGACGGTCTCGCTGTCGGCGTCGGGATGCGGGTTGAGCCGCGGGTCGATGGCGTACGGCTGAAGGTCGAGCCCGACCTCCTCCTTGGGTGGGCCCTTGGCGATGAGGGCGACCATCTTCTGCTCGTCCTCGCCGCGCAGCTCGGGCAGCGTGGCGACCAGGGCGAGCACCACGTCGTGCCAGGGTGAGGAGCGTTCGGCCAGCGCGATGCGCAGCATCTCGATCCCGGCGCGGTGGTCGTTCAGCAGCCGCCAGGCGACGTCCACTGCGCACGTGGCCCCGAACTCGAGCACGACGCAGAGGTGGTCGGGCAGCTCGGGTGCGTCGAACTCGGCGCCTGCCCTCCGGTACGCCTGCTTGAACTGCACGAGGGCCAGGCCGCGCTTGCGGGTGTCGCCGTGGGCGAAGTAGGTGAGGTAGAGGCAGCAGCGCCGGGTGACGTCGAACGTCTCGACGTAGTCCCGCTGCAGCTGGCCAAGGGGCACCTCGTCGACCACGGTGAGGAACCGGCATACCGGATCACGCACCGACGCGGGGAGGTCGGCCACCGCCGCACGGAGCATCCGGCGCCGCTCGATGAGCTCCTCGCGGGGGTAGTCCAGGAGCAGCGAGACGACCTGCCATGCGGTGGCCGTGTCGACGTCTGCGAGTCGGAGTCCCGATCGGCGTTGGCGCCCGAGCATCATGACCGATCCCCCTTGCCGTGCTTGGGGAACATGCCGCGAGGGGACCCCTTGCCGTCCCAGTTGAGGAGGTTCACCCGGCCGCGGGTCGGGCTCTCCCCAGCGAGGTCGTCGGAGGTCTGGCGCTCCTTGAGCATGTGGAAGTTCTCCACGGCGACAGGGGTGAGCTCTCCGGATCCCTCGCCGAAAGGTCCCGAGCCACCGCCCATCCCGGGGCCACCGTCGTAGTTGAGCGAGCAGTCGGTGGCGAGCTCCTCGAGGGCGTGGGCCTGCTCCGCGTGCGCGGTGGGGATGACGTAGCGCTCGTCGTACTTGGCGATGGCCAGGAGACGGAACATGTCGTACATCGACTCGCCGTCCATCCCGACCGATGCGGGGATGGAGTCGTCGGGGTCCTTGCCGAGGTTGATGTCACGCATGTACGCGCGCATCGCGGCCAGCTTCTTCAGGACCGCATCGACGGGCGCGGTGTCACCGGCCGTGAACAGGTTCGCGAGGTACTCCACGGGGATCCGCAGCGTGTCGATCGCGGCGAAGAGGTTGGGCTGGCTCTCGGCGTCGAAACCCGAGTCCTTGACGACGTCGACGACAGGGGACAACGGCGGGATGTACCAGACCATCGGCATCGTGCGGTACTCCGGGTGCAGGGGGAGCGCCACCTTGTAGCGGTTGATCAGGGCGTGGATGGGAGAGCGCTTGGCGGCGTCCACCCAGTCGGTCGGTATGCCGGCCAGCTCGGCTTCGCGTTGTACCGCAGGGTCGTTCGGATCAAGGAAGACCGAGCGCTGCGCTTCGTAGAGGTCGTGGTCGTCCTCGACCGACGCGGCCTCGAGGACGCGGTCGGCGTCGTAGAGGATGAGCCCGATGTAGCGCAGTCGTCCCACGCAGGTCTCGGAGCAGACCGTCGGGATCCCGACCTCGATGCGGGGGTAGCAGAAGGTGCACTTCTCGGCCTTGCCGGTCTTGTGGTTGAAGTAGATCTTCTTATAAGGGCACCCGGAGACGCACATGCGCCAGCCCCGGCACTTGTCCTGGTCGACGAGGACGATGCCGTCCTCGGAGCGCTTGTAGATCGCGCCGCTGGGGCAGGACGCCGCGCACGACGGGTTGAGGCAGTGCTCGCAGATCCGCGGCAGGTAGAACATGAAGGTCTGTTCGAACTCGAGCTTCACCTTGTCGGAGATGCCCTGGAGCATCAGGTCCCGCGAGGCGTGCTCCTGGCTGCCGCCCAGGTTGTCGTCCCAGTTGGCCGACCAGGCGACGTTCATCGGCTTGCCGCTGATGAGGGAGTAGGGACGGGCGACGGGGAAGTGCTCCTGGGCGGGGGCGTTGATGAGAGTCTCGTAGTCGTAGGTCCAAGGCTCGTAGTAGTCCTGGATCGACGGCAGCTTGGGGTTGGAGAAGATCGTGGCGAGCTTGGTGAACCGCCCGCCGGCCCTGAGCTTGAGCCGCCCGTGAGAGGTGCGGATCCAGCCGCCCTTCCACTCCTGCTGGTCCTCGTACGTGCGGGGGTAGCCCAGGCCCGGACGGGTCTCGACGTTGTTGAACCAGACGTACTCGGTGCCCGGCCGGTTGGTCCACGCCTGCTTGCAGGTCACCGAGCAGGTGTGGCAACCGATGCACTTGTCGAGGTTCATGACCATGGCCATCTGCGCCATCACCCTCATCAGTACTGCACCTCCTGCGAGCGACGACGGATCACGGTGACTTCGTCCCGCTGGTTGCCGGTCGGCCCGAGATAGTTGAACGCGAAGCAGAGCTGGGCATAGCCGCCGACGAGGTGGCTGGGTTTCATCAGGATCCGGGTCAGCGAGTTGTGGATGCCGCCACGACGCCCCGTCTTCTCGGTCCGCGGCACGTCGATGAGGCGGTCCTGCGCGTGGTGCATGTAGACGGTCCCCTCCGGCATCCGGTGGCTCACGATGGCCCTGGCGTTCACGACGCCGTTGCGGTTGACCGCCTCGACCCAGTCGTTGTCCTTGATCCCGACCTTGGCGGCGTCCTGGTCGGAGATCCAGATCGCCTGGCCACCGCGGGACAGCGAGAGCATGAACAGGTTGTCCTGGTACTCGCTGTGGATCGACCACTTGTTGTGCGGCGTGAGGTAGCGGACGGTGACCCCGAGCTCGCTCACGGTGCCGACCTTCGGTTCCCCGAAGATGTCGGTCATGTCCAGAGGTGGTCGATAGATGGGCAGCCCCTCGCCGAGCTCCTGCATCCAGTCGTGGTCGAGGTAGAAGTGCTGGCGACCGGTCAGGGTGTGCCAGGGCTTGAGCCGTTCGACGTTGATCGTGAACGGGCTGTAGCGGCGCCCGCCGGCCTCCGAGCCCGACCACTCGGGCGAGGTGATGACGGGCACGGGTGCGGCCTGGGTGTCGGCGAAGGTGATCATCTTGCCCTCGTGCTCCGCGGCCAGGTCGTTCATGAGCTGGCCGGTGCGCTTCTCGAGCGTCTTGAATCCCTGGGTGGCCAGGTGTCCGTTGGTGGTGCCCGACAGCGCCATGATCGTCTCGGCCACGTGGACGTCACGCTTGAGCGAGGGACGCCCGTCCGCGACGCCACCGCGGACCGTGCCGTTCTTGCGCGCGAGGTAGTCGACCTCGCGCTTGACGTCGTAGGCCACGCCCTTGGTGACCGTGCCCAGCTCCTCCATGAGCGGCCCGAGCGCACCCATCTTGTCGAAGATGGCCCCGTAGTCCCTTTCGACCACGAGGAGTCGGGGCATGGTCTTGCCGGGGACCGGCTCGCACTCGCCCTTCTTCCAGTCCAGGACCCTCCCGTGGGGCGTCGCCATGGCGTCCGGGGTGTCGTGCAGGAGGGGAGCCGCGACCAGGTCCTCGCGCACGCCGAGGTGCTTGGCCCCCATCGGGGCGAAGGCCTCGGCGATGGTCTGGAAGATGTCCCAGTCGGTCTTGGTCTGCCACGGCGGGCTGATCGCCGGGTTGAACGAGTGGATGAACGGGTGCATGTCCGTGGTGTTGATGTCGTGCTTCTCGTACCACGTGGCGGCCGGTAGCACGACGTCGCTGAAGATCGTCGAGCTGGTCATCCGGAAGTCCAGGACGCACAGCAGGTCGAGCTTGCCCTCGGGGGCCTCGTCCCGCCACACGAGGTCGCGTGGCCGGGACTGCTCCGGCGACTCGGTGGCGAACACGGCACTGTCGGTTCCGAGCAGGTGCTTGAGGAAGTACTCGTTGCCCTTGGCCGAGGACCCGAACAGGTTGGCCCGCCACATCATCAGTACGCGCGGCCAGTTCTCGGGTGCGTCGGGATCCTCGCAGGCGAACCGGAGCTCACCGGACTTGAGCTGGTCGACGACGTACTCGTCGACCGGCTTGCCCGACGTCCGGGCATCGTCGGCCAGGTCGAGGGGGTTGCGGTTGAACGTGGGATGCGAAGGCATCCAGCCGAGCCGGGTGGACAGTGCCAGCGCGTCGGCGGTGCTCATGCCCTCGAACGCCCCGGACCCCGTGCCACCCGCAAGCCGGTCCGCGGTGTAGTGGTCGTAGCGGTACTGATCAGTGTGCAGGTACCAGTACGCCGTCTGGATCATCTGTCGAGGCGGACGTACCCAGTCCAGGCCGAAGGCCATCTGCGCCCAACCGGTGATGGGGCGCGCCTTCTCCTGGCCCACGTAGTGCGCCCACCCGCCCCCGTTGCGGCCCTGGCACCCGGTGATGGTGGTGAGCAGGATCATGCAGCGGTAGATCGCGTCGGAGTGGAACCAGTGGTTCGTGCCCGCGCCCATGATGATCATCGACCGGCCCTTGGTGTCGGCCGCGTTCTGCGCGAACTCCCGGGCGATGCGGGCCACTGCCGCGGCCGGCACGGAGGTGATCGGCTCCTGCCAGGCCGGGGTGTACAGCCCGTCCACGTCGTCGTAGCCGGAGGGCCACTCACCGGGAAGCCTGTCCCGGGACACGCCGTACTGGGCGAGCAGAAGATCGAAGACGGTGGTGACGAGGTGACCGTTGACCCGTCTGGTCGGCACCCCTCGTCGGAGGACGTCGGTCGTCGGGTCAGCGGTGTCGAAACGAGGCAGGTCCACGAGCACCGCTTCGGTGCTCGTGGAGAGCAGGCTCAGGGCCGGTGTGACGTCGCCGAGGTCGAGGTTCCACTTCCCCATGCCGGCGTCGCCGAAGCGGTCGCCGAGGGAGCCGTTGGGGACCACAGGCTCACCGGTGCGGGAGTCCAGGAGCACGGTACGAAAGTGCGCGTTCTCGGTGGTCGCCTCCGCGCCGCCGAGGTCTGCCGCCGTGAGGAACTTCCCCGGTCGGTATGCCGTGTGAGGGCCGGCTTCGTCGGCCGGCGCGGCGCCACTGCCCGCGGCCTTCGCGGCGTACGGCTCGAGCTGGATCAGGAAGGGCAGGTCGGTGAAGCGGCGGGTGTAGTCCTCGAAGTACTCGATGGTCCGGTCGACGAAGAACTCCTTGAGGACGACGTGGCCCATTGCCATCGCCAGCGCGCCGTCGGTGCCGGGTGCGGCAGCGAGCCACTCGTCGGCGAACTTGACGTTGTCCGCGTAGTCCGGGGACACGACGACGACCTTCTGACCGTTGTAGCGGGCTTCGGTCATCCAGTGCGCGTCCGGTGTGCGGGTGACGGGGACGTTGGAACCCCACATCATGAGGTAGCCGGCATCCCACCAGTCGCCGGACTCCGGGACGTCGGTCTGGTCGCCCCAGATCTGCGGCGAAGCCACGGGGAGGTCGGCGTACCAGTCGTAGAACGACAGCATCGCGCCGCCGATCAGCGACGTGAACCTGGCTCCGGAGGCATGGCTGACCATGGACATGGCCGGGATGGGGGAGAAGCCTGCCACGCGGTCGGGGCCCCAGGCCTTGATGGTGTGCACGTTCGCCGCCGCGACGATCTCGGCGGCCTCACCCCAGGAGGCGCGGACAAGTCCACCCTTGCCTCGGGCCGACTTGTAGCGCTTGGCCTTCTCGGGGTCACCCACGATGTCGGCCCAGGCAAGGACCGGGTCGCCCAGTCGGGCCTTGGCCTCGCGGTACATCTCCAGCAGGACACCACGGACATAGGGGTAGCGAACCCTGGTGGGGGAGTAGGTGTACCAGGAGAACGCCGCACCCCGCGGACAGCCGCGCGGCTCGTACTCGGGTCGGTCGGGTCCCGTCGTGGGGTAGTCGGTTTGCTGGGACTCCCAGGTGATGATCCCGTCCTTGACGTAGACCTTCCAGGAGCAGGAGCCGGTGCAGTTCACGCCATGGGTCGAGCGGACCACCTTGTCGTGCGCCCACCGGTCGCGATAGAACGAGTCACCCTCGCGGCCGCCCTTGGCGTACATGGTGCGGCGGTCCTCCGAGACCTCTGCCCGGGTGAAGAACCGCCGGGTGCCGACCAGTGCCTCGGACAGGGGTCCGTCGAGGCCGCCCGGGTCGCGTGAGGTCTTCTGGTGCGTGCTCATTCGTCCTCCTCTGGCGCGAGGCTTCCGGCCCCGACCATGGTCGTCAGTCCCGTGCCGACCCGGGCCCGGGTCGCCTCGACGCTCTGCCAGCCCTCGGTGTCGATCACGCTGAGGGTCGCCGGGAAGAGGCCGTCCTGCTCCTTGAGGATGTGCTCGCGCAGCAGCTCCACGACGTCGAGCATCCGAGCCGGCCAGGTGGCGTCGGTCGGGGTCCGCACGGACGCCTCGGCGAGCACGTCCTCGATCAGTCGATGGTCACCACGTAGTGCCGTGACGTGGTCGGGAAAGTCCCCGGCCATCAGGGGGAAGAGCCCGTGCTCCTCCACCTGCGTGTGCGGCCCGAGGATCTCCGTGAGCCGTCGGGCGGTCTGTGCCACCGCGTCCAGGTCTGCCTCGCCGAGCTGTCGCCGCACCTTGGCCAGCTCCGCCACCACGGCGTCGTGCTCGCGCGTCAGCTCGGCAATGACGGTGATGCTCTGGCAGCCGCAGTACTCGCACATCAGGCGACGGCTGCGGCCACGCGACGTCGGGCCGTCGAGCGCACGATCGTCGAGGTGAGAAGCAGGGCAGCGACTGCGACCAGGCTCAGCAGCGCCAAGCCGACCCCGTAGGAGCCATAGCGGCCGTACACGGCCCCCATGACCAGGGGCGGGACGAACCCGCCGAGGCCACCGGCGGCTCCGACCAGGCCGGTGACGGCTCCGACCTGCGCCGGGGGCGCCGCGAGCGCGACGAGGGCGAAGGTCGCGCCGCTGCCGGCGCCGAGGGCTGCGGCCATGCTCAGGAACGCGACGGTCCCCACGGGAGCCAGACCCGGGGTGAACGCCTGCACCGCAGCCCCGGCTGCCACCACGGCGTACACGACGGCGAGGACCGGGATCGGCCCGATCCGGTCGGAGAGCCAGCCGCCGACGGGGCGCATCACCACCGCGAGCAGGACGAAACCCGCCATCCGGTTGGCCGCGTCGGCCTGGTCCAGGCCGTAGGCCGTCTTGAGGTAGGCCGGCAGGTAGACCGAGAAGGCCACGTAGCCACCGAAGGCCACCGCGTAGAGGAGGCAGGCCTGCCAGGCGATCGGCAGTCGGGCCGCCGAGGTAAGGCGCGCGGTCACCGACGTCGTCGGGACGGTGCGTCCGGGGGCGTCGCGGAGCAGGACCCAGGCCACCACGGCATACGCCGCGAGGGCGGCCGCTGTGATCAGGAAGGGCGCCGACGTGCCGATGCCCTTGACGAGCTTGACAGTGGTCAGCGCGCTGATCGCGGTGCCGCCCATCCCCGCGCCGAACACCCCAATGGCGAAACCGCGCCTCTCCGGGGGAAACCAGGCGCTCACGAACGGAACCCCGATGGCGAAGGTGGTCCCACCGATGCCCAGGAAGAGCCCGCCGATCAGCAGCATCGTCAGCGACGAGTGGCCCACCAAGCCGATGAAGAGCACCGGGACGATGGTCGCCAGCGACACGATGGGGAACATCACCCGGCCTCCGAAGCGGTCCGTCAGGGCACCCACCGGGATCCGGCCGAGGGATCCCACCAGCACGGGGACCGCGACCAGTAGCGCCTGCTGCGAGCCCGACAGGGAGAGCAGCTCCTTGAACCGTGGGCCCAACGGGCTGAGCAACGCCCACGCCCAGAAGTTCAGTGCGAAGCCCACCGTCGCGAGGACGAGCATCAGTACGGCCCGTCCCGGGACGGCGTTGTCGGACGGGGTCGTGCTCTTCATGGTGGCCTCCACCAGCGCGCGGACGCTGCCGCGCACGTGTTGACGATAGTCCTGCAGCAGATGGCTGCGCGGCGCACGAGGCCTGCTCATCCGCCGCTCCGGTCGCGCCAAGTGTCTTGGCCGGGTGGTCTGCCGAACAGGGACCAAAGGCCCTGAGCGTGAGTCGGCGCGGGACATATCGGCAACTCGGGTCGATATCGGTTGCGCGCATGTCGGTGGAGGCGTTCGCGGCGTACCGTGGGGTTTGAGGCTACCCCGGACCCGGTGGCGCACTGCGAAGTCCGGAATCCTCAGATGCCACCGTCAGGCCAGGTTGGCCGCCCAGATCTGCAGCTGGTCCATGCCGTCGCCCGTGGTGGCGTAGGTGCTGTGGCGACGTCAGCTGCGACGGCGACGGTGACCGGACTGCGGGACCCCGGCTATCGGGTGCGCATCCGCAGGCGATCGAACGCCCTGGCAGCGGTCCACTACGACGACGGCGCCGTGTGGGTCGTCGAGCTGTTCGGAGAAGCCGACATCAACACCCGGCACACCTTGGAGGGCGCCCTGAGCGCGGGGCTCTCCAAGGGCCGCATGACAGTGGTCCTGGACGTCTCCAACCTGTCCTTCTGCGACTCCGCCTGCGTCGAGGCGGTGCTCGAGGCCAACGCCGATGGCTGCCTGGTGCTTGCGGGCGCGAGCGGAACCGTGGCCCGAGTCTTCGAGATCCTCGACCCCTTCCACACCGTTGCTCGATACCGCACGCCCCGGCCGCCGTTTCCGAGGTGAGGTCCCGTGGGTGCGCCCGCATGAGGCGCAACTGCCCGTCTGCACTCGCCGATGGCTGGTCCAGTCACCGGGCCCTCGTGACCGTGTCTAGGCACTGGGTGTGGCCACCAGATGGGCGACCGGCCGGGCGATGACCGCGAAGCGCACCAGACGTCCAGTCAGGCACGCCACGACGAAGAGCGACAGCCGGAGCCTTGCGGTGCCAGCCATCACGCTGACCAGGGCCGGCGGAGGGACCCCCAGCACGGCGCTGAGCGCAACCACCGAGGTGCCCGGCACCGTCGCCCCAAGCAGGCCCAGGAGCCGGTCCAGGAGCCGGTCCGGCCCACCTGAGTCGCGTGAGCCCGTCGCGGGCGGTCAGGTCAGTAGCGGCGTCCACGGTCCACCTCCAGCGCCTGGGCGCCGATCAACGTCCGCAGCCGCAGGCACGACCAGATCTTGGCGACCAGGACGACACCGGCGAACACCGTCGCCCAGCCGACCTGACCTACCAGGCACGCCAGCACGATGCACGACGTGTTGAGCGCCTTGGCCGGCCGCGACCAGTTCCACCGCCAGAGGACGAGGTCGACCCCATGGAAGTCGTTGGGGCCAGGACATCGAACGCGAGGGCGATCGAGAGAACGGTCCGAACGAGCGTGATGGCTTGGGCGCCGTGAGGATTGGCTCGCTGGTGACCTCGCGTAGTGAGGGTGGCACGGCCGTGGGCGTCAGCACCTCAGCCCAGCGCACGAGCCCACTCCCTCGCCTGGGCGTCCGGCAGGGAGGGCGCGGCAAACCGCACCACGGTGCCGGTCGCGTCGACGAACGCCACGACTCCGGAGTCCCAGGGGGATTCGGCCCCCGTGTTTCCGGCGGCGTCGAGGAACCACACCGCGGACAGGGGCACGGCGGCATACCCGACGGGCACGGGCAGTGCTCCCGCCTCCTGCTCGATGGCGGACACGGGGCGCGGGTTGAGCTTGTCGCCGGTGGGGTCGGTCACCAGCCCGAGCAGAGTGGGGTGCGAGGGAGTGTTCGCGAGCAGCGGCTGCAGGTGCCGCACCGTCGCCGACACCTGTGCGACGGACCCGACGGCGATCACCACGGGCTTGCCGCGGTAGTCCGCCCACGCCAGCTCTCCGCCACCTAGGCGTTCGACGGTGAAGTCAGGGACGTGGGCGTTGTCGAGGGGGTTCTGCTCGGCCTCGAAGTCATGTGCGGCCTCCAGGCCGGGTGTACTGCCGCACACCTCGTCCATCCATGCAGCCGCGGCCGCATCCGGCGGGGGCAGGGTGCCCACCGGCTGTGTCGTCCCCACAGCCTGCAGCTGGGGGAGGAGGCGCAGGGCGGGCTGGACGTCGTCGTCACTGCCGTCGCGGTCACGGAAGTCCGACACCGTGACCAGCAGCCCACCGCTGACCAGGGTCAGCTCGCCCATCAGGATCCCAGCGGGCACGCCGAGCTGAGGGTCCAGGCGGCGACAGTGCGTGCCCTGGACGTCGGGACGCCGATCATTGGTCGAGACGACCACCGGGGCCGAGCACCCGCCGTCACCGCCGGTGCAGGTCCCGTAGTCAGCCTGGACCTGGAAGGCCGGCGCGTTCTCCTCGACCAGGTCCAAGGCGGTCAAGGGGAGGTCGCCAACCCTGGAGCCGAGGTAGTAGGCCGGCTTGCCCGCTGCCTTCACCTCGCCCACCGCCGCACGCAACTCGTTGGCGGGCAGGGGAGTTCCCTTCGAGAACGAAACGGCCCCACAGGCGGAGGCCGCCAGGACGAGCGCGGCGGCGCCGATCGCGGTCGGCACGAGCTGGGTCTGTCTCATCAGCATTTTCCTTTGTCGTGAGCCCGCGGGGCAGGGGGTATCCCTGCAGGGTGGCCTTGGCGACGACCCGACCGCGTCCTCGTCAAGGTCCGACCTCGTCGTCCTGCGCGCTGACGGCGATGTGGACCTGAGGACGACGTCCGCCCACCTCGACCCGCGTAGCCTTGGGCCATGTCGGGGCTGCTGCACCGTCTGACCTGGCGGGACTGGGCGGTTCCCGCGGCACTGTGGGCCGCGGGGCAGGTCGAGCTGTGGGTCACCGGTCCACAGACCGTTGCGGTGCACGGCGCGAGGTGGCCCTTCGCTGTGGCACTGACCGCCTCCGCGGTCGCCCTGTGCCTGCGGCGGACCCATCCGGTTGCCGCGCTGGTCGTGGTGGTCGGCTCGCTCGTCGTGACGACGACGGCGCAGCTGCACGCGTTCCTGCTTGCCGGCCTCTACCTGCTCGTGGTCGCCGTGTTCGCCTGCGGTCGCTACGGCACAGGTGTGGCGAAGTACGCCGCCCTCTTCCTGCCAGAGGTCCCGGTCCTGCTGTGGACCAGCGTCATCCCTCAGATCAACGTCGACAACGCCTGGGCGTGGGGTTTGAACTCGTGGTGGATCTTTGCGCTGGGGGCTGCGTTCCGCCACGAGCGCACCCTGCGCGAGCAGGTTGCCCAGGTGGTCGCCGCCCAAGCCCAGGCGGAGGTGGCGGACCAGCGGGTGAGCCTTGCCCGCGAGGTCCACGACGTGGTCTCACACAGTCTCAGCGTCATCGTCGTGCAGTCGGAGCTGGCGCGGCTGTTCATGACGTCGGACCCGGCTCGAGCGGATGAGGCGATGCTCCGGGTGCAGGACACGGGGCGCGATGCACTGGGCGAGACCCGACGCCTGCTGGAGGCGTTGCGGGACCCCACACAGGGCAACAGCGCCGCCCACCCGCCGACCTGGCCCGACGTCCCCGAGCTGGTCCGCCGGATGCGGGAGTCGGGGCTGCAGATCACCCTGGACGCGCCCGACGGCGAACCCACGCTCACCCCCGAAGCCTCGGCCACGGCATACCGGGTGGTGCAGGAAGCCCTGACGAACGCACTCCGGCACGCGCAAGCGTCGCCCACCTCGGTGGCCGTGCGACAGCAGGCCGACCTGCTCGTCATCGACGTGCAGAACGACAGCGAGGCGACGGGTGAGGTGACCGGTGAGGTGCACGGCAGTACCCCGGCACAGGGGTACGGACTGTCAGGAATGCATGAACGGGTGGCTGCCTGTGGCGGCATGCTGACGACCGGACCGCGACCGGGCGGTGGCTACCGCGTGCGCGCGGTCCTGCCCCTCGGGGACGCGCCGTGACCACGCTGGTCGTCGTCGACGACCAGTTCCTCATCCGTGACGGGGTCGCGGCCATCCTCGATGCCGAAGAGGACTTCACTGTCCTGGGCACGGCCGCCGACGGTGCGGAGGCGATCGGCCTGATCACGACGCTGGCACCTGATGTGGCCCTCATGGACATTCGCATGCCCGAGGTTGACGGCATCGAGGCCACCCGCAGGATCGTCGAATCTGGTTCTGCCACAAAGATTCTCATCCTGACGACCTTCGGTGCGGACGACTATGTGCTCGCCGCGCTGCGGGCGGGCGCCAGCGGCTATCTCCTCAAGGACGCGCCCCGGGAGTCGCTTGTCGCCGCGATTCGCGCAGTGGCCGCCGGTGACGTCGCCGTGGAGAAGCAGGTGCTCGCCCAGCTGGTCCGTGGGCAACCCAGGCGAGAGCACCCCGAGGCGGTGGCAGCCCTGGGGCGCCTGTCGCCGAGGGAGTCGGAGGTGCTGCACCTCGTGGCCCAGGGAGCCAGCAACCCCGAGATCGCGCGGAGCCTGTTCATCGGCGAGACCACGGTGAAGACGCACGTTTCGCGGATCCAGACCAAGCTGGACGCTCGAGACCGCGTGCATCTGGTTGTCATTGCGCACCGGGCCGGCCTCGCCTGAGGCGTGGCGAGAATGACTTCGCGAGGGTCATCGCTTCCCCGGCCCGGAACGCCATCGGGGATATCCTTGACGAAGGCCGAGCAGCCAGCCCCCGGACGCCGACGACAGCGCCCTGACCGGGTCAGAGTCGATGACGGGTGGGCACATGTGCAGCTGGACGGTTCGTGCCGCTGACTCACGTCGGGATCCCGGTGGCCCGGGCCTGACGTGCGCCGTGGGGCGGTCCCGGTGAGCGGGGCCCAGGGGCGGCTCGCCCAGGCCAACCAGCTCATCGACGACGAGCCACCCCTTCGGCACACACCTCCCGGGACGATCGGCCGGTTGGAGCGACTGTGCTTCGCGCTGACCCGCGCCCTTCCCGCCACGGGTGTGGGTGTCAGCCTCCTGACCGACGACAACCGCGGCGGGGGGACCATCGCCGCCTCGAGCCTGGCCAGTCGAGCGCTCGAGGAGCTGCAGTTCACCCTCGGCGAGGGTCCGTGCATCGATGCCTACACGTCGCGGCGCCCGGTCCTGGAGCCAGACCTGGCCAGCCACGGCATGCGACGCTGGCCCGGGTATGCGCCCGCGGCGCACGGGCACGGCATCCAGGCCGTCTTCGCCTTTCCCCTTCAGGTGGGGGCCGCTCGGGCCGGCGCGCTCGATGTCTACCGCAACGAGTGCGGGTCGCTGACCACCGATGGCCTCGCCCAAGCCCTCACCTTCGCCGAGGTGGCGATGGGGCTGCTGGTCGACGGACAGGAGGGCGCCCAGGACGGCAAGACCACCCCGGACCTCGATGAGGTCATGGCCTATCGGCTGGAGGTCTACCAGGCGCAGGGCATGGTGATGGTCGACCTCGGCGTGGGAATCGACGAGGCGATGGCGCGCCTGCGAGGCCACGCGTACGCCCAGGGTCGTTACATCAGCGATGTCGCCAGGGACATCGTCGCCGGTAAACTGACGCTGAGCCGAGACGCGAAAAGACCGGGCACACGACGGGCCCGCCCGTGAAGGACGCGCCGGGGAAGGGGAGCACACGATGATTGCCGCTGACGTGCTCGCCGAGGTCTTCGTCGAGGTGGCGGACACCCTCGTCGACGACTTCGACGTGATCGAGTTCCTCGAGGCGGTGACCAAGCACACCGCGGCAGTGAGCGCCTCCGCCTCCGCAGGACTGCTGCTCGCCGACCCCCATGGCCAGTTGCAGTACATGGCCGCCTCGGCCGAGTCGGTCAAGCTGCTCGAGCTCTTCCAGCTGCAGTACCAGGAAGGTCCCTGCCTGGACTGCTTCCGCACCGGCACGGCGGTCGTCAACACCAACCTGCACCAGGCCGCCCAGCGGTGGCCGCTTTTCGCGCCCCGGGCGGTCGATGCCGGGTTCCAGTCGGTCCACGCCTTCCCGCTGCGCCACCGCCGGCAGGTCATCGGGGCACTGAACATGTTCAGCACGCACGCCGGTCAGCTGGAGCCGGCCGACGTCCGCATCCTTCAGTCCCTGGCCGACATCGCGACCATCGGTCTGCTGCAGGAGCGCAGCATCCGCAGCGCGGAGATCCTCACCGAGCAGCTCCAGGGTGCGCTCAACAGCCGGATCGCCATCGAGCAGGCCAAGGGTGTGCTTGCCAGGACGCACGGCATCGATGTCAATGCCGCCTTCGAACGCATGCGCCAGTACGCTCGCCGCAACCACCATCGGCTCACTGACATCGCCCAGGCGATCGTGACCGACCCCACGAGCCACCCGAGCCTGACCACGGCCGGAACCAACCCCACCCACACCCCACCACCTGACCAGTGACTGGGGCGGCGCCCCCGAGAGGCACACCATGAGGAGTCGCCTCGCCAGCCTGGTGCTCCGTGCCAGTGGCTGGACAGCCGTCGGTGAGGTCCCCAGGACCGGGGTGCTCGTCGGCGCGCCGCACACGTCCAACTGGGACTTCGTGATGATGCTGCTCGTCATGTGGCGGGGCGGGGTGACGCCGCGGGTGCTCATCAAGAAGGAGCTGTTCCGCGGGCCGCTGGGCTGGCTCCTGCACCGGCTCGGCGGCCTGCCGTTGGACCGTGAGAATCCTGGCGCCGTAGTCCGAGAGCTCGTGCGCGAGGCCCGCAGCGGGGAGCCCTTCCTGCTCATCCTCGCGGCAGAGGGGACCCGGAAGAAGGGCGAGTACTGGAAGTCCGGCTTCTGGCGGCTGGCGCGGTCGGCCAAGCTGCCGATCGCCCTTGCCTTCATCGACGGCCCCACGCGCACAGCCGGCTTCGGTCCCACGATCTCGGCCACGCCCGACGTGGTCGCAGACATGGACAAGGTCCGGGAGTTCTACCGTGACAAGCGCGGCATACACCCGGAGCGACGCACCGAGCCCCGCCTTCGCGAGGAGCAGCGAGCCGCCGCACGCGAGGAGGGCTGATGGTGACAGCGCCGGGCGATTCGGGAGACGTGGGCGAGCGCAACGTCCTCGGAGGCGTGCTGGAGGTCTGCGGCACCGAGCCGATGACGGGGTTCTTCCGCGACGGTTGCTGCAGCACCGGCCCGCAGGACCTGGGCAGCCACACCATCTGCGCGGTGGTCACGGCCGAGTTCCTCGAGCACCAGCGCGGGATCGGCAACGACCTGTCGACGCCGATGCCGGAGTACCGCTTTCCCGGACTGGTACCGGGGGACCGCTGGTGCGTGACGGCCCTGAACTGGGCACGGGCGCACCGTGACGGGGCAGCCGCCCACGTGGTCCTGGCGTCCACCAACGCGGCAGTGCTCGAGGTCGTGCCGCTGGAGGTCCTGCGTGAGCATGCCGTCGACGTCCCGCCCGACCTCAGCTCGATGGGGAGCTAGCCGCGGCCGGACGCCAACCTCGAGCCCAGGCCGAGAGCAGCGCGGGCGTCAGGGCTTCTTCAGCCTGCGCCACCCACCGGCCCGGTTGTTGGCGACGATCTGGCGCAGGAAACCCAACAGGGCAGGCTCGTTGACCGGATCGCCCTCCCAGAACGCGATCGTGCGCGCGGTGGCGTTGTCATGGCCGGCGGTCACCAGGCCGTGCGGATCGTCCACGATCGCGCCGTCGTAGACGAACAGGTTGACGTGGTCCTTCGTGGCGAGCAGCGCGCAGACATTGCCGTCGAGCACGAAGTAGGGCTGGACCCGCCGCTTGATCGTCTCCTGCACCTCGGGGTCGGCGGCGTGCACGATCTCGCGCAGCCGTTGGCACAGCGCACGTTGCCATGCGGGCAGCGCCGCGATGTAGGCGTCCACCAGGGGATCGAGCTCGTAGGGCGGCGAGTCCGCCCCGGTGGGCGCTCCCGGATGCGTCCTGGCGGGCCTCTCGTCGTTGGTGTCCATGCCAGGTAGACCGCCCGCGAGCCGCCGACTCATCGGCGACTCGTCAGCGGGCCCTGCCGTTCGACCTGGAGACGGGGGCCAAGGGCAGCAGGACGGTGAAGGCCGACCCCTTGCCGACGCTCGACGTCACATGGATCGTGCCGTCGTGGCCGTCCACGATGGCACGCACGATGGACAGCCCGAGGCCGGTGCCCTGGACCGCCCGCTCGTTGGCGTCCGAGGAGCGGAAGAAACGGCGGAAGACCTGACCCTGGTCGCTCTCGGTGATGCCGTAGCCCGTGTCGGCCACGACCAGCCTCGCCCTGCCCGCACCGGAGCTGTCATGCGTGGTGTCGAGTCTGAGCACCACGCTGCCTCCGTCGGGGGTGAACTTGACGGCGTTGGACAGGAGGTTCGTGACGACCCGCTCGAGGGCGGCCGGGTCGCCGTGCAACGGGACCGGGCGGTCAGTGACGTCGCGGGACAGCTGGAGGTCTCGCCGTTGGGTGAGTGCACCCACGGACTCCCAGGCGTGGTCGACGACCTCCACCAGGTCACAACGCTGGCGGGCGAGGTGGAGCTGCCCTGACTCGATGCGCGAGTTGAGCAGCAGGTCCTCGATGAGGGCGAGCAGCCGTCGTCCGTTGCGGTCGATCCGCGAGATGAGGTCCAGCTGTTTCGGGGCAAGCGGCCCCACCGCGCCGTCCTCGAGCATCTCGGTGTAGCCGAGCACGCTGGCCAGCGGAGTCCGCAGCTCGTGGCTGACCGAGGAGAGGAAGTCCGTCTTGGCCCGGTCCAGGGCGGTGAGCTCCTCGACCGCGCGGCGCTCGCGCCGGAGCGCGGTCTGCACCGCGTCGGCCGACAGGCGTCGCTCGGTGACGTCTTCCGCGACACCGAGGTAGCCCGTGGCCGTTCCGGCCTGGTCGACGATCGCACTGGTGGTCAGGTCGACCACGATGCGCCGCCCACCCTGGGTGATCCAGGTCCAGTCGCGCGTCTCCGTGCGGTCGGCACCCTCGAGCAGGTGGACGAGGACGGCCGGACCAGGCGTCAGGCCGAGCTCGGCCGCACGCCTGCTCACTTCTGCCGGGTCGTGCAGATCCACCCAGTTGAGCGAACCGACGACGTCTTCCGGTCGGTAGCCGAGCAAGTTGGTCGCACCACGGTTGAACAACGTGATGGTGCCCGAGGTGTCGGTCCCGATGATGGCCGTCGCGACGGCGGAGTTGAGCACGGTCTGGGTGAACGTCGCCTCGCTGTGCAGGTCGACGAGGGCGTCCCGGCGCTGGGTCGACGCCACCGCCAGCGCGAGTCCGGTGATCGCCGCGGTGATCAGGAACGCCTGGGTCAGCGCGCCGACCGTCTCCGGATCGGCCACCCCCGAGCGCCCCGCGGCGGCGAACGGTCCGCCACCCACGCTGGTGAGGAAGACGACCATGACACCGACAGCAACCAGCTGAGCGGCGAGGCTCCGCAGGTGCAGCCTCGTCGCGCCCCAGACCAGCACGGGGAGGGGGAGGAAGGCCAGCGGGAGCCCGTCCCTGGAACCGAACACCCACAGGACAACAGCCAGGAGGGTGAGCGCCTGGACCAGGTCCTCCATACGGCGGGGCTGGGACCGGCTGGTGGAGACGGCCACCCCCAGCGGCGCCATGATGAGGACGGCAGCCGCGTGCGACGCCGCGACGGCGTACGCCGTGGGCAGGAAGGTGCCGTCAAGCGCGAACGTCACGGTGAGGCCGGCCAGGACGCCGAAGACGATGGCTCCTGTGAGCGTGGCGACCAGGAGTCGCCCAAGGTCATCGAGGGAGGCAAGGCGTGGTTGACGCCGGCCGCGGGTCATCACCCACCAGACCACCGCGGCCTCGGTGGCGTTGGCGGCGCCGAAGCACGCGGCCGCCAGCAGGGGTCGGCCGCCGTACAGGTTAGCCGCGCCGCTGAACACCACCATGCCGACGACGACGATGGCTGCGCGCCGCCAGTTCGGGCCGGTTGCGAGCAGGAAGGCCACAGCGAGTCCGGCGGCCGGCCACCACACGGCCACCGACGAGCCCGGCGGGGCGAACCGGACGGCGGTCGCGCCCAGCACGAAGACGCCGAGCAGTACCACTGTGGCGGCGACATCCCACCGGCGCAGGAACGAGGACGAGGTGATCACCCAGCCTCGCCGGGCTCGGGCGCGGCGAGGCAAGGACCCAGGATGTGCTCGTGGCGCCGGTCGTCCGGCCATGAGGGCATGGCCCATTCTTGCGCAGTCGGCGTGCTCAGGTGGGGAACCGCGCCCGGTCCCGGCTGGAAACACGTCGGCGCGCTCCACCCGGATCTCCCCGCGCGTCCGTCCTTGAGAGTGTGGACTGGCGTGACTAGCAGGGGCGACGACTGCAGAGGCGACGACTGCAGGGGCGGCGACTGCACGACCGAAGATGGTGGGGGAGGTGGACCACGTGGAGGCGCGTGAGGACTTCGAGGCGTTCGTGCGCGCTCGGTGGGTGCCTCTCCTGCGCACGGCGACGCTGCTCACCGGTGACACGCATGCTGCCGAGGACCTGGTGCAGGAGACGCTGGCCAGGGCGGCGCAGCGCTGGTCCGTCGTGTCGGCTGCCGGCTCGCCGGAGGCGTACGTCCGACGCATCCTGTACACGCGGTCGGTCGATGCCTGGCGGTGGCGTCGCCACCAACCCGACCCCGTGGAGGTCACCGACCGGCTTGCCTCGTGGCCGCCCGACGCGCTCGCCGGCGCCGATTCGCGGCTCACGCTCGCCGAGGCGCTGTCCCGGCTGACCCCGCGGCAGCGTGCCGTCCTGGTGCTGCGCTTCTACGAAGACCGCACCGAACGCGAGGCGGCCGAGGTGCTCGGCTGCTCGGTCAACACCGTGAAGTCCCAGACGCGCCACGCGCTGGAACGCCTCCGCATCCTCGCTCCCGAGCTCGCAATCACCTTTGGCAGGACGGAGGTTCGTCGATGAACACCCCACTCGGCACCGCGCTCGCGGACCTGGTTCGTGACGTCGAGTCGGCAGGAGGTCCTCCCGTCGACGAGCTCTGGACCCAGGGTGCCCGGCGCAGGGCGAGGCTGCGTGTCGCCGGCGCCGCGGCCGTGACCGTCCTGGTCGCCCTCCTGGCCTTCGTCGCCTGGCCCTCGCTGTCCACCCCTCCGGTACCGGCCTCGCCGCGGCCTGTGCAGACCAAGGCTCCGGACACGTACCCCTCGATCCTGGCCCACCCCTACTTCGCCCCGGACATCCTCACAGCCCATCGCCCGATGACCGCGGTCGTCTTCGACGGATCCACCGCCTTCGGCATCGACTCGCGGGGCGCGTCGTGGAAGGTGCCCGGCGCCGGGCCGAGCCGCATGTATGCCGCGTTGTCACCCAACGGTCGCTGGATGGTCGACGGGCACGCCGTCTACGACTTCGTGACCGGCTCGAGCCGCCCGGTGCCCCATCCCGGTGCCCCTGACGACGTCCAGGTGTGGGCGGCGTGGTCACCGGACTCGGGCCACTACGCGCGGGCCTACGACCCGTCGTCGACCATCGTCGTCGCCACCCCCGACGGTTCCCAGGTCTCGGTGCCCCCCTATACGCCCTTGGAGCAGGTCACGCTCGGCCTCCCCGTTGCCGGTGGCTGGCTGGATGACCGGACCCTCATGGTGACCTACAGCTCGCAGACCGAGCCGTCGCTCGACGTGTACACCTGGACCATCGGCGACTCCTCGTGGCGGGCCGTCGGTCGGCTGACCTACCCGTCCGACGCGACCCTCGAGCCGCAGGCGATGTCGGTGTCGCCGGACGGCCGGACGCTGGCTGTCGGCGCGTCGCTGATGAACGCCTCCTACGACTCCTCGGTGATCACCTGGGACCTGGCCGGAGTCCACGAGCCAGGGTTCGCCGCGAGTGGCACCCTCCTGCCGCTGCACTCCCGCTACTCGGTAGACGGGCTCACCTGGCGAGGCGGCGAGCTCCTCGTCACCTCGAGCGGTCGCACCGGTCCGGTTGGGGGACGGGCCGTCGTGGAGAGCACAGCCGGCTTCGCCGGGCTGACGTCCTGGCGGGTCGACGCCTTCGCCGGCTCGCCCTACGTGAACGAGGCGGCGGTCTGGCGGGCCCGGCTGGTCGTGTGGATCACGATCCCGCTGGCGTTCCTGGGGGTCTGGCTGCTGTGGCGCCTGAGCCTCTGGGCGGCTCGGCGACTCGGCATCATCGACGGGCCGCTGCCCCTTCGGTTCAACCCGACGTGGTGGCGCCGCTGAGGACTCGCCCAGCCACCGGCGGGGCCGCCCGGGCTGGGTTAGTCTCCGGACAAGGAAGGGAGACGCCAGTGCCAGTGCAGCCCCGCACCACCCCGCAGTTCCGCTTCACCCTCAACGGAGCACCGACCGAGGTCGAGGTGGACGCAGGAGTCAGTCTGCTGGATCTCCTCCGCGAACGACTCGATCTCCCGGGGACCAAGAAGGGCTGCAACCAGGGCGCCTGCGGTGTCTGCACCGTGCTCGTCGACGGCCGACGCGTGTTGAGCTGCCTCACCCTGGCGGTCCAGGTCGAGGGCCGAGAGGTCACCACCATCGAGGGCGTGGGGACGCCCGAGGACCCCCACGACCTGCAACGCGCGTTCGTCGGCGCGGACGGGTTCCAGTGCGGCTACTGCACTTCCGGGCAGATCTGTTCAGCCCTCGGCATGCTGCGCGAGCTCGACGAAGGTGTGCCGAGCGCGGTCTCCGATCACCTCGCCGCAGCACCCGAACGCTCGAACCTCGAAGTGCGGGAACGGATGAGCGGCAACCTGTGCCGCTGCGGCGCCTACAACGGCATCGCGGAGGCCATCGAGTCCTATGCCGACGCTGCAGGTGGTCACCGATGAAACCGGTGTCGTATGCCGTCCCGGCCAGCATCGACGAGGCGCTGGCGGCCATCGTGGACCTGCCGGGTGCGAAGTTTCTCGGCGGTGGCACCAACCTGGTCGACTTGATGCGTGAGGGCATCGAGACGCCGGCCGTGCTCGTCGACGTGACCCGGCTCCCCTTGGCCGAGATCACGCAGTCAGCGGACGGTGGTCTGCGGATCGGTGCCGGGGTCAGGAACACCGACCTTGCCGCCAACCTCGCTGTGCGCCAACGCTATCCGGTGCTCGCCCAGGCGATTCTCATGGGCGCCTCGGGTCAGATCCGCAACATGGCGACGGTCGGCGGCAACCTCCTGCAGCGCACGCGGTGCCTCTACTTCTACGACGACGCCGCCGCCTGCAACAAGCGCGAGCGTGGTGCCGGCTGCGATGCTGCCGGGGGGCACAACAGGATGGGAGCCGTCCTCGGGGCCAGCGAGCACTGCGTCGCGGTGCATCCCTCCGACCTCGCTGTGGCGCTCGTGCTGCTCGACGCGGAGGTCGAGGTCGCCAACCGCTCCGGTATCCGGACGATCCCGATCCAAGACCTCCACCGACTCCCCGGGGAGACGCCAGACGTGGACACCACCCTCGCGGCGGACGAGCTCATCACGGCGGTCACCCTCCCCGCCCAGGCACTGGCGGCCCGGTCCCGCTACCGCAAGGTCCGCGACCGTGCCTCGTACGCGTTCGCGCTGGTCTCCGTCGCCGCCGCCCTCGAGGTCACTGACAACACTGTCTCCCAGGTGCGGGTCGCGCTCGGGGGAGTGGCCCACAAGCCTTGGCGGGCAACGACTCTCGAAGAGCACCTGACCGGGCGGCCTGCCACGGACGAGGAGTTCGCCGCCGCGGCCAGGGCGGAGCTGTCACAGGCTGTGGGCACGCCCAGCACCGAGTTCAAGATCGAGCTCGCAGTTCGCACGATCACCGCAACCCTGAGGCGACTCCGCGACGAAGGAGGTGCGTCATGACGCTGGCGCCCGAGCGGACCACCCGGTCCACTGCGCCGACGGAGACCGACAGGCAGAGCGGTCCCGCCATCGGCAGGGCAGTCGACCGGGTGGACGGCCTCGCCAAAGCCACTGGCACCGCACGGTTCTCGGCGGAGTACCCCCTTCCTGGGATGACTCACGCCGTGCTCGTCCACGCGCCCATCGCCCGAGGCCGGATCACGTCCATGGATGTCGCCCAGGCCGAAGCCCATCCGGGAGTGGTGCTGGTCCTCACCCATCACAACGCCCCGCGCCTCACGCCGGCACCGAGCCGGATGAACCCGATGGACCTCTCGACGATGGCCGCTGGGAGCTCCATCGCCTTCCTCAACACGGACGAGGTGCACGTCGACGGGCAGCCCGTCGCCGCCGTCGTTGCGGAGACCCTCGAAGCCGCCCAGTACGCCGCCTCCCTCGTGCGCGTGGAATACCAAACCATCACTGCGACAGCCGACTTCGACGCCGAGATCCCCACCGCGACACGGGTCCGGTCGATGCCGGTCATGCCCGCGACGGGAGGCAAGCGCGGTGACGCCCACGCGGCATACAAGATCTCGCCGGTGAAGGTGGACCTGACCTTCACCACGCCGCAGCACAACCACAACGCCCTCGAACCGCACGCGACGACGGCCGTCTGGGACGGCAAGCGGCTCACCGTCTACGAGGGCTGCCAGAACATCGACTGGACCCAGAAGTTCCTGGCCAAGAGGTTCGACATGCCGGCCAGCGACGTCCACGTCGTCTCGAAGTTCGTCGGCGGGGGTTTCGGCGGCAAGTCGAAGGTGTGGGCCGCGACCTTGATCGCCTGCATGGCTGCCAAGGTCGCCGGGCGGCCGGTGCGGCTGGCCCTCACCCGTGAGGGCGTCTACCGGACGGTGGGTGGTCGGACCCCCACCCGGCAGCGCGTGGCGATCGGTGCGTCTCGAGCTGGTCAGATGGAGGCCCTCATCCACTCGGCCACATCGCGCAAGGGTCGTGTCGGGGGTGAGGCAGACCAGATCGTCGCGTGCAGCCTGGACCTCTATGACGCCTCGACGATCCTGGCCGAGCAGAAGGTCGTCGAGCTCGACCTGATGCCGAACACCGCGATGCGTGCTCCCGGCGAGGCGCAGGGCAGCTTTGCCGTGGAGTCAGCGGTGGACGAACTCGCCATCGAGCTCGGAATGGACCCGGTCGCGCTGCGCCTGCTCAACCAGCCCGGCGAGAAGAGCCCGGTCCACGGCACGCGCTACTCCCACCGCAGGCTCGCCCAGACCCTGGAACAGGGACGCGACCTGTTCGGTTGGGCCGATCGGCCGGCGCCGGGCACACGCGACGGCAAGGACCTCGTCGGTTGGGGGGTGGCGGCCGCGATCCACCCGTCCTGGGAGTTCGTCGCCAACGTGCAGCTCACCGTGGACGCCACCGGCAGCGCCACGCTCGCCAGCGCCTTCCACGAGATGGGCATGGGCACGGCCACCGTCGTGGGCCAGATGTTGGCCGACTGCCTGGGTGTGCCCCTCGATCGGGTGAACACGCTCTATGGCGACTCCGACCTGCCCATGGGGCCGGGGGCCGGTGGCTCGGGCCAGACCGCGAGCCTGGCCGGCTCGATCGAGAAGGCCTGCCACGCCATGCGCAAGCGGCTGGACACCTTGGCGTCCAAGGCAGGTATGCCGGACGGTTCCGACCCCGCCGAGGTCCTGACCCGCTCGGGGGAGCGTTCGCTCACCGTTGAGGTCGGCGCCGACACCGGACCGAGGGCCATGTGGGGCCAGGTGCGGTTCCTGTCCAAGCTCGTGATGGACAGCAGGCGATGGATGAAGGCGGCCACGGGTGCGCACTTCTGCGAGGTGCGGGTCGACGCCGACACCGGCGAGCTGCGAATCCGTCGGTGGGTCAGCGTCTTCGACGTGGGTCGGGTGGTCAACCCCAAGACGACCCACAGCCAGCTGCGCGGCGGCATCGTCATGGGTCTGGGCCTCGCGATGGGGGAGGAGACCCTGATCGACACTCGGAGCGCGCGGATCATGAACCCCAGCCTGGCCGAGTACCACGTGCCCGTGCATGCGGACGTCCCGCATCTGGAGGTGCACACCCTCGACGACCCGGACCCCCAGATGCCGCTGGGCATCCTCGGAGCGGGGGAGGTGGGCATCGTCGGGGTGGGCGCCGCTGTCGCCAACGCCGTCCGTCACGCCACGGGTCGACGCGTGACCGACCTGCCGTTGACTCTGGACCGCATCGTCGGCTGAAGGGGAGTCGCGAGGCGGTGTGGGCAGCGACCTTGCCGTCTGTCAGTCAGATGAGAGTGACGGCGGTCGGTACAGCTCTTCCACGGCCGCCTCGATGTCCTGGTCCGTGCGCTCCACGGGCTCCATGTACAGCCTGGCCCCGGCGATCAGGTCGTCACGCACGGTCACGATGATGACTCCGCGCATCGCAAAAGGGGAGCCGTCGGCGTGCTGACCCTGCCAGTCGAACTCACCCCACTCCGTGTCCCCGTCCACTGACGAGGCCAGCAGCTCGGCGCGGAAGTCGGGGACCCCCTCGAAGACGGAGGTCCAGTTGGCCAGCACCTGGGCGCTGCCGCTGAAGGCGCGGCCGGGATGGACGGGCTGGGAGCTGACGTAGTCCTCGGCGAAGTGAGAGGCCATGAGTTGGGCGTCGTGCGCGTTCTGTGCCTCGGCGAGGCGCTCCAGGATCCTCATGATGTCGAAGGTAGCCCCGTTGCTCCGGCATCGACAGGGTCGATGCCGAGGAACCACAGGCCGCCCGAGACGGCGAGGTGCTGCCACTGCGGGGCCGTGAGCGTGCCGTCGAAGAGCGGGGTCCTCGAGTAGTTGTAGTCGACCCACGGCTGCAGGTCGGCGAACCACTTCTGGTTCGCGGCCAGCAGGCCGAGCAGGGGAGGCAACACCAGCGTGTACACGAAGTAGGTGACGATCGCGCCGGCCGAGTTGCGAATCACCAGGCCCAACATGAAGCCGAACAACATGCCCAGGACGCTGCCCAGGACGATCAGCGAGAAGTGAGCGGCTGAGAGGTTCCAGACCGGATCCACGCCGGCGATGGCGCTGCCGACGAGGGTGCCGAGCACACCGACGACGAGGGCGATGAACATCGACACGACACCCACGGTGGTGGCCGCCAGGAACTTGGCGCCGAGCACCCGGCCACGGTGTGGCACGAGGGTGAAGGTGGTCAGTCCGCTGCGCTGGCTCCACTCGCTGGTCACTGCGAGGATCCCGATCATCGGCAGGATCACGGTCATCGGTGCCCCGATGGCAGCCGCGAAGTTGTCGAACGTGAGCTGGTCATCGGGAGCGAACACGATGATGGCGGCAGTGGCTAGCAGGTTCGTGATGACCAGGCTGGCCATCAGCCAGAAGCCCGAGCGGGTGTCGAACATCTTGCGCAGCTCCACCCCGATGATGCGAGTCAGCGGAATCCGCGCGGCTGCCTGATGAGTGCGGCCGACGGCCGTGGCCGACTCGGAGGTCGGGGTCCTGAGGACGGTGGTGGTCATGCTGCTGCTCCTTCGCGCTGGGTGTCTGCGGTGAGCTCGAGGAACATCTCCTCGAGCCCGGCTCCGTCTGCAGTGCGGAGCTCGGTGAGGACCACGTGGGCAGCGAGGGCGATCTCGCCGACCTGGTCGGGTGCTGCGTCGGTGTGCACGCTGCCGTCCGCGTGGGGCGTGATGGTCAGGCCGGCGTGCTTCATGGCCTGGGCAAGGGCCGCACCGTCGCGGGCACGAACCACGGTGCCCGCCGATGCGAGCAGGTCGGACTTGGGTCCCTGCGCCACGATGCGTCCGTTGCCGATGACCACGAGGTCGTCGGCGATGACCTCGATCTCGTGAAGGAGGTGGGACGAGAGCAGGACGGTCCCGCCCTGGTCGGCGAATCCGCGCAGCAGGTCGCGCATCCAGCGGATCCCAGCCGGATCCAGGCCGTTCGCCGGCTCGTCGAGGATGAGCACGCGGGGGTCCCCGAGGAGGGCAGTCCCGATCCCGAGGCGCTGGCGCATCCCCAGGGAGTAGTCACGGACTCGCCGATCGGCCTCGTCGGCGGTCAGGCTGACCAGGTCGAGCATCTCCTGGACCCGGGTGCGGGGCAGGCCCATCGTGCGCTGGGCGAGAGTGAGGATCTCGCGTCCGGTGCGTCCGGCGTGCTGGGCGGAGGCGTCCAGCAGGACGCCCACCTCGGTGCCCGGGTTGGGAAGGTCGGTGAACCGGTGCCCGTCGATGGTGGCGGTCCCGGAGGTGGCCGGGGTGAGTCCGACGATGATGCGCATCGTCGTCGACTTGCCGGCGCCGTTGGGGCCGAGGAAGCCGGTGACCCGACCGGTGGCCGCGGTGAACGAGACATCGTTGACGGCGGTCATCGCGCGTCCGTAGCTCTTCGTGAGTGATTCGACAGTGATCATGTCGAGCATCGTGGCTCGGGCAGCAGGTCCGCCACATCGGGGAGAGACCCGATCCTGACCCTGAGGTGACCCTGAAGCCACCTCGGGGTGGGGGTGGGTCCGTTAGCGTGCGGGGCGTGTCCGACCAGCAGGTGGTCAGCGGCTCTCGGCCCTGCGCAGGACGGACTGGAACTGCTTTCCGAGGGCGTGGGGCCCCGCGACGGGGATCAGGGCGGCCACGAGCCTTCCCTTGAGGGAGTTCGGTACCCGAGTGAGCGAGACGTGCAGGTCAGTGCCCTGGGCCGCCGGGACGATCTCGTAGCGCCAGCCGCTGCCCGGTCCCCACAGGTTCGACTCGAGCGTGTCGATCGTGACGGTGCCTGCGGCGGCATTCCACGAGTAGCGCTCCCGCTCCCAGCCCATGCCGGTGCCTTCAGTGACCTCGGCCCAGTCCGGACCCTGCGCGTGGACCGTGAAGTGGGCCTCGTCGACGTTCGGCCACCACCGGGACCGTTCCGGACCGAAGTCGGTGATCACGGCCAGGACCTCGCTCGGCGACAAGCTCGTGTGGACGGTGAACTTCGCGGTCGCCATGCGGGTGTCCTCTCTTTCCTTGCTGGAGTCTCGCCTGTCTGGGCACCATCATCCGCCATCGACACACACGCTCCCGGGTGGTCCCGACTTGTTGCCACCCGGTGGTCACGAACCCCCGATTTCGGGCTCTGGTGACGATCTGCGCGCAACAAGTCGCGGCGCGCGGGGTGCGGTCAGGGGCGGTCGATCTCGGCGAAGACGGGCCGTCCGAGCGTCGGGTCCTCGAGCAGCCGCCCGAAGTCGGTGGTGTTGCGTGAGATCGAGATCAGCAGCCGGCCGTCGGCCAGCGCGATCCCGGGGTGGGCGAGGGGTGCGTACTTGAGCTGTCCTGACGGGTCCTGGAAGTCCGCCCTCGTCCCGCGCTGCGCAGACCAGGGGCCGACCGGTGAGTCCGACGACCACGCGTAGACCGCGTTGCCGAGGTCGCCGTCCCGCTTGGAGACGATGACGAAGTGGCCGTCCACGGCGTCGACCGACAGGGTCTGGGAGACGCCACCCCGGGCAGCCAGGATCACCGCCGCGCTACCTTGCTCCGACACCCAGGCGGCGCCGTCCCAGAACTGCCACGTGGAGCGGTCTCTCGCTTCCGCCACCGGTGCGCGGGCGGCATACAGGGCTCGTCCGAAGGAGTCGCGAGTCGGCAACCTGGTGCCGTAGACGTAGAGCCAGTCACCGCTCACCGTCATCGCCGAGCCCCAGTTGACCTGGTCGGCCGCGGGGCTGTCTGGGGTGATGTCCAGCTGGTGGCGCAGCCGCGGAGCGCCACCAGGCGGCATCTCGAAAACCGTTGCGCTGCTGCCGAGGTACGTGAAGTCGAAGTTCCCCGCCACGCCCCGACGGATGCGTGCGGTGATCACGACGAGGAAGTCGCCGTCAGGCCTCGACACGGACGCCACCGACATGGGCCAGTGGACGACGCCGTCGGCTCGATCGGGGATCACCGGCCCTCGGGCCGACGTCTCGACCTGCGACGTGCACAGCCCGCTCGTGACCAGCATCGAGTTCGCCACGATGCGTGGCGAGATCCCCACACCCCGCACCGTGTCGCCGAAGACCCACACGATCCGCTCATCGGGGAGTCGAGCGCTGGCGCCGATGTCACCGGCCTGCCACAGGGGCAGGTCCAGGCCCGCGACGATCCGGTTGAGCTGGGCGACCGTCACCGTGGGCGGTCTGCCCGTGGACGAAGCCGTCGGGCAGGCCGGGGTGAGTCGGGGGTATGCCGGGGCGCTGGCGGGAGGGGTCGACGCATCGGTGCGTGGGGGTGCGGAGCACCCCACCAGGGCAAGGAGGACGAGCGCTGCGCCCGCGACGAAGGGGGTGGCGCGCCGCATGAACGCAATCCTAGGGACGCGACACGCGGACCCAACATGTGGTGCCGCACTTTGCACCCACCACCCGCATATGGTGTCTCTTGCTGGTCCGAAGGCCGCGCAATCGGTCTTCGGGGCAAGAGGGAACCCGGTGAGATTCCGGGACTGCCCCGCAGCGGTAAGCGGAAACGACCGCCGTCATCAAGCACTGCTCGCACACGCGGGTGGGAAGCGACGGCCAGTAGGAACCGAGTCGGCAACCGACCAGATCACGGTCGCCGGCACGACACGTCCGCGAGTCCGAAGACCTGCCAGCGACCGCGCACACCGTGCGTGGTGAGTCGTGGCCTCGAGGGTGGGTCACACGGCATGCGCAGCACCACATCGCACCGCCTTCGGGGATGCGTGGCTGCGTCGTCGTCTCCTCCTCGCGTCCGCGGCACCGATTCGCTCGCGAGGAGAGAGCAGTGACCGACACCAGCACCGAAGTCATCGACAGTGAAGTCGTCGAACCCAGTGAGGTCGTCCAGACCCCGACCGCAGCGCGGCGCACGTCCATGGCGGTGCGCAAGCGCAACGGGGACGCCGAACCCGTCGACGTGATGAAGATCGTCCGCGCCGTCGAGCGCTGGTGCGACGACCTCGCCGAGGTCGACCCCATGGCGATCGCCACGCGCACCATCAGCGGTCTCTACGACGGGGCCACGACCGCCGAGCTCGACCGGCTGTCCATCCAGACCGCGGCGGAGATGACCGCGGCGGAGCCCGAGTACTCCCGGCTCGCGGCCCGGTTGCTGTCGAACTACATCGACAAGGAGGTCCGCGGACAGCAGATCGCGTCGTTCAGCCAGGCCGTCCGTCTCGGGCACCTCGAAGGGCTGATCGGCGACGAGACGGCAGCCTTCGTCGAGGCGAATGCGCGCAAGCTCGACCACGCGGTCGACGTCGCCAACGACCGCCGGTTCGAGTACTTCGGCCTCCGGACGGTCTACGACCGCTACCTCCTGCGCCACCCGGACACCCGGATGGTCATCGAGACCCCGCAGTACTTCCTGCTCCGGGTTGCCTGCGGCCTGTCGCACACCCCGCAGGAGGCGATCGCCTTCTACCAGCTGATGGCCTCGCTGGCCTACCTGCCGAGCTCGCCCACCCTGTTCAACTCCGGCACCCGGCACACCCAGATGTCGTCGTGCTACCTCGTGGACTC
This sequence comes from Pedococcus sp. P1_H8, assembly GCF_056405175.1. Classification (NCBI taxonomy): domain Bacteria; kingdom Bacillati; phylum Actinomycetota; class Actinomycetes; order Micrococcales; family Intrasporangiaceae; genus Pedococcus; species Pedococcus sp. P1_H8. The sequence continues at coordinate 120,208 of NZ_JBFUCP010000002.1, forward strand.
GCCCCAGGACGAGCTGGAGTCGATCTACGACCGCTACACGCAGGTGGCCAAGCTGTCGAAGTTCGCTGGTGGCATTGGGATCTCGTGGTCGCGGGTGCGATCCCGCGGGGCGCTGATTCGCGGCACCAATGGTCACTCCAACGGCATCGTCCCGTGGCTGCGCACCCTCGACTCGTCCGTGTCGGCGGTCAACCAGGGTGGCCGTCGCAAGGGCGCCGCGTGCGTCTACCTCGAGCCGTGGCACCCCGACGTCGAGGAGTTCCTCGAGTTGCGCGACAACACGGGGGAGGACGCGCGTCGCGCGCACAACCTCAACCTGGCCAACTGGATCCCCGACGAGTTCATGCGTCGGGTCGAGGCCGACGAGCAGTGGAGCCTGATCGACCCGAACGAGGTGCCCGAGCTCCCCGACCTGTGGGGCCCCGCCTTCGAGGCCGCGTATGCCGCCGCGGAGCGCGATGGGCGCCACGTGCGCCAGGTCAGTGCGCGCGAGCTCTACGGCAAGATGATGCGGACCCTGGCGCAGACCGGAAATGGCTGGATGACGTTCAAGGACGCCAGCAACCGGACCTGCAACCAGACCAACGACGAGCAGGGGCCCGGTGCACCGGTCGTCCACCTGTCCAACCTCTGCACCGAGATCATCGAGGTCTCGAGCAACGACGAGACGGCCGTGTGCAATCTCGGCTCGGTCAACCTGGCGCAGCACCTGACCGCCGGTCGTGACGGCATGGACTGGCACAAGCTCCGGGCGACGGTGCGGACGGCCGTGACCTACCTCGACCGGGTCATCGACATCAACTACTACCCGTCCGCCGAGTCCGCGGCGTCCAACCCGAGGTGGCGGCCGGTGGGCCTGGGCGTGATGGGGCTGCAGGACGTGATGTTCGCGCTCCGGCTGCCGTTCGACTCGGCTGAGGCGCAGGAGCTGTCCACCCGCATCGCGGAGGAGGTCTACCTGTCAGCACTGGAGCAGTCCACGGAGCTGGCGGGAGAGCACGGTTCGCACCCGGCATACGAGCAGACGCGCGCAGCACGTGGTGACCTGCAACCCGACCTCTGGGCGGTCACGCCGACCCAGACGCAGCGCTGGGAGGCGGTGCGCAAAGCCATCAAGGAGAACGGACTTCGCAACTCGCTTCTCATTGCGATCGCCCCCACGGCGACGATCGCCTCGATCGCCGGCGCCTACGAGTGCATCGAGCCGCAGGTGTCCAACCTGTTCAAGCGCGAGACGCTCTCGGGGGAGTTCCTCCAGGTCAACACCGCCCTGGTGCGCGAGCTGAAGGCCCGTGGGCTGTGGACGCCCGAAGTCCGGGAGGCCATCAAGCGCAGTGACGGCTCGGTCCAGGGCATCACGTCGATTCCCGAGGAGGTGCGGCTGCTGTTCCGCACCGCGTGGGAGCTGCCGCAGAAGTCCCTCATCGACATCGCCGCTGCCCGCCAGCCCTACATCGACCAGAGCCAGTCCCTCAACCTGTTCCTCGCCTCGCCGACGATCGGGAAGCTCAGCTCGATGTACCTCTACGCGTGGAAGGCCGGCCTGAAGACGACGTACTACCTGCGGTCCCGTCCGGCCACCCGCATCCAGCAGGCGACCATCTCGATGGCCGCTCCCGTCCCGACCGTCACCGACGAGGAGGCCGTCGTGTGCTCCCTCGAGAACCCCGAGAGCTGCGAGGCCTGCCAGTGAGCATCGACCAGACCACCACCGACACCGAGACCACCACCGACACCGAGACCACCGTCGCGACCGACCACTCGGCACCACAGATGCTGCTCGACCCGGGCATGAACCTGACCCTGAGGCCGATGCGCTACCCGCACTTCTACGAGCGGTACCGCGACGCCATCAAGAACACCTGGACCGTCGAGGAGGTCGACCTGCACACCGACCTCAAGGACCTCCAGCGGCTCACCGAGGCCGAGCGACACCTCGTGGGCAGACTCGTGGCCTTCTTCGCCACCGGCGACACGATCGTGGCCAACAACCTCGTGCTCAACCTCTACCAGCACATCAACTCACCGGAGGGGCGGCTCTACCTCAGCCGTCAGCTGTTCGAGGAAGCCGTGCACGTGCAGTTCTACCTCACCCTGCTCGACACCTACGTCCCCGACGAGAAGGACCGGCACGAGGCCTTCGCGGCGGTCGACAACATCCCGTCGATCAAGACCAAGGCCGACTTCTGCTTCCGGTGGATCGACTCGGTGTTCGACCTCGACAAGCTGGAGACCAAGGCGCACCGAAGAGCGTTCCTGCTCAACGTGATCTGCTTCGCGGCCTGCATCGAGGGCCTGTTCTTCTACGGCGCGTTCGCCTACGTCTACTTCCTGCGATCGCGCGGTCTGCTCAACGGCCTGGCGAGTGGCACCAACTGGGTGTTCCGCGACGAGTCGATGCACATGGCCTTCGCGTTCGACGTCGTCGAGACGGTGCGACGCGAGGAGCCCGACCTCTTCGACGACGAGCTCGCCGACCAGGTGCGGGCGATGATGCGCGACGCGGTCGACGCCGAGGCGCAGTTCGCGGAAGACCTGTTGGGCGGGGGAGTGGCGGGGCTCTCGACGACCGACATGCGCACCTACCTCGAGTCGGTGGCGGACCGGCGGCTCGAACAGCTCGGGCTCGAGCCGGAGTACGGCTCGAAGAACCCGCTGGCGTTCATGGAGCTGCAGGACGTCCAGGAGCTGTCGAACTTCTTCGAGCGCCGCGTCTCGGCCTATCAGGTCGGGGTGTCCGGCTCGGTCGCCTTCAACGAGGAGTTCTAGGCACCACGCACGTATGCCGGGTGGTCACCATGGGGGGCGGCCACCCGGCATACCCCTTGGGCGTCAGCCCCCCAGTGGGGAGCCCAACTCACCACCAGCCCTGTCGGCGGGCCCATCGCAGCAGCCAGAGGCTGATCGAGGCCATCACGACGAGGACGGTGACCAGCTGCACCCAGTGGGTCTGGTCGTTGACGATGACGTTCATGCCGTAGATCGACGCGATGGCGGTGACGGGCAAGGTGATCGCGGCGATGACGGCGAGACGTTCCATCGCGACGGTCATCTTGGTGGTGACACGGGTCTGATAGAGCTCGATCACGCCGAACAGGAACTGGCTCTCGCCGTCGGCGAGGCTGCGGACCCGGTCGAACTGCTCGGACAGGTCACGGGCGTGCCGCCTCGACTCGTCGCTGGCGAAGCGCTCGAGCGAGGCGAGTCGTCCGTAGACCTCGTGCGCCTGCCCGGCCTGGGTCCGCGAGATGAGCAGCTCGTGGCGCAGCAGGAACAGCTCCTCGAGCAGCTCCTCGGGCTGGTGGAAGTCCGAGCCCATCACGCGCATCTCCAGCGCGGGCAGGCGGCCCGCGACCGACTTCACCGCGGCGCTCTGGCGTCGAGCCACCGCTGACCCGATGGCGTAGGAGAGCTCGCTCGGGCTCTTGGGGCGGAAGCGTCCGGCCTCGATGCGTTCGCGGACGGTCCTGGTCTCCTCGGTGGCGTCGAACAGCGAGACGGCCGGGTTGCGCGGGCCGTGCACCGTGACGAGGTAGCGGGTGCCGACGAGCTGGTCGAGCTCGAGCATGTGGACGTGGCCACCCTCGCCGGCCAGGGGCGTGTGCACGATGACGAAGGTGTGCTCCTCGTAGCCGTGCACGGAGGGGACGAAGTTCCGCTCGCGACAGGCCTTCACGACCATCGGGTGAGCGTGGAACCGCTCGCGCAGGACTGCCTCTGCGGCGTCGTCGAACTCGGGGACGTCCACCCAGACGAACCCGTTGTCGCGCTGCAGGAGGGCGTCGACCTGTGCGACGTCGTGCTCCTCGAGCCCGTCGTCCGACACCCACCAGGTGCCGATCATGGCTGTGTGTTCCGACCGCGGTTCTGGTCGAGCCTCCCGGCCTCAGCCGGTGAAGCTCGTCTCCAGCGTGATCGGGATCTTGAGGGCCTGGCTCACCGGGCAGTTGGCCTTCGCGTCCTGGGCCGCCTCCTCGAACTGCTCGGCGGTGATGCCCGGGACGGTGCCGACGACCGACAGCGCACTCCCGGTGATGCCGGTGCCCGGCTCGAAGGTGACCTTGGCGGTCGTGTCCAGCGACGTCGGGGGGTTGCCACCCTTGGCGAGCACGTTGGACAGGGCCATCGAGAAGCAGCTCGAGTGCGCTGCCGCGATGAGCTCCTCGGGGCTCGTCTTGCCGTTCGGCTCCTCGGCGCGCGCGGCCCACGACACGTCATACGTCCCGATCCCGGAGGACTGGAGGTCGACCTGGCCGGCGCCCTCGAACAGGGAGCCCTCCCAGTGGGTGACGGCGGTGCGGGTGGTGGCCATGTCTTCTCCTTCGAGGGGGACGTCGTCGACATGCCCAATCTAGGCGCTGCACCAACATCCGCAACGGGCAGGGACGAAGGACCCTGTGGTGACGAGGCTGGGGGAGCCACGCTGGAGGAACCAAGGGGATGCAGACAGTGATGCACCCTGTCGTCGATGGAAGGGAGCGAACGATGCTGGTCCGTGAGCTGGTGACACGTGAAGTGGTCTCGGTCAGGGACGTCTCGGCACTCGACGCGGCCGTGCGCGTCCTCGCCGAGCACCACGTCTCCGCCCTGCCCGTCGTCGACGCCGACGCACGGGTCGTCGGCATCCTCAGCGAGGCGGACGTCCTCCGGCTCCACGTCGCGGCAGACCCTCGAGCCCACCTGCGGCCGGTCGACGACGGCCCGGCACAACCGTGGCCCGCCACGGTCCGCGAGGTCATGAGTGCGGATCCCGTGGTTGCCCATGAGGCGGCCGACGTGGCGGACGTGGCGCGCATCCTCGCCGACACCGGGTGGAAGAGCCTCCCGGTGGTCGGTGAGCGCGGCGAACTCACCGGCATGGTCAGCCGAAGCGACGTCATCCGGGCCCTGTCCACGCGTGACGCCGACATCTGGTTGCGGGTGGTCCGCGACTTCGCGGAGCTGGACCGGCCGACCTGGCATGCAGCTGTGGCTCGTGGAGTGGTGACCGTCACCGGGGTGCTGAGCGGGAGGGACGCGCGGCTCGCGGCGGCCGTCGTGGCGACCGGCCAGGGGGTCCGGGACGTGGTCGTGGAGACCCAGGTGGACTCAGGAGATGCGATGGGCTGACGAACCCCGGTTGGCCTAGGGCCTGCCACCCTACGATGGGCGCGTGGCAGACCACGAGACACCGCGGGAGCAGGGGCCTGGCACCATCGCGCGGCTCTCCGGGCTCGACCTCGACGACCTCATCGAGGAACTGAGGTCCCGGGCGGGAAGCGCGCGAACGGCACAGACCCGGCTCGAGGCCCTGCTCGACGCCGTCGTGGCGGTGACCTCGGACCTGGAGCTCGCAGCGGTCCTGCGGCGGATCGTCGAGTCCGCCTGCCAGCTGGTCGACGCCACCTACGGCGCACTGGGGGTGCTCGGGCCCAACGGGGAAGAGCTCATCGAGTTCGTCACCCACGGCATCTCGGATGAGGACCGTGCCGCCATCGGTCCTCTGCCGCACGGCCGGGGTCTCCTAGGGATGATCATCACGAGCCCCCACCCCCAGCGGGTAGACCGCATCAGTGACCACCCGGACTCCTACGGCTTCCCCGCCAACCATCCTGAGATGACGAGCTTCCTCGGGGCGCCGGTGCGGATCCGCAACGAGGTCTTCGGCAACCTCTACCTCACCGACAAGCGCAACGCGGAGCGCTTCAGCGAGGACGACGAGACGATCCTGACCGCCCTCGCGGCAGCAGCCGGCGTGGCGATCGACAATGCACGGCTGTACCACCGCAGCGTCACGCAGCAACACTGGGGCGAGGCCACTCGTGACCTCGTGTCAGCGCTGCTGGCCGGGGGGTCGGAGGCCGATGTCCTCGCGGACGCCGTCGATCGCGTCCTCGTCCTCACCGGTGCCGAGGGCGCGCTGATCGCCCAGCCCACCGGTCGCGACCTGGTTGTCGTGGCCTCGGCTGGACCCAAGGCGGCCGGGGTGGGCACGATCCTGGATGACGCGGAGACCCGCGCCACCCTGAACGCGGCGCCCACCGAGCCCGACCCAGCTGCGGACCACGTCGTCGTGCCCCTCTCAGCGGGTGGACCACACGCCTTGGGGGTGATGGTCATCCACGGGTTGCCTGTCGAGCTCGGTGGCATCTCGGCACCCCTGCTCGACTTCGCCCAGCGACTGGCCGTGGGCCTCACAGCAGCCAGTGCGCAGCGCGAGAAGGCGCGCATCGACCTCCTCGAGGACCGCGACCGGATCGCCAGGGACATGCACGACCACGTCATCCAACGGCTGTTCGCCACAGGGATGTCGTTGCAGTCCGCGAGTCGCCTGACCAGCGAACCAACCGCGCGCGAACGCATCGAGACGGCAGTGGACGAGGTCGACGCCGTCATCAAGGACATCAGGCACACGATCTTCGCGCTCAACCGCGCCCCTGACGCCCGCAGCCTGGGGGCCGAGATCACCACGATCTGCGAAGGCGCGGTCGTAAGCCTGGGGTTCGCGCCGTCCCTCACCATGCGTGGGAGCGTCGCGGACGTTCCTGAGCACATTGCGGCCGACCTGTTGGCGGTCGTGAGGGAGGGGCTCAGCAACGTCGCGCGGCATGCCCGGGCCAGCCACGCCGAGGTCGTCATCGAGGTGTCTGACACGGTGCTGGCGAGGGTCCGGGATGACGGCGTCGGGCTGCCGTCCGACGCCACCCGGTCCGGGCTCGACAACCTCGCGCGCCGGGCGAACGGCCGCGGGGGCCGCTTCGAGCTCGCAGCAGTCGCGACCGGCGGCACGGTGCTCGACTGGGAGGTCCCGCTCCTGTCGGAGGGCTGAACGGACGCAGGGACCTTTGCCCCTGTTGGCGCTGGTGCGCCCGGCGCATTGTCGGTCCATGACGTCTCACCTCGACACCCCAGCCAGGCCCGGCCGCGCCCTTCCGTCGACCGGACTCGTCGGTGCCCCGGTCATCGTGGGGTTCGACGAGAGCGCCGCGTCCGTGGCGGCGGTCCAATGGGCTTCCGCGGAAGCCGCGCGACTCGGGTCCGAGCTCATCGTCCTCAGCGCCTCCGATCCACCAGTCCGGGCGCCGGTCGGCGCCGGTGTGATCCGCCCGGTCCCCGAGCTGTGGAGCGGCAGTCGGGCGGCGGCCGGTCGCGGCGCAGACCTGGCCCGAACGTGCAACCCCGACGGTGTCATCGCGGCGGTGGGGGTCGTCGGCGGTCCTGCCGGCGAGCTGGTCGCGCGCTCCAGCGAGACCGGACTCGTGGTGGTCGGTCGAAACCGGCGAAGCGCCCTGCAGGCAGCCGTTCTCGGGTCAGTCTCCTTCGCCGTGGCCTTGCACGCCCGGTGCCCAGTGGCCGTGGTGGGCGAGGGTGCGGAGAGACACCCTGGCCCATCCTGGCCGGTTGTCGTCGGGATCGACGGGTCCCGTTCCGCGCTGGCCGCGGTTGCCCTCGGCGTCGAGTTCGCCCGCAGGTGGCAGGCACCGCTGCACGTCGTGACCGCCTGCCGCGCGCAGTCGGTCACGATCTGGCCAGACGGACCGGACGACGAGTCAGTCACGTCATTGGCGCAGCCCTGGATGTCGGTGGCCCACGCAGCCGTCGACGAGGCCATCGCGCAGGTGCGCTCCGTCGACCCCGACCTGACGGTCACGGGGTCCGTCATCGAGGGGCGCGCCGACGACGTCCTCGTCGAGCAGTCCCGTCGCTCGGGCCTGGTGGTCATCGGGAGTCGCGGAAACGGCGGTTTCGCGGGCCTCATGGTGGGCTCGGTGAGCCACGGGGTGATGCGTCGGTCCGCCAGCCCGGTGGTTGTCGTGCGTCGGGGTGCCTTGTGATCCGGACCCACGGCCCGAGCGGTTCCCTGTGATCCGGGCCGATGGCCCGAGCGCCGCCACCCCGTGGGTGTGGTGGCCCCGTCGGTCGACTGCGGGCCTCGGTAGGCTCGCTGTCGAGAGGGAGTGATCAGTGGTGGGCATCACCGTGTTCCTGCTGGACGACCACGAAGTTGTGCGACGTGGCCTGCGTGAGCTGATCGAGGTGGAGGACGACCTGGAGATCGTGGGGGAGTCCGGGTCGGCGCACGAGGCAAGCCGCCGCATACCCGCCCTCCGACCCGATGTCATGGTTCTCGACGGACGACTCCCCGACGGGTCGGGGATCGACGTGTGCCGCGCCGTCAGGTCCGTCGACCCGAGCATCCGCGCGATCATCCTCACGTCCTACGACGACGAGCAGGCGCTCACCGCCGCGGTGGCGGCCGGAGCGGCCGGCTACGTGCTCAAGGACGTCCGGGGAGCCGACCTGGTCACGTCCATCCGGCGGGTCGCCGCGGGGGAGTCCCTCCTGGCCCCGGACGTCGTGGAGCGGCTCCGTCGGGCCTGGGGACACGAGCAGCCGACCGACCCGCGCCTCGCGGCACTGACGCCCCAGGAACGACGGATCCTCGACTGCATCGCACAAGGCATGACCAACCGGCAGATCGGTGACTCGTTGTCACTGGCCGAGAAGACCGTGAAGAACTACGTCACCTCGGTGCTTGCCAAGCTCGGGATGGAGCGCCGCACGCAGGCCGCGGTCTACATCGCCGGGCAGGGAGTCAGACCAGAGCGCGACCGGTGATGCTCTGGGTGCGGACACGCACCCAGGTGCTCGGTCCCGGGTGGGGTGGCACCCACGGCGCGCGTGCTTGCCGGTCGAGCCGGCGGACGTCCGGCTCCTCGTCGACGACCATGGCCGTCCCTTGGACGACGACACTCCAGCCCGTCCGAGTGGAGGCATCGAACTCGTCCACCTCGAAGGCGACCGGGTCGCGGTCCATGGCAGCCTGGATCTTGGAGTCACCGGTGGTCCGGAAGCAGACGTCGACCCCGTCGACGGTGTGCACGACGGGCAGGATCGTCAGCTCCCCGTCGAGGCGGAAGGCAATCCGGCCCACGGGCGATGCAACCAGCCGCGCGAGGCATTCGTCGAGGTCGAGGACCCGCAGGCCCGTGTGGTCGGTGGGGCTGGGGACGATGTCGGCCATCACAGGTCCCCGCCCGCCCTGACCACCAGCACGGGGCAGTGGGCGTGGTGAAGGACTCCCTGGCTGACGGACCCCAGGAGCAGGCCGGTGAAACCACCGCGGCCCCGGCTGCCGACCACCACCAGCTCGGCTCCGCGGGATTGGTCGACCAGGGCCTCGACAGGGTGCGCGCGCAGGTTGCGCTGCCGGACCGGGACGTCGGGATACTTCTCCGACCAACCGGCCACCGCCTCGGATGCGACCGCGTCTTCCTCCTGTGCCACGACCAGCCGCGCCTCGTCTGTCTCGAGCGCCGCCAGGCCAGTGCCTTCGGCGTCCAGGTACCACGCGTGGACTACGGTCAACGGGACACCGAGCCGGTCAGCGTGCGCGAACCCCGCAGCTATCGCAGCCTCGGAGAGCTCGGACCCGTCCGACCCGACGACCACTCCGGGACGGTCCGGGAGCTGCTGCGGGAGCTCGCGCACCACCACGACCGGGCAGGCGGCGTGCGCTGCGACGTCGAGCGAGGTCGATCCGAGCAGGACACTTCCCAGCGCACTCCTGCCTCGGGCGCCCACGATCAGGCAGGTCGCCCCACGTGACTCGTCGACCAGCAGGACAGCGGCGTTGCCGTACGCGCTCGCGGTGGTCACATGCGCGCCAGGCGCAAGGGCGCGGACCCGGTCGGTGGCGGCGCCGAGGATCTCGTGGGACTCGGTCGTGTGAACGGAGAAGCTCGTCTCGACCGTCGGGCCACGCAGGGGCATCATCCGCGCATGGACGAGGTGCAGCGGCGCCCGAACGCGCTGCGCCTCCGCGATCGCCCAGTCAAGGGCTCGGTCAGCCTGCGGTTGACCGTCTACCCCGACCACGACAGGTCTGGTGGTGGTGGTCGTCATGGCTCCTCCTTGACTCCTGCCGGGCCGGTGCGGCCGGGCCTGTCATCAGGGTCGGCCGCCCATCCGGGACAGGACAGGGACCTTCGACCCTGAACCGCGGCCGCGCCGCAGGGTGATCGTGGAACCATGGAATCGCAGACAGAGCTCACCGTCGCCCAGTGTTGGCAGGCCCTCAGGGAAGGCGTGGTCGGTCGCATCGCTGTCGTGCACGACCGGCGGCCGGACATCTTCCCGGTCAACTACGCCGTCGACCACGGGACATTGGTCTTCCGCACCGGGACGGGCGCCCTGTTCCAGTCCGCCGACGGGACCTTCGTCGCGTTCGAGGTCGACGGGTACGACGTCGAGCGGGCCGAGGCCTGGAGTGTCGTGGCCCGTGGGGTGGCGCACGAGGTGTACGAGCTCGACGACGCGCTGGCCGCGATGCACCTGCCGCTGTACCCCTGGCACGACGCCCCCAAACCACGCATCGTCCGCATCCACCCGGACTCGGTGTCCGGTCGCCGGTTCGTCGTCCGGGGCGGGCACCGGGTCGGCGCCTCGGTCCCCGAAGCACGGGACTGAACGTCGCGGCCGGGAACACAGGACCTATGGCCCTGAACGCACAGCCCGCGAAGCACGAAAGTTGAAGTGTCAGAACGCAACACGATACGGGTGCCAAGCGCCCGAAGGAGGAACCACCATCATGCGACGACGCACCCTGGATGCCCTGCTCACGACCGGTGGCCTCATCGTCGCCGCAGTCCTCCTCGTTGTCGGGGGACTGATGACCTGGGCGAGCAGCTTCGTGGACAACGAGGTCCACTCCCAGCTGTCGGCCCAGCACATCACCTTCCCCGCCAAGGGCAGCGACCAGCTCAACGACCCGCTGGTCAAGCCCTACCTCGAGCAGTACGCCGGCCAGCAGCTCACGACGGGCGCGCAGGCCAAGGCCTGGGCCGACCACTACATCAAGGTGCACCTCGACGAGGCGACCGGTGGGAAGACCTACTCGGAACTGAGCGCCGCGGCCCGCGCCAACCCTGACGACCCGAAGGCCAAGGCCATGGTGGACCTCGCCTTCAAGGGCGAGACCCTGCGGGGCCTGCTGCTCAACGCCTACGCGTTCGGCACGATGGGCAAGATCGCGATGTATGCCGCGTGGGCCGCCTTCATCGGCGCGGCGGCGATGATCGTCCTGGCCCTGCTCGGCTTCAGGCACCTGCGCCGGGTGCCGGTCGAGGAAGAGGTCGGCATCGGCTCCCGCCACACCGCGGTGAAGCCGGCCATCGCCTGACCCAGCCCGACCCCTGGACCAGAGCCCTCGCCCCCGCGGCGGGGGCTCTGCCACGTCTTGCCTCAGAACGCGGTGTAGCCGCCGTCGGCCACGAGCACCGAGCCGGTGACGAACGAGGACGCGTCGCTGGCCAGGAAGATGACCGCTGGGGCGAGTTCCTCGACGGTGCCATAGCGCTGCATGGGCGCGTCGTCGATCCAGTGCTGGCGGAAGCTCGGGTCGTCGACGGGGGACATGTCCGTCTTGATGTAGCCGGGGGCCAGCGCGTTGACGCGCACCCCGTGCGGGGCCCACTCGGCGGCCAGGCTGCGGGTCAGGTGGTGCACGGCCGCCTTGGACGCGTTGTACGCCGGTTGCCACTGGGGCCGGTTGACGATGAAGCCGGACATCGAGCCGATGTTGACGATCGACCCGGCGCCCTGGTCGACGAAGTGCCGACCGAAGGTCTGCGAGCAGGTCCACACCGCGTCGAGGTTGACGGCCATGACTGCGCGCCAGTCGTCCGGGGTCACGTCGAGGGCCGGCGCGTGGACGCAGGCACCGGCGTTGTTGACCAGCACGTCGACCCGACCGTGGAGGGAGAGTGCCGTGTCGAGCACCCGTTGCACGTCCTCGGCGACCGTGACGTCGGCAGCCACGAAGTCGGCCCGGATGTCGTTGTCGCGCAACGATCCCAGCACACCTTGCGCCGCCTCCGCATCGCGCCCCACAAGGACGACCGACGCCCCTGCATCACCGAGGGCGCGGGCGAAACCGGCGCCCAGCCCCCGTGTCCCGCCGGTGACGACGGCGACGCGGCCAGCCAGGGAGAAGCGGTCCAGTGCGTTCATCCGACCAATCTAGGGCTCGAGAAGCCCGCACGACACTGGTGACGGCGCGGCATACCCTGCTGCGCATGGCAGGGCGACCGGAAGGTTTCGAGTTCGAGGAGCAGGGGGGCGAGGTCGTGGTGTTCCACCACGGGCGGCGCGCCACCGTGCTGCGTGGGGCGCGGGCTCAGGGGTTCCTCGAGGACGTCGACCGCGGTGACCCCCAGGAGCTGATGGCCCGGGTGACCGGCAACTACCGGCGCGGCAACGAGCGCCAGGCCCGCCAGCACCCCCGCAACCGCAACCGCTGACTCCTGACCGCTGACCGCGGGAGGGGCTGACCAGCTCGCGCTGTCAGGGCGCGAGGAACTGCACCCGGGTGCTGTCGGAGAACCGCACGACGAGCGTGGCGCTCCCCTGGTGGTATGGACACGGGGTGACCCGTTCGGTGCAGGGCACGAGGAACATCCTGTCGCCGTTCTGCACCAGCAGCCGCAGGCCGCGGTATCGGTACCTGAACGTCTGTCCCTCTTCGGTCTGCAGGACCCCCTCGGAGACGTCGGCATTGCGCAGATACAGCCGCTCACGGGTGTCGAGGACGACGCGCGGCAGCTCGTTGAGCCGACCGGCCTGCTCCTGGCCCAGCCCAGTGCCTGACCACTGGGCCAGCGTCGCATTGGTCCAGAAGACCGCCGCAGCGACGGTGAGCCACAACGCGACGCGCAGGCGGATCGGGCCGTGCCGTTGCCCCATGGCGTATGCCGTGATGCCGGCTCCCAGCGCGAGGAGGACGGGCGCGACGAGGGGGAAGTAGGTCCACCGCCCGGTGGCAGGGTAGGAGAACAGCACCACCAGACCGGCGCCGAGGATGGTCGTGCCCACCACGAGCGTCGCCCCGGTGTGTGCCGTCAGCCGGGGCCCGAGCCACCGGTTGACCGCGATGCCGCCCGCGACGAGGAGGAACAGGACGAGCACCGGCACGAGCAGCGGCTGCGGGCTTCGCATGACGAAGGCCTGCGTGGACAGGCCGATGGTGTCGACGTCGAGCCCGAAGTAGAGGTACTGCGCCCGCGTCGAGACGTAGCCGAAGTAGAAGAGCAAGGTGCTGAGCGCGGTCGCCGGGGCAACGATGTTGCCGGCGAAGCTGTAGACCCGGTCCCACGACAGCTTGCTCGGGCTGTCGGAGGGGTCGGGGTCCTTGGCCTCCGGGTGGCTCGGGTCCGGGGTCATCCGTCAGGTCGTCCCGGGCTCTGGGGCTGGCGGCACGGTGAGCTGGACGGAGATCTGCTGCTGGTCGCCGAGCGCCGCCACGAACTGCCGGCACGCAGCGGAGTCGTTGCGCGGGCAGTAGACGAGTCCCGAGAAACCCACGGACGGACTGGTTTCCTCAGGGATCGTCCCGACCAGCCGGACGAGCAGGTCGCAGCGCTGTGCGGTGGACCGGAAGATGTACCCGACGCAGTTGGGCTGGGAGGAGCCGCACCCTCCCCGCACGACCTCGAAGACCTTCGGGGTGAACCGGACGCCAGTGATCTCGACCGCGGTGCCACGGGGGATCTCGCCGTTGTTGTCGACGATCCAGGACACCTCGGCGCACTGCAGCGCGGGGTCGTCCTCGCTCAGTTCGGAACCACCGCCGACCGGCAGTCGGGCGACGGAGATCGCCGGGTTGCCGTTGCTGCTGCTCGATGAAGCAGGCGTGGTGGGATCGGGGTCCTCGGGGGTGGGTTCCGGCTCGGGGCCGGGCTCGGACGTCGACTGGTCCGACGACGAACCGTCGGACGTCGACCCCCCACCGCCGCCGGACGCAGCGCAGGCGACCAGAGTGAACGCCAGCACCAGGGCGAGCAGTGCCGTCAGTGGTCGACGCCAGGCGGATTCCATGTCGCTCACCTCCGGGTTCAGGAGCTGCCGAGGACTGCGGTGGTTCGCAGCCCCCTGCGTTCAGGACAGGGCGTCGGCGATCGGACCGGCGACGTCGGGGTCGGACAGGTAGTCCTGGATCGAGTGGGGGTCGGACGGGTTCTGGGTCCGTTCGTCGCGCATCGCGTCGCTGCCCGTCGCGAACAGCGGGGTCAGGGGGTGGACCAGCGCGACGACGTCGTGTTCGTCGTAGACGTTGAGCCAGCGCAGGGAGCCGCTCACCGGGTTGACGACCGACGGTATGCCGCGTTCGGACGCCCCTTCAGGGCCGCCCCACAGGTTGCGCTTCACCACGGCGTAGCCGTCGGGGGAACCTGCGGTCACCAGGAGCCGGACGCGCGCGGAACCGGTGTAGCGCTGCAGGGCGTCGTAGGCGACGCAGCTGCCCAGGCTGTGCCCGACGACGACGACGTCGCTGTGACCGTCAGCCGTGATCCTGGCCAGTGACTCGGTGACGACCGCCTGCACGTCGTCGCGCATGACGTCGTCCTCGAGGTAGTAGGCCACGTCGCTGAGGAACTGGGTGATGATGAGCTGCGGCGCACCCGTCTTGTCGCTGAGGAACCGGAGCGCCTCGCGGACCACCTTGGGCTTGAGCAGGTCACCCCAGGACGCCTCCTCACCGGCAGCGCGGGACTTCTCCACGTCTCGGGCGGCATCGGAGAGCTCTGGTTCGCTCTGCTCCAGCCGCCGCGAGGCGACGAAACCGAGCTCTGCGGCGGCGTCGAGCACCATGTCGTCCGACGTGGTCTCAGCCTGCGACGCGATCGTCGTCTCCTCGAGCTCGGGCGTCCGACCGCCGGCCTTGATGTGCTTGGCGATCGCGTCGGCGAGCACGTTGCCGTAGTAGGGAAAGTAGACCGCGTCGGGGGTGACGCCCGGGCGGCCGGCCAGGGTCATCCCCTTGGCGAGACCGGCCAGCCACTCCCGCTTCTTGGCGGCGACGAAGTCCCCGACGGACGACTCGGTGCGTACCGCCCCGGCAGGCATCTGTTGGCTTCGCCCGTGGACCAGCAGCAGTGCGGTGCTCATATGTTTCCTCCCAGTCCGAGCAAGTGGCTGACCAGTTCCGCTGCGTCAGTGCCGTTGCTCGTGTCGATGGTTCGTGCGGACAGGTCCTTGACGATCGCGGAGATGCGGATTCCACGGTTGGCGACCCAGACCCGTTTGCTCTCAGGGGTGTTGGCGTCGGCGAGGTTGCCGTCGAGGTCGACGAACTGACCTTCGGTGTTGCGCTGCTGCTCGCTTGCGTGGTGGAGGCCGATCAGCTCCCAGCTGTCACTGAGCAGGGGAGCCCCGGACGACCCGGGTTCGGTGTCCGCGTCGTAGAGCAGGTACTTGGGGTTCTCCGCCCCCTGTGCGTCGACGAGGGGGCCGCTGAAGGTGTTGTTGCGGAGGGTGACCTCGCGGTGCCGCCCCTGGGGGTGCTGGATGACGTTGACCGGCTGGCCCTTCACGATCTTGCCCACCCCGCCGTGCATGGCGATGTACCCGAACGTCTCGCCCGGGGGCTTGTCCGCGACCGGGGCCACTGCGACCAGGGTGAAGTCCAGGTCGTCCGCCGGGCTCGTCACAAAGCACCGCTCGGGCTGGAGGGCCACCTTGGTGGGCTGGCTCGCGCCGTCCTCGTCCTCGACGTACCGGAACCAGGCGATGGTGTCCGCGGCCGTCTCCGCCGAGTCGAGGACGTGGTGGTTCGTCATCAGCACCCACGGTGAGATGAGGAAGCCGGTGCCCATCTCCACCGCGGTCGTCAGCTTCGCCACCGCGTCGGCCCGCTTCGCCCCGGCGCCGAGCCACCACCCGGGCAGGAAGTCGGCGTTCTTGAAGATCCGCTCCAGCGTCTCGTCGACGACGGCCGGCGACGCGTTGCCGGGCACCGGTGCGCCCTGGCGCCTGGCATAGGCGACCTTGCGGGCCAACGGCTCGGTCCGCCACGCATCCTGTTTCGCCAACCGCACCGCCTCGATCTGCTCGACCGCTGCCGGACCTGGCGTGAACGTGGGTTCAGGCAAGGCGGCCGGGGGGTTTGCCCCCGGTCGGGGATCGGGAAGTGCACTCATGATCGCCATTGCGGCACGCCTCCGTGGTCGTCCTTGCTGCTGGTCGGAGGGGCTTTCCTGCAGATGCCTCAGTATGGGCGCGATGTCGCCCGGTGGGCATCGGCAAGATGACGTAGAGGCGATGCGGTGGGCGCTTGAGCGCGCGGATCGTGCGGACAGGTCGGGTCAGTCCGCAGGGACGGCGCGCAGATGGGTTCGTGGCGGCAGGTCGCGGTCGGGTGGGATCTCGATGTCGGCCCAGCGGGCGCGCTCGCCGGTCGGTGGTTGGTAGGCCGGCTGAGCGACCGGGTGCCCCCGTCTTGTGCCCGGTGGGTCCCCACCGCGGGGTGGGGCGAGCTCCGCTGGGGTGGGTGGCCGCATGGGTAGTCCGTACCGGTTGGTCACGACGAGGCCGTCGGGTCGGGTGGGGTCGCCGCTGATCGCGTAGTCGCCGCGGTCGATGGCGTCGTGGTGGAACGGGCAGAGGCTGACCTGGTTAGCCTCATCGGTCCCGCCGCCGCGTGCCCACTCCTCGAGGTGGTGGATCTCGACGAACCGGGTGGTGGCCGTGCAGCCCGGGAAGCGGCAGCCGCGGTCGCGGTCCTCGATCAGCCGACGGGACCGACCCGGCAGGATCCGCATGGCGCGGCCCACGCTGACCGGTCGGCCGTCGGTCTCCCAGACCGGCTGGAGCAACCCGTCGGAGAGGAAGCGCCCGAGAAGTCGTCGCGGGATTGCTCCACCGCTGTTGATCCAAGCGCCGTCGGTCGACAGGTGCAGATAGACCCGGTAGTGGCTGGACCGGCTGGTCGACGTCATGCTCGACAGCGCCCGGTGGGCGATCTCCTCGAGGGCATCGGCGTAGGTGGCACGGTCACCGGTCGCGCGGAGGTCCGGCGCGCCGCTCACCGCACCTGCGGAGACGACAGGCTCTTCGGAGGCGACAACCTCTGGGGAGATGGTTGCCTGTGGGGAGGCGGCTTCCTTTGGGGAGGTGGGGTCTGCACCGGACTGGGCGAGGAAGAGGGAGTCCTTGGCTTCCTTGAGCGCCTGCTCGACCAGCGCGCCGACCGTGGCGGGTGCGCTGTAACGCAGTTGGAACCGGCCGTCGCGGTCGTAGTGCATGGACAGCTCGGGACGCGCGCAGGCTCGACGCTCCGCGTGGTCCTGGGAGTCGGCGGTGTCTGTCGGCGACCTCACCACGCCGGGTTCCGCAGGGTCACTGTCGTCACGCGGGACGCTGAACGCGTGTCGCGAGACTGCTCGCCGCAGCTGCGGCACCGTCATGTGCACAGCCAGTTCGCCGACCGAACGCTGGTGCGAAGCCGGCACGTGGTGGGCAACGACCGCGGCCTGGTCGAGCGACAGTGCACCGGCCGCGACGGACTCGGCCACTGTCGACAGCTCGCCTCGCCGGCGCGCCACTGCGACGACGTCTCGGGCGTGTGCGGGCGACAGCCCTGCCCGCACGACGAAGTAGTGCTCGGGCGAGCGGAACCCGCCGTCGCCCCAGTGGTCGCCCTCGATGAGCTCGGCCGCGATGTCGACCAGCTCCGCGTGGGCGCGGTTCAACCGGCCAGCGACGGTCGCGGTGCGCACCCAGAGGTCGCGCTGGACCTCGTCACGCTCCTGGGCAACCGGGCTGATCGACATGCGGCAATCGTACACCTGTTCGAATCAATTGCCAAGGAAGTCAGCGGGGAAATGGGTTGCAGCGCAACGGAATTCATTGCAACTGCACTGTCAGTGCCACGTGATAGGGGACGTTGGCGCAGTAGGACGAGAGCCTGCGGGCACCGACGGTGCGAGTTCCCAGCCGCACGCCTAGGAGCGCTCGTCCGCGGGCGAGGAGCTCCTCGAAGGGCACCGGGTCGGCGAACTCGTCGACCCGGGCAGCCCTCGACGTCGCGGACCGATGCGCCGCGCTTCCGGTGACGAGGTCGGCGAGCTCGGTTGCCGCAACGGTGATCCGGCTCGACAGCCCTGCGTCCACGGTGACGCCCGTGCCGCCCGTGCCCCAGTCCTCAGCGGCCGCGAAGACGCCGGTCGGCACCGTCACGGCCTTCAGGTAGGCGAACATCGGGCGCATCGCGTGCTCGAGGACCAGTGAGTGGCGCGCCGTGCCGGCCGTGGCCGCCATGAGCACCGGGGTGCCGCGCAGGGCCGAGTCGTCGAGGACGTCCATGAAGGTCTTGAACAGTCCGCTGTAGGACGCCTGGAACACCGGCGTCACGGCGATGACCGCATCGGCGTCGCGGACGGCGTCCAGGGCCAGCCGCAGCTCGCCGGTGGCGAAGCCGGTCAGCAGGGTGTTGGCGAGATCGTGGGCGTGCTCGCGCAGGTCCACGAAGGTCACCTCCGACTCGTCGCCGCGTTCGAGCAGGGCGTCCTGGGTAGCGGTGGCCAGCCGCTCGGCGAGCAGCCTCGTGGTGCTGGGCTGGCCCAGGCCGGCCTGCACGACGACGATGCGGCCTGTACTCGACGGGCGGGGTGCCGTGGGGAGGGTGCTCATCGGGTGACCTCGAGGTCCTTGGTGGCGTGGGCCGAGGCGCCGTTGGTGGCGTGGGCGGAAGCCGCGGCCAGCCGGCTGGCGTGGGTGGGGGCGTCCGGCACGTGGGCCGGCTTGCGGGCAGCGGCGATCTTCCGCAGCTCGGGCACGACCTGCGTGCCCAGGATCTCGACCTGCTCCATCACGACCTGGTGGGGGAGTCCTGCGTGGTCGAGCAGGAACAGCTGGCGCTGGTAGTCGCCGACGGAGTCGGCCATCGCGGCATACCGCTCGATGACCTGCTCGGGTGAACCCACGGTGAGGGGCGTCTCGCGGCTGAACTCCTCCAGCGACGGGCCGTGGCCGTAGACGGGCGCGTTGTCGAAGTAGGGGCGGAACTCGCGCACCGCGTCCTGGCTGTTGGCTCGCATGAACACCTGCCCGCCGAGTCCGACGATGGCCTGGTCGGCGGAGCCGTGACCGTAGTGCTCGAACCGGCGCCGGTAGAGCGCCACCATCTGCCGGGTGTGGCTCGTCGGCCAGAAGATGTTGTTGTGGAAGAAGCCGTCGCCGTAGTAGGCGGCCTGCTCGGCGATCTCCGTGCTGCGGATCGAGCCGTGCCAGACGAACGGGGGGATGCCGTCCAGCGGGCGTGGCGTGGCCGTGAAGGACTGCAGGGGAGTGCGGTACTTGCCCTCCCAGGTCACGACGTCCTCGGTCCACAGGCGTCGCAGCAACGCGTAGTTCTCGATGGCGAGAGGGATCCCGTCGCGGATGTCCTTGCCGAACCACGGATAGACGGGACCGGTGTTGCCGCGTCCCATCATCAGGTCGACGCGGCCGTCCGCGAGGTGCTGCAGGGTCGCGTAGTCCTCGGCGATCTTCACCGGGTCGTTGGTCGTGATGAGCGTGGTCGAGGTCGACAGCAGGAGCTTGTCGGTCTGCGCGGCGATGAAGCCGAGCGTGGTGGTGGGGGAGCTGGGCACGAACGGAGGGTTGTGGTGTTCGCCGGTGGCAAAGACATCCAGCCCCACCTGCTCGACCTGGCGCGCCAGCTCGACGGTGTTCTTGATCCGCTGGTGCTCGCTGACGGTCGTGCCGGTGGTCGGGTCCATGGTCACGTCACCGACGGTGAAGATTCCGAACTGCATCGGGCTCGCGCTCCTCGTGAGGTAGGTCGTGCAAAGTAGTTGCGAATTCAACTACAGGAACCGCGAAAGCCCGGTTTTCATTCCGGGCCCCAGCCCGCGGGTCACTCTGGCGTGGCGTCCAGACCGGCACACGCGCTGGCCTGTTGCCAGAGACCGAGCAACCGCGCGCTGTTCGGAGCGTCGGGCTTGCGCGGGATGCCGTCCGCGCCGATCAGCATGGGCGTCCAGACCGCTGTGCGGACCGCGCTCGTCGCGGCCCGCTTGGTGCCGCGGGCGGCGTCGACGTCGATCGACAGCGTCAGGACCCCCGAGCGGGAGTCCGGCTCGCGGCTGCGCCACCAGACGAAGTTCCCGAACCCGTAGTCGACGTAGGCACGTCCCAGCCAGCCCGCGCCGTTGACGCGGTGCGAGTGTCCGCCCACGACGATGTCTGCCCCAGCACCCTCGAGGGCCTCTGCGGTCTGCACGGACAGGCGGTCCGGACACGCCTGGTAGTCCAGGCCCCAGTGCAGGAAGACGACGACGAGGTCGTACTTCGCAGCCGCGGCGGCCACGGCCGACCGGATCCGGCCGACGGGGCTGGCGCTGGCGATGCCGCCCTTGTCCGGACCGGCTGAGTACCGCGCGAGCGTCATCTCGAAGACCTCGGACGCACCGAACACCGCGACCCTCAGTCCCTTCGCCTGCAGGATCGCGGGTGCGAAGGCCTCGTCCTCGTCCTTGCCGATCCCCACGATCGGGATGGGGCTCGCCCTCTTGGCGGCGAGGGTGTCCACCAGGCCCACGGGCCCGTAGTCGACGCCGTGGTTGTTGGCCATGCTCACTGCGTCGATCCCGGCGCTCTTGATCGTGTCGAGGACGGATGCAGGCGCGCGGAAGTGGAACTCCTTGCCGATCTTGGTGCCACGCTCCGTGATCGCCGTCTCGAGGTTGACCATGGCCAGGTCGGCCGCGCCGAGGGAGGACTGCAGCTCGTCCAGTCCGTGCGGGTCGCGGGCGAGCGGTGCCAGGTAGTCCTCGAAGTGGACGTCCCCGGCGAAGGCCATCGTCAGGGTGGCCGGGTCCGACGCGGGAGTGGTCGTCGTGGTCGTGGACCCGGCCGTTGTCGTCGCGGGCACTCTCACGCCAGTCGTCGACGCACCCAGGGGTGGCTGTGTGCTCACAGGATTAGGTGGTGGAGCACTCTGGCAGGCGGCCACGGCCAGGGCCACGGCCAGGGCCACGGCCAGGGCCGCGACAGGGGCGGCCGCGGCTGTGGCGAGAGGGCGCATGATCCGTGAGTCTAGGTCGGCCTAGGATCGCCATCGTGGAGGCGGCGACGGGGCACGCACGGTTCGGCGGCCTGTACGCCACGCGCCCGGTCGAGGTGCGTCACGACGTGGCGTCCCTGGAGTCGGGGTTCTGGGCCGTCGTTGCCGAGTTCGAGGGCGAGGTCACGGCTGTCCGCTTCGCCGACGTCATCCGGTATGCCGCGCCCCCACCGCCCACCCCGTGGTCACCACTGGCAGGTGAGTGGGGGAGCAGCCTGGACCGCGCGGCATACCTCGCCGGGGTGGCAGAGATCCGCGAACGGATCGCCGCGGGCACGGTCTACCAGGTGAACCTCTGCCGGGTGCTGTCGCACGAGCTCCCCGAAGGGGCCGACCTCGACGGACTGGCGCAACTCCTGGAACGGGGCAACCCCGCTCCGCACGCGGGTCGGATCACGGTGCCGTCCGCCGGGCTCGACGTCGTCTGCGCGAGTCCGGAAGCCTTCCTGCTGCGCGACGGCGACCGGCTCGAGTCCCGTCCGATCAAGGGGACGGCGACGAGCATCGAGGAGATGCTGCCCAAGGACTACGCCGAGAACGTCATGATCGTCGACCTCGTGCGCAACGACCTGTCGCACGTCTGCCGAGAGGGGACGGTGCGGGTCGACCACCTCTGTCGCCCCGAGGAGCACCCCGGCCTGGTCCACCTCGTGTCCGCGGTGTCGGGCGAGCTGCGCCCTGGGGTGGGGTGGCCCGAGGTGATGGCGGCGACGTTCCCCCCGGGGTCGGTGTCGGGGGCGCCAAAACACACCGCCCTGCAGGCCATCTCGGACCTGGAGACGGTGGCCCGGGGGCCCTACTGCGGCGCCATCGGCTGGATCGACGTCGACCGGGGCGCCGCGGAACTCGCTGTGGGCATCCGCTCGTTCTGGGCAGAGCGGGACGAGGACGGACGGCGCTGGCTGCGGTTCGGCACCGGGGCGGGCATCACGTGGGGCTCGGACCCCGTCGGCGAGTGGGAGGAGACACGGGTGAAAGCCGCGCGACTCATCGGGTTGGCATCTGGGAGGGTGGAGGCGTGAGCGAGTCATGAGCGACGTCAGGGTGTGGGTCAACGGTCGACTGACCGGAGTGGACGAGCCGTCCATCTCCGCTCTCGACCACGGAGTGACGGTCGGCGACGGGGCCTTCGAGACGGCCAAGGTCGACCGCGGCCGGGTGTTCGCCGCGACCCGGCACGCCCGGCGGCTTGACCGGACGCTCGCCGGCCTGGGACTTCCCGCCGCCGACCACGACTACATCGCCCAGGGAGCCAAGGCCGTCCTGGAGGCCGGCGACGAGATCGAGTTCGGCCGGTTGCGCTACTCGGTGACGGGCGGTGCCGGGCCGCTCGGTTCGGACCGGGACGACAGCCCGCTCACCTACATCGTGACTGCCGGCGCACAGCCGCGACCGCCCGTCAGTGCCTCGGTGGCCGTCGTGCCCTGGACCCGCAACGAACGCTCCGCCGTGGCCGGCCTCAAGACCACGTCGTATGCCGAGAACGTCGTCGCGCTCGCCTATGCCAAGGAGCGGGGTGGGATCGAGGCGGTGTTCGCCAACACGCGGGGCGAGCTGTGCGAGTGCACGGGTTCGAACATCTTCGTCGTGGTGGACGGGGCCATCCTGACCCCGCCACTGGACTCGGGCTGCCTCGCGGGAATCACGCGCGAGGTCACCATCGAGTGGTGCCGGGAGGACGGCATGGAGGTGCGGGAGCAGGCCCTGCCACTGGACGTGCTGGGCGAGGCCGACGAGGTGTTCATCACCAGCAGCACCAAGGACGTGCTGGCGGTCCACGGCGTCGACGACCGGGCGCTCCAGCCCGGTCCGGTGACGGCCAGGGCGGCCGCCGTGTTCGCCCGCCTTTGTGCCGAGCGGATGGACCCGTGACCGACGGCTCCGACCCGGTGACGGCGGGGGAGGTCGTCGTCGAGGAGGAGCAGTCGGACTGGGAGTGGCGGCGCAAGATCCGGTCCAACCAGCACACTCACCGGATCTACAAGTGGGTCGTCGGGATCCTCGGCCTGTTGATCGTGGTGGGTGGCATCGTCCTGCTCCCGCTGCCAGGTCCGGGTTGGGTGATCATCTTCGTCGGGCTGGCCGTCTGGGCATCGGAGTTCGACTGGGCGCAACGCCTGCTGAAGTTCGCCCGAGCCAAGGTGCGGGCGTGGGCCGACTGGCTCGAGCCGAAGGCGATCTGGGTCAAGGCCCTCGTTGCCCTCGGGACAGCGGTGCTGGTCGGTCTGGTCTTCTACGCCATGTTCCTGGTGTCCGGGGTCCCCGGTCTCCTCCCCGACTTCGCGGAGGACTGGATCAAGGGCCTTCCGGGGCTCTGACCAGGCGGCACGGCGGCCGGTGACAGCCCGGCATACCCCGGATTTCACCTGATCCGCCCGATCCGGCTATTCTTCGGCAGGCCCGATCGTCACTGTGGTGACCAGGGCGCTGGACGTGTAGCTCAGTTGGTTAGAGCGTTCGCTTCACACGCGAGAGGCCATGGGTTCGAGTCCCTTCACGTCCACCAGCACGTCCCTCACGACAGACAGCAGTCACGACGCCGCCGCATCCGGGATCCGGGTGCGGCTTCGTCGTCCGGGCATAGCATCGCGAGGTGAGCGACTCCCTCAACGCAACGACCGTTTCCCTGACCGGTGCCGACGGGGCGCTGGTCGAGGCCTACCTCGCCCGGCCGGACGGTCAGCACACGCGTGGCGGCGTGGTGGTCATCCACCACATGCCGGGCTACGACAGGGCCACCAAGGAGATGGTGCGCCGCTTCGCCGAGCTCGGCTACGACGCGGTCTGCCCCAACCTGTACTCCCGTGAGGCGCCGGGAGCCGACCCCGCCGACGCGGCAGCCACGGCCAGGGCGCAGGGCGGCGTGCCTGACGCGCGGCTCGTCGGCGACGTCGGTGCGGCGGCGGCATACCTGCGCGCACTGTCGACGAGCGACGGCAAGGTGGGCGTCATCGGGCACTGTTCCGGTGGCCGCCAGGCGGTGCTCGCGGCCTGCCACCTCGACCTGGATGCCGCGGTCGACTGCTACGGCGCCTTCGTCACGGGGGAGCCGCCGGCGGGCTACCCCCTGAAGGTCACCAACCTCGTCGACCTGCTCCCGTCGTTGCGGGCGCCCCTGCTGGGGCTGTTCGGCGTCGAGGACAAGGCACCGAGCCCGGCACAGGTCGCTGAGCTCGACCGTCGCCTCACCGACCTGGACAAACCGCACGACTTCCACTCCTACGAGGGCGCCGGGCACGCGTTCTTCGCCGTGGACCGACCCAGCTACCGCGTCGAAGCCGCCAACGACGGCTGGGAGCGGATCACCGGCTTCTTCGAGACCCACCTGAGCCCTCAGGAAGGCTGACATGTGCACCTACGCCACGGTTTCCGAGCAGGTCGACGGCAGCGCCAAGGGACCTGGCGGCCAGTGGTTCCACGTCACCGATGCCACGGTCTACTACGACCACCCGGTGCATGCGATGGCCGAGCACACCCTCAACATCGACCTGGCCGACCCGTCACGCGGCCCCGGAGCGCGCGTCGCCGTCGAGCTGACGCGTGACTCTGCCGTCCAGCTGGTCCGCGCGATCGAGACTGCCCTGGCCTCCGCACCCGAAGGAGTCTGACGAATGTCCGCGCAGGTCAACGAGATCCACATCTTCCCGGTGCACGGCGAGCCCGGCCTGGACCTGCCCGGCTCGGTCGTGGAGCCCGAGGGACTGACCGGTGACCGGCGCAAGAAGGCCGCGGTCCAGGTGGTCGCCGCCGAAGACGTCCGGTCCGACACCCGCGCCAACCTCGTCGTGTCCCTGGGCTCGGCCGAGCTGGCCGCGAGCATCGGCAAGGTGCTGCGCGTGGGCTCGGTCGAGCTCGACGTCACGGGCACGGCACGCAACTGCCCGGGCGTGTATGCCGCGGTGCGGCGACCCGGTGAGCTACGGGTCGGCGACGCGGTGGAGGTTGTCGCCTGAGCAACACGGATGTCCGTGGGGTGGTAGGTGCGTGACGTCGGTCGGTGTCACGGCATAAGGTCGAATCGTGCTGGGGCAGCTCGAAACGGGGACGCACGACCGCGCCGTGCAACGGCTCGCGGCCAGCTATCGCGCCATCCCCACGGACGCGCCGGTCAGGTTGGCCAAGAAGACCTCCAACCTGTTCCGGGCGAGGGACGCCTCGCAGGCTCCCGGCCTGGACGTGTCGGGACTCGGGGGCGTGATCGCGGTCGACGTGCAGGCGCGCACGGCGGACGTGCAGGGCATGTGCACCTACGAGCACCTGGTCGACGCGACCTTGGCGCACGGTCTGGCGCCACTGGTCGTGCCGCAGCTCAAGACGATCACGCTGGGCGGCGCCGTCACCGGACTGGGCATCGAGTCCACGTCCTTCCGCAGCGGCTTGCCCCATGAGTCGGTGCTGGAGATAGACATCCTCACCGGCTCCGGCGAGATCGTCACCGCGCGGCCCGAGGGGGAGCACGCCGACCTCTTCCACGGGTTCCCGAACTCCTACGGCACCCTCGGCTACGCCACCCGGCTGCGGATCGCCCTCGAACCCGTCGAGCCGTTCGTGGCCCTGCGGCACCTGCGTTTCCACGACGTCGAGTCCCTCGTCAGCGCACTGGGCACGATCAGCGACGCGGCTGAGCACCAAGGGGTGCGGGTGGACTACCTCGACGGCGTCGTCTTCTCCGCCACGGAGTCCTACCTCACGCTGGGGACCAAGACGGCCCAGCCGGGGCCGGTCAGCGACTACACCGGTCAGCAGATCTACTACCGCTCGATCCAGCACGACTCTCTCCAGCCCAAGGTCGACCGGCTGACCATCCACGACTACCTCTGGCGCTGGGACACCGACTGGTTCTGGTGCAGCCGGGCGTTCGGGGCCCAGAACCCACGATTGCGCCGGGTCTGGCCGCGCCGCTACCGACGCAGCTCGTTCTACTGGAAGCTCATCGCGCTCGACCACCGGTACGACATCGCCGACCGGCTCGAGGCGCGCAAGGGACAACCGCCCCGCGAGCGGGTGGTCCAGGACATCGAGGTGCCACTGGGGCGCACGGCTGAGTTCGTCCACTGGTTCCTGCGCGAGATCCCGATCGAGCCGATCTGGCTGTGTCCGGTGCGCAGCAAGGGATCCTGGCCCCTCTACCCCCTTCGGCCGGGCGAGACGTATGTCAATGTCGGCTTCTGGTCCAGCGTCCCGCGCGACCCCGACGGGGCGGAGGGTGCCGCCAACCGCCTCATCGAGGAGGAGGTCACTGCGCTCGACGGCCACAAGTCCCTGTATTCCGACGCCTACTACGAGGAGACTCGGTTCTGGAGGCTCTACGGCGGCGAGACGTACGCCGCTCTCAAGCGACGCTACGACCCTGACGCACGACTGCTCGATCTCTACTCCAAGGCGGTGCAACGCAAGTGACGATCCTCAGGACGAACCGGTCGGACTCCCACCACGGTTCGCAGCCTCCCCCACGACTGTCGATGGCCCAGATCCTCGACGCGTTGTCCGCCGACGGGGTGCCGTTGCGCTTCACGGCGTTCGACGGGTCGGCCACGGGCCCGGCCGACGCGGCATACGGGCTCGACCTCAAGACCCCGCGGGGGGCGAGCTACCTCGCGACGGCTCCGGGCGACCTGGGCATGGCCCGGGCCTACGTCGCGGGAGACCTCGACCTGGTGGGCGTCCACCCGGGCGACCCCTATGAGCTGCTCAACGCGATGGGGGACCTGCACTTCAGGATGCCTCCGCCCAAGACCGCTGCGGCCATTGCCCGCTCGCTCGGTGTCGAGCTGCTCAAGCCACCGCCGCCCCCGCCGCAGGAGGCGCTGCCGCGGTGGCGTCGCGTGGCCGAGGGACTGCGGCACAGCAAGGTTCGCGATGCCGAGGCCATCCACCACCACTACGACGTGTCCAACACGTTCTACGAGCACGTCCTCGGCCCGTCGATGACCTACACGTGCGCGTGCTACCCGCATGACGGGGCCACCCTCGAGGAGGCTCAGGAGAACAAGTACCGCCTCGTCTTCGACAAGCTGCGGCTCACCGAGGGTGACCGACTCCTCGACATCGGTTGCGGTTGGGGAGGCATGGTCCGGTATGCCGCGCGGCGGGGAGTGCGTGTCATCGGGGCGACCTTGTCGGCGGAACAGGCGTCCTGGGCGCAGGAGGCGATCCGTCGTGAGGGTCTGCAGGACCTCGCCGAGGTGCGTCACAGCGACTACCGCGACGTGGCCGAGACCGGGTTCGACGCCGTGTCGTCCATCGGGCTGACCGAGCACATCGGGGTGCGCAACTACCCGGCCTACTTCGACTTCATCAAGGGTCGGCTGCGCACCGGCGGACTGCTGCTCAACCACTCCATCACGCGTCCCGACAACCGGCGTACCTCGACCGGTCACTTCATCGACCGCTATGTCTTCCCCGATGGGGAGCTCATCGGTTCGGGGACGATCATCGCGGCGGCGCAGGACGCCGGTCTGGAAGTGCGCCACGAGGAGAACCTCCGCGAGCACTACGCGCGCACTCTGGCCGGCTGGTGCGCCAACCTCCGCGACAACTGGGACGCCTGCGTCGACGAGGTCGGGGAGTCCACGGCGCGGGTCTGGGGCCTCTACATGGCTGGGTCGCGGGTGGGCTTCGAGCGCAACATCGTCCAGCTCCACCAGGTCCTCGCCGTCAAGCTCGACGACCGTGGCGGAGCGGGACTGCCGCTGCGACCCTGGTGGAACGCCTAGTGGAGCAAAGGGTCTCGCTCGTCACGCTCGGGGTCGAGGACCTCGAGAGGGCCGAACGCTTCTACACCGACCTCGGGTGGGAGCGGGGCAACGACGACACCGAGGTGGTCTTCTTCCAGTGCGGCAGTCTGGTGGTGGCCCTCTGGGACCGCGGCGCACTCGCCGAGGACTCCGCCGTCGAGGACAGCGGTGGATGGGGCGGGGTGACGCTCGCCCTCAACGTCCGCAGCGCCGACGAGGTCGACGAGGTGCTCGGTGAGGCCGCCGCGGCAGGGGCCGTCATCGGGCGCCCCGGCGCCGAGACGTTCTGGGGCGGCTACTCCGGGATCTTCGTGGACCCCGACGGACACCCGTGGGAGGTCGCGCACAACCCGTTCTGGACGGTCACCGACGACGGTCGCACCCTGCTGCGCGGGTGAGCCCACCTGCGTCCGGAGACGGCGCACCAGCCGTGTGGGCGTCGCCCGCGGGCTCTACGGTAGGAGCATGTACCTCGAGAACCTCGTCTTCGACGCCCTCGATCCGCACCGTCTGGGGCGGTTCTGGGAGGCGGTCGTCGGCGGCGAGCAGCTGACCGACGAGCCGGAGGGGTACGAGACGCGACTAACCATCGACGGCGGCCCGGTGCTCGACCTGTGCTTCCAACGCGTTCCCGAGCAGCCCTCCGAACCGCTCAGGCTCCACCTGGACCTCTTGGGTGGGCCCCGCCAGACCCAGGAGGTGGAGCGGTTGCTGGGGCTGGGTGCACGACACCTCGACATCGGTCAGCACGACGTGCCCTGGGTCGTGCTCGCCGACCCGGAGGGCAATCCCTGCTGCGTCATGGAGGATCGCGCCGCGTACGCCGACACGGGACCCATCGCGGCACTCCCGCTCGACTCTGCCGACCCGGATCGCGATGCGCAGTTCTGGTCCTGGCTGACCGGCTGGGTCGACGCGGTCGGGGTCGCACCCCGGTCCCTGCGCCACCCGTCGCTTCGTGGCCCGCTCCTCGAGCTGTGCCCTGAGGCAGCCCCGAAGAGCAAGGCCAAGAACCGGGTGCACCTCGACGTCCGGCTCGAGTCCGGTGAGGACCCGGACGACGTCGCCGCAGCGATCGCCGAGCGCGGGGGCGCTCCGCTCGACACGGACTGGGGTGACCTGCCGTGGCGTTCCTACACCGACCCGTCCGGCAACGAGTTCTGCGTGCTTCCAGCGCGGTCGTGAGGAACGGTCAGCGGTAGTGGCCTAGGCGGGGGCGTGGCTGCGAGAGCAGTCGTCGGGGTCGGCTGCACGTCCTCGACCAGCGGCGACAACAGCTCGGTGCCGAGCCACGCTCGCGGGATGCCGAACGCGTCGACGAGCTCCTGCGCGTGCGGTCGCAGGCCTGCGCAGAGGTCGTTGACCGCTGCGGTCACCTGCTTGCTGCGCGCCGGTGTGATGCGACCATGCTCGAGGAACCAGCCCTTGTCTGCCTCGATGGTGCTGAGGGCATAGAGGTCGCACACCCGGTCCAGCGTCTGCGCAGCCGCGGCGTCGTCACAGGCGTCGATCGCCGCGACGAACGACTCGAGGATGGTCCGCTCGACATGGGCACGAGCCGCCTCGATGACGTGGTCCTGGGCCTGGTTGAAGACGTCGAAGAGGTCTGCCCCAGGCTTCCCGGCCGCGCGCAGCCGCAGGGCCAGCGTCTCGAGCAGGTGCTTCTCCCGGTCCTCGAACAGGTCGAGCTGCCACCCGCGGTCGGTCGGCCCCTTCTCGCTGTCGCGGCCGGGTGCGGTGGCGATGAGGCGTTGGATGAGCCCTCGGGCCGACGTCCGCTCGATCACCGCCCCGGCGAACTGCCGGGCGCCGAACTTGACCATGCCGAACGTGTCGAGGTCGCCGAACGCGTCGCGGTAGTCGGTGAGCAGGCCCTTGGCGACCAGCTGCAGCAGCACCGTGTTGTCACCCTCGAACGTCGTGAACACGTCGGTGTCGGCCTTGAGGGCCGGGAGCCGGTTGACCGCGAGGTAGCCAGCGCCTCCGCACGCCTCTCGGCAGGTCTGGATCGTCGCGGTGGCGTGGGCCGTGGCGACGGCCTTGATGCCGGCCGCCCGGGCCTCGAGCTCGCGTTGCTGGTGCTCCTCGGGGGTCTCACCGGAAGTCAGCACGTCGTGCATGAGCGACACCAGCTCGTTCTGGGCGATCTGCAGGGCGTAGGACTTGGCCAACGCTGGGAGCAGCTTGCGCTGGTGTACCCGGTAGTCGAGCAGGATCACCTCGCCGTCCCCGCCGGGAGGCGCGAACTGGCGCCGGTGACCGGCATACGTGATGGCCAGGGTGAGCGCACTGCGCGTGGCCGCGCCCGCACCGCCCGCCACGCTGATCCGGCCGCGGACGAGGGTGCCGAGCATGGTGAAGAACCGGCGGGTCTGGTTCTCGATGGGGGAGGTGTAGGTGCCGTGCTCGTCGATGTCGCCGTAGCGATTGAGGAGGTTGGTGCGTGGGACCCGGACCTGGTCGAAGGTGAGCCGGCCGTTGTCCACGCCGGGCAGGCCAGCCTTGGCGCCGCAGTCACCGATGGTCACGCCGGGCATCGGCGCCCCGGAGTCGTTCCTGATGGGCACCAGCACGCAGTGGACGCCGTGGCTCTCGCCACCGGTGACCAGCTGGGCGAAGACCGCGGCCATCCGTCCGTCGCGGGCGGCGCCGCCGATGTAGTCCTTGCGGGACCGCAGGTCCGGCGTGTGGACCACGAGCTCGTCGGTGTCCGGGTCGTAGGTCGCCGTGGTGCCGAGCGACTGCACGTCGGAGCCGTGTCCCGTCTCCGTCATCGCGAAGCACCCAGGGAGCGTCGCGTCGATGATCGACGGCAGGTATGCCGCGTGGTGCCGCTGGGTGCCGAGGCTCGCCACCGCGCCGCCGAACAGGCCCCAGTGCACGCCCGCCTTGACCATGAGGGACAGGTCGGCGTGGCCCAGCAGCTCGAACGCCGTGACCGAGCCGCCGAGGTCGCCGTTGCCGCCCATCGAGATCGGGAAGCCGCGCTTGGCGTGCCCGGTGGCGGCCAGGGCCTGCACCTGGTCGGCGATCCTGGCGCGGTAGGACTCCAGGTCCAGGGGCTCGGTCGGTGGGGCGAACCGCTCGGGGTCTAGGTCGGTGCGGGCCTCCTCGCGGATCGCCGCCCAGCGACCGTCGAGGCTCTTCTGCAGTGCCGTGGCGAGAGTGGTCATGAGTCCTCCTGCGGGTCGGGCGCGAGGTCGGCCGGCCACGCGGCGGACAAACCGCCCCAGGCCAGGTCGGTGAGGTGTTCGGTGAGCTCCTGGCGGTTCATCGCCGAGTCGGTGAGCCACCGGTCGGCGGCGGCACGGACCATGCCGACCAACCCAGCGCCCCAGACGGGAGCGGGCGCCGTGCTGCGCCCGGCCCGGGCGAGGGCCTCGGCGATGACTTCGGTCATCTGCGCGGCGATGTGGTCGGTCACCATCGCAGCCGGGTCGCCCGACGTCTGGTCCAGCAGGGGGGCGGTGACGACGAACCGGTAGACCTCGGGATCCTTCTCGACGAGGGTGAGGTAGGCGTCGACCGCTCCGGCGACCAGGGCTCGGGGGGAGAGCTCCACGGTGGTCAGGTCTCCACCGGCGACGCCGCCCTCGCCGTCGCGGGCCAGGGCGAGGTTGCGCAGGATCAGCGCGTCGACGCTCTCGCACACGGCGGCATACAGGCCCTGGCGGTCGCTGAAGTGGCGGTAGATCACGGTCTTGGAGGTGCCGGCGACGGCGGCGATGTCGTCCATCCCGACCCCGGCGCCGTGCTGGCGGATCGCGCGCAGGGTCGCGTCGACGAGCTCACGCCGACGGATGGCCCGGTGCTGGTCCCAGCGGGTGCTGCGGCCGTCGGGGCTCGGCGTCGATGCTTCCGTGGTCGTGGTCACAGGTCAGGACGGTAGCAGGTACTCGGTGTACCTGCTACTGTCCGTATCAGTTACCTGCCCCACAGTCGGACCCACCCCAGGAGTACTCGTGGCCCCCTCGTCCAAGCCCGCCCGCTCGGCCGGCCAGCCCCGCCGCGCTGCCGTCATCGGTGGCAACCGCATCCCCTTCGCGCGGCAGAACGCCGCCTACGCCAAGGCCACCAACCAGGACATGCTGACCGCAGCCATCGAGGGTCTGGTGGCCAGGCACGGCCTGGCGGGGGAGCAGGTGGGCGAGGTCGCTGCTGGAGCCGTGCTCAAGCATTCGCGCGACTTCAACCTGACCCGCGAGTCGGTCCTCGGGTCCAGCCTCTCGGCCCGGACGCCCGCCTACGACGTGCAACAGGCCTGTGGCACCGGACTGGAGGCGGCGATCCTGGTGGCCAACAAGATCGCCCTCGGCCAGATCGACTCGGGCATCGCCGGCGGCACCGACACCGCGTCCGATGCCCCCATCGCCGTCAACGAAGGACTGCGCGAGACGCTGCTCACGCTCAACCGGGCCAAGACGCCCGCCCAGCGGGCCAAGGCCCTCACGGGCCTGCGCCCCGGCCAGCTGGTCCCCGAGATCCCGCGCAACGTCGAGCCGCGCACCGGCCTGTCGATGGGCGAGCACATGGCGCAGACGGCCAGGCAGTGGGGGATCACCCGCGAGTCACAGGACGAGATTGCCGCGGCGTCGCACCAGAACCTCGCCGCCGCCTACGAGCGTGGCTTCTTCGACGACCTCGTGACGCCGTTCCTCGGGCAGACCCGTGACCAGAACCTGCGCGCCGACTCGACCGTCGAGAAGCTCGCCAAGCTCCCGCCGGTGTTCGGCAGGGGCGAGGGCGCCACCATGACGGCGGGCAACTCCACGCCGCTCACGGACGGAGCGTCCGCGGTGCTGCTCGGCTCCGACGAGTGGGCCGCCGAGCACGGGCTCCCGGTCCTCGCGCACCTGGTGGACGCACAGACCGCAGCCGTCGACTACGTCACGGGCAACGAGGGGCTCCTGATGGCCCCGGCCTACGCCCTGCCGCACCTGCTCGAGCGCCAGGGGATGAAGCTGCAGGACTTCGACCTGGTCGAGATCCACGAGGCCTTCGCCGCGACGGTGCTCACTACCCTGGCCGCCTGGGAGAGCGAGCAGTTCTGCCGCGACCGGCTCGGTCTGGACGCGCCGATCGGCGCGCTGGACCGCACCAAGCTCAACGTCAACGGTTCGTCCCTCGCGGCCGGACACCCCTTCGCGGCGACCGGTGGGCGCATCGTCGCCTCGCTCGCCAAGATGTTGCACGAGAAGGGATCTGGCGCGCGCGGCCTCATCTCGATCTGCGCCGCGGGTGGCCAGGGCGTCATGGCGATCCTCGAGGCCGCCTGATGACCGGCACCTATGCCGGCATCGTCAACAGCCGCGTCGGCGCCAGGCTTGCTGCCCAGCTCGGCCTGCCCCGCCCCGCCAGGTTGCGCAGGTATGCCGTGGGCGCGCCACTCATCGACGGTCCCGTCCTCGTCGGCGGTCTCGGAGCGGCGCCCGTCGCGGCGCGAGTCCGCGACCTGCTGAAGCTCGAGGGTGTCGACGCCGTGGACGAGTGCGCGCCCGGCGACCGGGTTGCGGCGGTCGTCGCCGACCTCACGGAGGCGCAGGAACCGGCAGACCTCGAGGTGCTGCGGGCGCTCGTTGCCCCTGCCCTCAAGGATCTGCTGCCCAGCGGCCGGGTCATCGTCGTGGGTCGGAATCCCCGCGGCGCCAGCAGTTTTGCGCAAGCGGCGACGCGACGTGCCCTGGAAGGCATCTCCCGGTCGATCGGCAAGGAGCTGCGGGCCGGCGCCACCGCCAACCTGGTCCTCGTCGACGACGGCGCCGACGCCAACGCCGACGCGGCGGTGCGCTTCCTGCTGTCCGGCCGCGCGGCATACGTCGACGGTCAGGTCGTTCGGGTCGGCGGCGGGACGCCGACGGAACCTGAGGACTGGGCGAAGCCGCTGGCGGGCAAGGTGGCCGTGGTCACCGGTGCAGCCCGGGGGATCGGTGCGTCGATCGCCGACGTTCTCGCGCGGGACGGCGCCACCGTGGTGTGCGTCGACGTGCCGGGTGCGGGGGACTCGCTGGCCAGGACTGCCAACCGGATCGGGGGCACCGCCCTCCAGCTCGACGTGACCGCCACTGACGCGGGACAGCGGATCCTCGACCATGCCACGAACCGTCACGGTGGTCTCGACATCGTGGTCCACAACGCGGGCATCACCCGGGACAAGCTGCTCGCCAACATGGACCAAGCGCTCTGGGCCTCGGTCCTGGACGTCAACCTCGACTCGATCCTGCGGATGAACGACGTCCTGCTCGGTGACGGAGGTGTGCGCGAGGGCGGCCACGTCGTGCTCGTCTCCTCGATCGCGGGCATCGCCGGCAATCGCGGACAGACCAACTACGGGGCCTCCAAGGCGGGGGTCATCGGACTCGTCGACGCGTTGTCGGCGGACGATGCCCTGCGGGCGCGAGGCATCACCGTCAACGCGGTGGCGCCCGGCTTCATCGAGACGGAGATGACGGCCAAGGTGCCGTTCGCGACGCGCGAGGTCGGGCGCTTGCTCAACTCGCTGAGCCAGGGTGGGCTGCCGGTGGACGTCGCCGAGACGATCGCGTGGTTCAGCCAGGACGCCAACGCCGGGGTCACTGGCAACGTCGTCCGGGTCTGTGGCCAGAGCCTGCTGGGTGCCTGACATGACGATCCGGACGGTGACCGAATCCCCTTCACTGGCAACACTGTTCGCCAAGGCGGCGCTCACGCAGCGAGGCCGGGGCGGTGAGCTGTCAGACACCGTCTGGCGCCGGGAGGGAGTGGTCGTGGACCGCGACCATCTCCTTGCCTACGACAGGGTGTGCGGGTTCACGGGGGGCGACGTCCTGCCGCACACCTATCCGCATGTCCTCGGCTTTCCCCTCCAGGTGGCGCTGATGGCAGACCGGTCCTTCCCCCTGCCGTTGCCGGGCCTGGTGCACCTCGAGAACCAGATCACTGCCCACCGTCGCCTCACGGCCGACAGCCGCCTCACCATCTCGGTGCACGCGGAGGGCCTGCGACCGCACGCCAAGGGTCAGCTCGTGGACCTGGTGACGGAGGTGGACGTCGACGGCGCGCGAGCCTGGGATGGCCGCAGCACCTACCTGCGCCGCGGCCGTGGGGACGCCGACGCGCGCCGCAGCCAGCAAGCGCCGAGCCTGCCGGAGGGCGGGCCCGCCGGCATCATCCGCGTCCCCGAGGGACAGGGTCGCGCGTATGCCGCGGTGTCCGGCGACGTGAACCCGATCCACCTGCACGCCTTGAGCGCCAAGGCGATGGGCTTTCCCCGCGCCATCGCGCACGGCATGTGGACGGCGGCCCGCACCCTGGCCGTCCTCGGCCAGCGGTCGGCCGAGCCCTCGACGACCCACGTCTGGTTCGCCAAGCCGGTGCTGCTGCCGAGCACCGTCGAGGTGGTGGTCGATGATGCCGGCTCCTCCGTCGTCGCCGGGCTTCGGTCGACCAGCGACCCGTCGAAGACGCACCTGACGATGACCTACCGGTCCGGCGACAGGGCGGACTGAGGTCCGCTCAGGCTCAGGCCGGGCAGCGCGTGCCGTCAGCCGGCAGGGTCAGTGAGAGCAGGTACTCGTCGACCAGCGCATCCACGCACGGGCTGCGCGTGAAGGCGGTGTGACCCGAGCCCTCCCAGGTCACCAGGGACGAGCCGTTGCCCAGGACCTTTGCCATGCTCACGGCGCCGGCATAGGGAGTGGCGGGGTCGTGCACCGTCCCGACCACGACGAGGGGCGGCGCGCTGGGGGTCAGCGGGGGAGTCAGGGTGTGCCGCGGCGCCGTCCAGAAGGAGCAGCCGAAGAGCTGCCACGACCCCCACACGCCGAGCGTCGGGAACTGCCCCCGGAACCGGGCGGCGGCGGTGCGGATCTCGGCCTCCGTGGGACCGGGCGCGCTGTCGCTGCAGTTGATGACGAACCGGGCGTCGTTCTCGTCGCTGGCTTCTGGTGTGCCCCCCGAGGCCTCCACGAGGCTCCAGAGGGTGCCCGAGTCCCCCTCGTCCGCCTCGACGAGGCCGTCGGCAAGGTCTGGCCACCGCACGGCGTCGTACATCGCCGAGACCACCGCGTCCAGGACCTGGCTGCCTCGTAGCGGCTCGTCCCCGCCCGGCCGCCCACTGGGGATGGGTGCCCGATCGGCCTTGGCCACGAGCGCGGCCACGAACCCGCGCAGGTCCTCGAGTCCCGGGCACCGTCGCTGGCTGGTGCACCAGGCGTGGAACTCTTCGATGGAGTCCTCGAAGCCCTGCACCTGGTGGTCGGCGGTGGTCACATATGAGGTCTGCGGGTCGGTGGGGGCGTCGAGGACGCCGGCTCGGATGTTTCCGGGGTAGCGCCTGGCGTACTCAGCGCCGAGCTTGGCGCCGTAGGAGCCGCCGACGTAGGTCAGCTTCGCCTCACCCAACGCGGCGCGGATGGCGTCGATGTCTGCGGCTGCAGCGGTGGTGCTGAAGAGCGAGGCCCGAGCCCCCAGCGAGCGCAGGCACTCCTCCGTTCCGGTGCGGGCCTCGGTGGCGGACCGCGCATATCCCGCGTCGGTTGCCAGGTCGGGGAGCGTCGGGGGAGTCTTCACGTGCTCGCAGTGGATGGGGCTCGAGTGCCGCGTTCCGCGCGGGTCGAACCCCACGACGTCAAAGGTCTCCAGGAGCCGGTTCGACATCCCGCCGACGAGGAAGGCGTGGTTGTCGACCCCCGACTGTCCCGGTCCGCCGGGGACCAGCAGCACCGTCTGACGGTGCTTCGCCCCCCGTTCGGTCGTGGCCCTGATCAGCTGGATGGTCAGCTGGCCCGCCTGGGCATCGGCCTCGTCGGCGGCGACGCGGACCGTGCCACACGTGAAGGTGAGCCGAGCCAGCCGCTCGGCGGGAACCGGCGGGTTCGAGAGGTCGGTCACCCCCTGGCAGCTGCCCCACCTGATCCTCGTCGCGGCGGACTCGCCCGGCCCCGCGCACGAGGTCAGGCTCAGGGCAACCACCGCCACCGCGGCCCAGGCGCATCGCCGCACCGGCCCAGTACAGCAGTGCGCGGCAGGCCTCCGCGATGGCCTGCCCGGGCCATTTCTGGGCGGGCAGGTCAGGCGGGGGAGAGCGGCGTTGACGACGCCCCTAGGGTCGGTGAGATGGAGACCTCTGCAGACCGGCGGCCGCCAGCGTCGTGGCTGCACTCGGTCCGCGAGGACGCAGCCGGGTGGGTCCGAGCGGCTCACGAGGCCGTGCGGCACGCAGGCCCCGAGCGCGACGCGGCCCTGCTGATGGGCAAGGCCGCTCTGGCGACGGTGCTCGCGTGGCAGTTCGCGGTGCGAGTGCTCCACAGCCCGGCGCCGTTCTACGCGCCCATGGCTGCGCTGCTCGTCGTCGACCGCACCATGGTGCGGTCGCTGTGGGCAAGTGGTCAGCGAGTCCTGGCGGTCGTCGTGGGGATGAGCACCGCCTGGCTCGTGGGATCGCTGGTCGGGGTGCACTGGTGGACGATGTTGCCGGTCCTCTACCTGGGCCTGCTCATCGCGCGATGGCGTCGTCTCGGGGACCACGGCATCCAGGTCCCGACCATGGTGCTGTTGTCCCTGCTGACCGTCGGCGGCACGGATGCAGAGTTCACCTACCTCACCATCGTCGAGACGCTGGCGGGTGGCGTCATCGGCGTGCTCACCAACGCGATCGTCCTGGCTCCCTTGCACATCCAGCAACCGCGGGACCAGATCCGTGCCCTCACTGGACGAGTGTGCCAGCTGCTCAACGACATCGCCGCAGGGATGCGCGACGGTTGGGACAGCGATGCGGCCCATCGGTGGTACGACACGAGCACGGACATCATCCAGCTCGCCCCCACCATCCAGACCGAGATCGAGACCGGGCGGGAGAGCACCAGGTTCAACCCCCGGGACAACCTGCGCCGGGTCGAGGTCGACTGGGCGGGCTACTCCCACACCGTCGAGGCGATCCGGCGCAGTCAGTGGCAGGTGTCCGGGATCGCCCGCACGTTGGTCGACGCCGCCGACGAGGAGGAGAGCCAGCCGGCACCCACGCAGAGGTTCCTCGAGAGCTACGCCGAGGCCCTCGACGAGATCGCCGGCGCGATCGGCCACTTCGGACTTCCCGACGACGCCGAGCAGGAGGCCGTCGCCACCTACCTGCGCTCGGCGGAGGAGATCCTCGCCCGACTGGGCCACGAGGTCCGGACGACCGACCTCGAGAATCCCCACGCGTGGCCGGCGTACGGCGCCATGCTGCTCGACGCGCAGCGGCTGATCCGCGAGCTCGAGGTG
Organism: Pedococcus sp. P1_H8; assembly: GCF_056405175.1. NCBI lineage: Bacteria > Bacillati > Actinomycetota > Actinomycetes > Micrococcales > Intrasporangiaceae > Pedococcus > Pedococcus sp. P1_H8. The sequence goes on from NZ_JBFUCP010000002.1 coordinate 158,068, forward strand.
CGAAGTCACCAGGCCGTGATGCCGACCGACAGCGGTCCGATCCGCAAGCCTGCGCGCCGCATCGTCGGGATCTGACTCAGGCGCTGACTCAGGCGCCCGAGTCCAGTCGCTTGGCGAAGTATCGGGCCAGGTCGGAGTCGGCGTAGTGCCCGAACCGCACGGTCGGCCGGTAACCGCTGGCCTCGTAGAGCGCGATGGCGCCGGGCTGCATGGTGCCGGTCTCGAGGACGAGCACGCCTGCCCCCGCCCGGCGGGCGGTGTCCTCGAGGAAGGCGAGCACCTGGCGAGCGAAGCCTCGACGACGACCCGACGGGGCGACATACATCCGCTTGATCTCCGCCACGTCCGCACCGTCGAACACCGTGGACAGGTCGGGCCGCCGTCGCCAGCCACCCATCGCGACGCTGCTTCCCTCCAGCGTGCCGAGAGCGAACAGCCCGCTCGGGGGTTCGAACTCGGTGGGGTCCACCGGGGAGTCGTCAGGCCCGCCGTAGATGACGACGTAGTGGGCCTGCACCTCGTCGACGAGTCGCTGGACACGCGGGTCCGCGAACGGCACGGGGCCGACCAGCAGCGCCTCGGAACCTGCCGGTGGCTGAGGCGCTGCTGGCACGGTCAAGTCCTCAGCGGACGTCGAACCGGTCGAGGTCCATGACCTTGGCCCAGGCCGCCACGAAGTCCCGCACGAAGCGGTCCTTGGCGTCGTCGCTGGCGTAGACCTCGGCGAGGGCGCGCAGCTCGGAGTTGGAACCGAACACGAGGTCGGCCCTGGTCCCGGTCCAGCGGACCTGACCCGAGGCGTCGCGGGCCTCGAAGGTCGAGGCATCCTCGGACGTCGAGGTCCACTGCGTCCCGAGGTCCAGCAGGTTGACGAAGAAGTCGTTCGTCAGAGTGCCGGGGACGTCGGTCAGGACGCCGTGCCGCGAGCCGTCGTAGTTCGCTCCGAGGACCCGCAGTCCACCGACGAGGACGGTCATCTCCGGGGCGCTCAGGGTGAGCAGGTTGGCGCGGTCGACGAGCTGGTACTCGGCACCGAGTCGGGTGCCTTTGCCCGCGTAGTTGCGGAAGCCGTCGGCCCGCGGCTCGAGGTAGGCGAACGACTCGACGTCGGTCTGCTCCTGGGTCGCATCGACGCGGCCCGGCGTGAAGGGCACCTCGACCGGGTGGCCGGCCGCCCGGGCAGCGTGCTCGACGCCGACGCCGCCCGCGAGGACGATGAGGTCGGCGAGCGAGACCTGGCGCCCGTTACGCGAGTTGAACGACTCCTGGATGCCTTCGAGGGTGCGCAGGACGGTTGCGAGCTCGGCGGGGTTGTTGACCTCCCAGCCGTTCTGCGGGGCGAGCCGGATCCGCGCGCCGTTGGCGCCACCGCGCTTGTCACTGCCACGGAAGGACGACGCAGCGGCCCACGCCGTGGACACCAGCTGGGTCACCGTGAGGCCGGCGCCGGCGACGAGTCCCTTCAGCTCGGTGACGTCGTCAGCCGTGACGACGTCCCCGGTGGGGGCCGGGAGCGGGTCCTGCCACAGCAGCTCCTCGGTGGGCACCTCGGGGCCGAGGTAGCGCGCGAGCGGTCCCATGTCGCGGTGTGTCAGCTTGAACCACGCACGCGCGAACGCGTCGGCGAACTCCTGCGGGTTCTCGAGGAAGCGGCGCGAGATCTTCTCGTAGACAGGGTCGAGGCGCAGCGCGAGGTCGGTGGTGAGCATGTTGGGCGCGATGCGCCTGGACGCGTCGTGGGCATGGGGCGTCGTGCCCTCGCCGGCGCCGTCCTTGGGCTTCCACTGGTTGGCGCCCGCGGGACTCTTGGTCAGCTCCCACTCGAAACCGAACAGGTTCTCGAAGAAGTTGTTGTCCCACTGCGTCGGGGTCATCGTCCAGGTGACCTCGATGCCACTGGTGATCGCGTCGGGGCCTGCGCCGGTGCCAAAGCTGTTCTTCCAGCCCAGGCCCATCTGCTCGAGTCCGGCACCCTCCGGCTCGTCGGACACGTGCGCGTCAGGGTCGGCCGCACCGTGGGTCTTGCCGAACGTGTGGCCACCGGCGATGAGGGCGACGGTCTCCTCGTCGTTCATCGCCATCCGCTTGAACGTCTCGCGGATGTCCCGGGCGGAGGCGAGCGGGTCGGGGTCTGCGTTGGGGCCCTCGGGGTTGACGTAGATCAGCCCCATCTGGACGGCGGCGAGGGGGCTCTCCAGCTCGCGGTCACCGGTGTAGCGCTCGTCGCCGAGCCACTCGGTCTCCGGACCCCAGTAGACGTCCTCGTCGGGCTCCCAGACGTCGGGCCGACCACCGGCGTAGCCGAACGTGGTGAAGCCCATCGACTCCAGGCTGACGTTGCCGGCGAGCACCATGAGGTCGGCCCACGAGAGGTTGCGGCCGTACTTCTTCTTGACCGGCCACAGCAGTCGGCGGGCCTTGTCGAGGTTGGCATTGTCCGGCCAGCTGTTGAGCGGGGCGAACCGCTGCTGACCCGCACCGGCTCCGCCACGGCCGTCCTGCACACGGTAGGTGCCCGCGCTGTGCCAGGCCATCCGGATCATGAGGGGGCCGTAGTGGCCGAAGTCGGCCGGCCACCATTCCTGGGACGTGGTGAGGAGCTCGGCGATGTCACGCTTGACCTCGGCGAGGTCGAGGGAGCCGAACGCCTCGGCGTAGTCGAAGTCGTCGCCGTAGGGGTTCGCGACGGCGGGGTTCTTGGCCAGGATCTTGAGGTTGAGGCGCTCTGGCCACCAGCCGCGGGTGCCGCCGCCCTGGACGGGCTCAGGGGCCCGTCCGTGCGCGACGGGACACTGCTGCTCGCTCTCGTTCATCTCGGCGAGCTGGGTCTCGTGGTCCCCGGTGTGGGTTTCGCCGTGGGTTTCGTTGTCGGACATGACTTCCTTCCGGACGTGGTGTCGAGGGTTCGGGCGGTTTGGTGGTCAGATGTCTCGGGTGCTCGGGCTGGAACACGCGGCGCACAGGCCGCGGTAGACGACCTCGGCCTCGTCGATGGTGAAGCCGTGGTCGTCCGAGGGGGCAAGGCACGGGGCGGCGCCGACGGCGCAGTCGACGTCGGCGATGGCGCCGCAGGACCGGCACACGACGTGGTGGTGGTTGTCGCCCACGCGGGACTCGTACCTCGCCACCGAGCCCGGCGGCTGGATGCGGCGCACGAGGCCGGAGCGGGTCAGGGCGTGCAGGCAGTCGTAGACCGCCTGGTGGGAGACGTCCGGCACGTCTCGTCGCGCGGCGGCGATGAGCGAGTCGGTGTCCGAGTGGGGGTGCGCATGGACAGCGCCGAGGACCGCGATCCGGGGCCGCGTGACCCGCAGGCCCACGTCCCGCAGCATCTGCGGGAGGTCGCCTGCGTGGACGACGGACGGGAAGGTCACGTCCCGCAGTCTGGTCCCTCTTCTGGAACGAGTCAAGAATTCAGGACGGGTGTCCCGGCCCCCGAGAACAACTCCCGCGCGGGTGCCCGCGCCCGGCCGATAGCATCGGTATGCCGCGTGCGGACGTCCGCACGCGGCATACCCAGTCATCCACCCCAGGAGTGAGCACCGTGTCTGCCGAGATCACCGTCACCGTCGCCGGAAGCGAGCGATCGGTGCCGGAGCAGACGACGGCCGCCGAGCTCTTCGAGGGTGACCGCGCGGTCCTCGTGGCCCGCGTCAACGGTGAGCTGCGCGACCTCGCCCACGTCCTCGCCGACGGCGACGCCGTCGAGCCCGTGACCGCGCAGGAGCAGGACGGGCTGGACGTGCTGCGGCACAGCGCCGCCCACGTCCTGGCCCAGGCCGTCCAGGAGGTCAACCCCAAGGCCAGGCTCGGCATCGGGCCACCGGTGCGTGACGGGTTCTACTACGACTTCGACGTGGCCGAGCCGTTCCAGCCCGACGACCTCAAGGCCCTCGAGAAGGTCATGCAGCGCATCGTCAACGAGGGCCAGACCTTCGTGCGCCGCGAGATCAGCGACGCCGACGCCGCCGTCGAGCTGGCCGACGAGCCCTACAAGGTCGAGCTGATCGGTCTCAAGGGTGGCGCGGCCGGCGAGCAGGCCGAGGGCGCGGACGTCGAGGTGGGCGGCGCCCAGCTGACCATCTACGACAACGTCAAGCGTGACGGTTCACGTGCGTGGGGCGACCTGTGTCGCGGGCCGCACGTGCCCTCGACCAAGGTGCTCGGCAACGCCTTCAAGCTGATGCGCAGCGGTGGCGCGTACTGGCGCGGGAGCGAGAAGAACCCCCAGCTGCAGCGCGTCTACGGCACCGCATGGCCCACCAAGGACGAGCTCAAGGCCTACCTCGACCGGCTCGCCGAGGCCGAGCGTCGGGACCACCGCAAGATCGGGGCCGAGCAGGACCTGTTCAGCTTCCCCGACGAGCTCGGGTCGGGCCTGGCCGTCTTCCACCCCAAGGGCGGGGTGATCAAGCGGGAGATGGAGGACTACGTCCGCCGCCGGCACATCGAGGAGGGTTTCCAGTACGTCGGCACCCCCCACATCAGCAAGGACGGGCTGTTCCACACCTCGGGGCACCTGCCCTACTACGCGGACACCATGTTCCCGCCGATGGAGTTCGAGGGCACCGAGTACCGCCTCAAGGCGATGAACTGCCCGATGCACAACCTCATCTTCCGCTCGCGGGGTCGCTCCTACCGCGAGCTGCCGTTGCGGCTGTTCGAGTTCGGGTCGGTCTACCGGTTCGAGAAGTCCGGCGTGGTGCACGGCCTGACTCGTGTGCGTGGCATGACCCAGGACGACTCGCACTCCTACGTCACCGCCGAGCAGGCGCCGGGCGAGATCAAGCACCTGCTGAACTTCGTGCTGTCGCTGCTGCGCGACTTCGGCATGGACGACTACTACCTCGAGCTGTCCACCCGCGAGACCGAGGGCGACAAGGCCGCCAAGTTCATCGGCTCCGACGACCAGTGGGAGCACGCGACCGACGTGCTGCGTGACGTCGCCACCGAGTCCGGCCTCGAGCTCGTCCTCGACCCGGGTGGCGCGGCCTACTACGGTCCGAAGATCTCCGTGCAGGCCCGCGACGCGATCGGCCGCACCTGGCAGATGTCCACCATCCAGTACGACTTCAACCAGCCGGAGCGGTTCGGGCTGGAGTACCAGGCGGCCGACGGCTCGCGACAGCAACCGGTGATGATCCACTCGGCGAAGTTCGGTTCCATCGAGCGGTTCCTCGGGGTGCTCGTCGAGCACTACGCCGGTGCGTTCCCGCCCTGGCTCTCGCCCGTGCAGGTGCTCGGGGTGCCGGTGGCCGAGGAGTTCTCCGCCTACCTACACGACGTGGCGGACCAGCTGCGGCGCAAGGGGATCCGCGTCGAGATCGACGACACCGACGACCGGTTCCCCAAGAAGATCCGCAACGCGTCGAAGTCCAAGGTCCCGTTCGTCCTGATCGCTGGCGACGAGGACCGCAGTGCCGGGGCCGTGTCGTTCCGCTACCGCAACGGCGACCAGAAGAACGGCGTGCCCATCGAGGACGCGATCGCCGAGATCGTCGCCGCGGTCGAGGCACGCGTCCAGGTCTGACCGACGATGACCGACGACCTCGAGCCGGACACCGACTTCGCCGCAGTGCAGGACGGCTTCCAGCGACTCTGGACGCCGCACCGCCTCGCCTACGTCACGGGGGAGCGGCCGAGCGAGGACGCGGGTGACGGCTGCCCGTTCTGTGCCGCCCCGGCCAAGGACGACCAGGCGGGGCTCATCGTGCACCGGGGTCAGACCTGCTACGTCGTCATGAACCTGTTCCCCTACAACCCCGGTCACGTGCTCGTGTGTCCCTACCGCCACGCCTCGCTCTACGTCGACCTGACGGACGAGGAGACCAGCGAATTCGCGCTGCTGACCAAGCAGGTCATCGCAGCGATCGACACGGCCTCAGGCCCGCACGGCTACAACATCGGCATGAACCAGGGCGCGGTCGCGGGAGCGGGCGTCCAGGCCCACCTGCACCAGCACATCGTGCCGAGGTGGGGCGGCGACTCGAACTTCCTGCCCGTCATCGGACAGACGAAGGCTCTTCCGATGCTGCTCGAGGACGTGCGCTCACGACTCGTCGCAGCGTGGCCGGGTGCGGCAGGCGCTCCAGCGGCAGGAAGCTGAGCAGGCACACCACGAGCGGCAGGAAGTGGATCTTCAGCATCACGTAGGTGCTGAGGTGGAACCCCGCCCAGAAGAGCAGCGCGGCATAGAGCGCTCTGCCCCGCAGCCACAACAGGATCGGTGAGCTGAACTCGGCCACGAGCACGATCCACTGCAGCGCGTGGGTGAGCGCCGGGTGCGACCCGACCCAGGGCCCGATGCCGTTCGGGCGCCGGGTCAGGGCCCAGATCAGGGTGGCGCCGTTGGCCCAGCCCCAGCCGCCGAAACGCATCTTCGCGCTGGCCGACAGGAAGTAGATCGACACGGCCCCGATCTGCACCATGCGGATCGCCCACCCGGCTGACTGGGACCTGACGTCGACGTCGCGCAGGCGTGCCCGCCCGACTGAGGGCAGCACGAACAGCGCAACGACGAGGGCGAAGTGGTCGTGGTCGACCTTGGAGTAGGCAAAGGCGTTGCTCACCCAGTCGAGCATCCCGACCGCGCAGACCCATCCCGCCAGCCGTGGCAACCGACCCGTGAACGCGACCGCGGAGCTCACCAGGATCATCGCCAGGAGCACCCTGACGTACGCGTGCGACGGCGCGGGCAGGTGCAGCAGTGACCGCACCTCCAGGCCGCGGTAGAGGCTCGACGGGACGTCGCCGTGGGGGATGGGGTCGGTCACGATCCACAGCACGTCGAGCCACACGAAGGCGTAGACCGCGAGCCGCAGCCAGGCGACCCGCGCGAGCGAGATCTCCGGCGCGAGAAAGCGTTCAATGACAGAGGTTTCGATGACAGAGGGTTCGGCGACAGAGGGTTCGACGACAGAGTGGTCACGGCGGCTCACGGCGCACCACCGGGTAGGCCGCTCGGCCGGGGGCGCAGCGGGTCGCGGACCTGCCACGTGGCCAGGGTGCGGATGGTGGCCGAGCCCGTGCCGATCTGGGTGCTCGTGTTGCGCAGGTAGAGGACCGCGTAGGCAGCCTCGCGCGGAAGCCTGCGCGCATGCAGCACGGCGATGTCCTGGAGGAGCTCGGGGCGCGCGATGATGCGGGGAGCCTGTCCTTCGATCTCGGCGCGCTCGATGCCGATCTTCTCCTTGGACAGCGGCACGCGCACGACCTCGCCGTCCACGGTGAGCGCGTCCAGCGTCAACGAGTTGATGACCCCGTCGTTCCGCACCGAGAACGCGTACTGGGACATGGGCGCGAAGGGCCACCAGCTGTCGTTGCCCACCCAGGTGCCCAGGCAGACCGTCGTCACGACGGCGGCGGTCACGGCCAACCGCCACAACACGGCATACGGGCCCAACCGCGGGGTCGGCCCCCTCATGCTCCCCTCACGCGGTCATGCTCCCATGCGGGTGACAGACTGGAGACATGGACATGGTGACAGGGAGCGAGCGTGGCCTGCTCATCTTCGACGGCGACTGCGGGTTCTGCACGACCAGCGCCCGGTTCGCCACGCGCTGGGTGGACCGCCGCGACCGCTACGACGTCCAGCCGTGGCAGCAGGTGGACCTCGGTCTCATCGGGCTCACCGAGCAGGCCTGCATCGAGGCGGCCCAGTTCGTGCGTCCGGACGGGACCGTCCTGGCCGCCCACCTCGCCATCGCCGAGGGCCTCAAGCAAGGAGCCCCGCTGTGGCGGCCGCTCGGCCACCTGCTCACGCTGCCGGGGATCAGCTGGCTGGCCGGTCGGGTCTACACGTGGGTGGCCGACCACCGCTACGCCCTCCCGGGCGGCACTCCCGCCTGCGCACCCACGCACGTGTCCGACAGCGGTGTTGCGGGGACGGCGGCCAGGTCTCAGTAGGCTGACCCCACCATGCTCAACAAGTACGCACGCGCCCTCTTCACGAAGATCTTCACCCCGGTCGCCCGGCTGTTCCTCAAGCTGGGCATCAGCCCGGACGTCGTGACGATCGTCGGCACGCTCGGCGTGTGTGTCGGCGCGCTGGCGTTCTATCCCCGGCACGAGTTCTTCTGGGGCACCATCGTCATCACGCTCTTCGTCTTCTCCGACACCGTCGACGGCGTGATGGCGCGGATGTCCGGGCGCTCTGGCAAGTGGGGCGCCTACCTCGACTCCACTCTCGACCGCGTCGGCGACTCGGCCATCTTCGGAGGCCTCGTGCTCTGGTACGCAGGCCGCGGCGACGACTTCCTGATGGCCGGGCTGGCGTTGGCCTGCCTCATCCTCGGCAGCGTGGTGTCCTATGCCAAGGCCCGGGCCGAGGGGCTGGGCTTCAGCGCGAACGTCGGGATCGCGGAGCGCGCCGACCGGCTGGTCGCCGTGCTGGTGGTGACCGGGCTGGTGGGTCTGGGGCTGCCCGAGGTCGTTCTCACCGTGGTGCTCGCCCTGCTTGCCGTCGCCAGCCTCGTCACGGTGTTCCAGCGCATGCTGCTCGTGCGTCGGCAGGCCCTGGTCGAAGCCTCCTGAGCGGCGACGCGACGTGACCGGCTTCGGCGACCTCCTCGCCGTCAGCGGCTACCGCCTCGGGTGGGGCACCGTGCGACGGCTGCCGGAGCGCACGGCATACACGGTCTTCGAGCAGATCGCCGACCTGACGGTGGCCCGCGGCGGCAAGGGCGTGCAACGCCTGCGCAGCAACTACGCGAGGGTGCGCCCCGAGCTCGACGAGGCCGCGCTGGACGCCCTCGTGCGGGCGGGGATGCGCTCGTACCTGCGGTACTACTGCGAGGCCTTCCGGCTGCCCGACCGCACTCCTGAGCAGATCGCGGCATCGGTGCGCGTCGAGGGTGACGGGCCCGTGCGGGCCGAGCTCGCTGCGGGCCGACCGGTCGTGTGCTTCCTGGGCCACCTCGGCAACTGGGACCTTGCCGGCGCCTGGGGCACCAAGGAGATCGGTCCCGTCGTCACCGTCGCCGAGAGGCTCAAGCCCGAGGAGGTGTATGCCGAGTTCCTCGCCTTCCGGGAGTCGCTCGGCATGACGATCCTGCCGTTGACCGGTGGTGGGGACGTCTTCGCACAGCTCCGTGGACACCTGACCCAGCCGGTGCTCATGCCGCTCCTGGCCGACCGCGACCTCACGGACCGGGGCGTCGAGGTGGACCTGGTGGGTCACCGCACGAAGATGGCCGCCGGTCCGGCCGCCCTGTCGCTGGCCACTGGTGCCGCGCTGCACCCCGTCTCGATCCACTACGAGCGGGTCGAGGGGTCGAGCTGGAAGCACCGCATCGTGATCACCTGGCACGACCGGGTCCAGGTGCCGCCGTCCGGCACGACCCGCACCAAGGCCGTGGCGATGACCCAGCAGTGTGCGGACGCGCTGGGCTCCACGATCGTGGAGCACACCGCCGACTGGCACATGCTGCAACGGGTCTTCCTGGACGACCTCGAACCGCCGGCCGAGCAGTCACTGCGACCCGGCCAGGCGCAGGGGAGCTGGCCGTGAGGATCGGCATCGTGTGTCCCTACTCCTTCGACGTGCCCGGGGGAGTGCAGTTCCACGTCCGCGACCTGGCCGAGCACCTCCTCGGTCAGGGGCACCACGCCTCGGTCCTCGCGCCGGCCGACGAGGACACCCCGCTGCCCGACTACGTCGAGTCCGTCGGCCGCGCCGTTCCGGTGCGCTACAACGGGTCGGTGGCCAGGCTGAACTTCGGACCGCTGACCGCCGCACGGGTCGGACGCTGGCTTGAGGCAGGCGACTTCGACGTCGTCCACATCCACGAGCCGGTGACGCCCAGCATCGCGCTGCTCGCGCTGTGGTCGGCGGAGGGCCCGGTGGTGGCCACGTTCCACACCTCCAACCTGCGGTCGCGAGCGATGCAGGCTGCCTACCCGCTGCTGCGCCCGAGCCTGGAGAAGATCAACGGGCGGATCGCCGTGTCGGAGGACGCGCGGCGCACCGTCACGACCCACCTGGGCGGCGACGCGGTCGTCATCCCGAACGGCGTCAACGTGTCGCGGTTCGCCGACGCCGTGCCCGCCACCCGGTGGACCGGCACCGAGTCCGCGCCGACCATCGCCTTCCTCGGGCGGATCGACGAGCCCCGCAAGGGCCTGCCCGTGCTGGCCGCCGCCATGCCGGCCGTCCTCGCGAAGCACCCCGGGACACGGGTCCTCGTCGCGGGACCGGGTGACGTGCAGGCCGCTCGCGAACGCCTCGATCCGGCCGTGGCCGCTGCCACCGACTTCCTGGGCCTGGTCAGCGACGAGGACAAGGCCGTGCTGCTGTCGTCGGTCGACCTCTATGTCGCTCCGCACACCGGGGGAGAGAGCTTCGGGATCGTGCTCGTCGAGGCGATGAGCGCCGGGGCGCCCGTCGTGGCGAGCAACCTGCCTGCCTTCGTCCGGGTCCTCGACGGGGGACAGGCCGGTGCAACGTTCACCAACGAGGACAGTGCAGACCTGGCTCGGCAGCTGCTGCGCCTGCTCGGCGACCCCGCGGAGCGCGAGCGGCTCGGCGAGGCGGGGCACCGCCGCGCCTGGGTCTTCGACTGGTCGGTCGTGGCCGAGGACGTCATGGCGGTCTACGACACGGTCACCCACGGCTCTGACGACGCGCGGTCGGACCCGGCCGCCGACACGCGGTGGACGCGGCTGCTGCGCGGTCGCAGGGGAGGGGAGGCCTGATGGACTCGTTGACGTGGGGCGTCGTGGTCGTCGCGGTGTTGCTCGGTGTCGCCTGGTACCTGTCCTACAGCGCAGCCCGGCTCGACCGGCTGCACACGCGCGCAGAGGGTGCGCTGTCCGCCCTCGACGCCCAGCTGGTCCGCCGGGCCGAGGCGACGTTGGAGCTGGCCAACTCGGGATCGATCGACCCGGCCAGTGCGCTGATGCTCGCGGGTGCCGCGTCCGGGTCGTTGGAGGCCCACAACGAGCGGGCCCTCGAGGAGGACCTGCTCGACGGCCAGAGCTTCGGCGCCAGAGAGGTGCTCGAGAGCGACCTGACCGAGGCCCTCCAGGCGGCGCTCACGGCAGATGTGGTGGCTGACCTCCGCGGTGGCCACGCCGACGCCCTCGGGGCGAGCAGCCTCCAGCGGGTCGAGGCAGCCGGCGTGCGAGTGCAGCTCGCCCGGCGTTTCCTGAACGACGCGGTGACCGACGTGCAGCGGGTCCGGCGCAAGTGGGTGGTGCGGTGGTTCCGCCTGGCCGGCCACGCCGACCTGCCCCGCACCGTCGAGTTCGACGACGAGCTGCCCCCCGCCGTTCGCGACTGACCCCTGCCCTTTCCCGACTTGTTGCCGCCTGGTGGTCACCAGACCGCCGAAACGGGGGTCTGGTGACGTGCAGGAAGCAACAAGTCGCAGGTCATCGCGGCCTCGTCGGGCGGGGGCTGAGGCGCGGTCGGGGGCCCGCGGCATACCAACTAACATTGGTGCTGAAGCGCGTTCCCTGCGCTGCGCCCTGAACAGATCTGGAGTAGGTCCGCCATGTCCGCCGAGAGCAACCCCGTCGACAACATAGCCACGCAGCCCACCACCGGCACGTCACGCGTCAAGCGCGGGATGGCCGAGATGCTCAAGGGCGGCGTCATCATGGACGTCGTCAACGTCGAGCAGGCCAAGATCGCCGAGGACGCCGGCGCCGTCGCCGTGATGGCCCTCGAGCGGGTCCCCGCCGACATCCGCGCCCAGGGTGGCGTGTCCCGCATGTCCGACCCCGACATGATCGACGGCATCATCGACGCCGTCTCGATCCCGGTCATGGCCAAGGCCCGCATCGGTCACTTCGTCGAGGCACAGGTGCTGCAGTCCCTCGGTGTCGACTACATCGACGAGTCCGAGGTGCTGACCCCGGCCGACTACGCCAACCACATCGACAAGTGGAACTTCACGGTCCCCTTCGTCTGCGGTGCGACCAACCTCGGCGAGGCCCTGCGTCGGATCACCGAGGGCGCGGCGATGATCCGCTCCAAGGGTGAGGCCGGCACCGGCGACGTCTCCAACGCCACCACCCACATGCGCCAGATCCGCCAGCAGATCCGCAAGCTCGCCAACCTCCCCGAGGACGAGCTGTTCGTCGCGGCCAAGGAGCTCCAGGCTCCCTACGACCTGGTCAAGGAGGTCGCCGAGCTCGGCAAGCTCCCCGTCGTGCTGTTCACCGCCGGTGGCATCGCGACCCCGGCCGACGCGGCGATGATGATGCAGCTCGGCGCCGAGGGTGTCTTCGTCGGCTCCGGCATCTTCAAGTCCGGCAACCCGGCGCAGCGCGCCGAGGCGATCGTCAAGGCCACCACCTTCTTCGACGACCCCGACGTGATCGCCAAGGTCTCCCGTGGCCTGGGTGAGGCCATGGTCGGCCTGAACGTCGACGAGATCCCCGAGCCGCACCGGCTCTCCGAGCGCGGTTGGTGACCCACCCCCTTTATCGGGTTTAGCAGGAAGGTTGACCTTCACCCGACTTCGCAAGTCGGGTGAAGGTCAACCTTGTCCCTAGACCCGATAAAGGTAGGGAAGTGGCGGGGTCAGGTGACCTGGCTGCGGGCGCGGAACTCCTCGCGCTCGAACTCGCGTCCCTCGAGGACCGCCGCCAGGTGCTCCGCCGCCGCGACCACGTCGGCGTGCGACAGGTAGAGCGGGCTGAACCCGAGCCGCACGATGTCGACCTCGCGGAAGTCGCCGATCACGCCGCGCGCGATGAGGGCCTGCACCACGGCATACGCCTCGGGGTGCCGCAGGCTCACCTGGGAGCCGCGCCGCGCGTCCTCGCGGGGCGTCGCGAGGGGGAGGTCGACGCCGAGGGCGTCGAGCGCGTCGATGAACAGGGCCGTCAGCGACAGCGACCGCGCCCGCACGTCCTCGATCGACAGGCCGTCGTATGCCGTGAGCGCACCTTCCAGCGTGAGCAGGCTGAGCAGCGGGGCGGTGCCGACCCGGGCCCGGGTGATCGTGGCCGCGGGGTCGTAGTCGGTCGACATGCCGAACGGGTTCGCGTGGCCCTGCCACCCCGCGAGGGGGTTGTCGAAGGCGGCCAGGTGCTCGGCCCTGACGTAGATGAAGGCCGGCGCCCCGGGGCCACCGCTGAGGTACTTGTAGCCGCACCCCACCGCCAGGTCGGCGCCACCCTCGTCGAGCCCGACAGGCATGGCTCCGGCCGAGTGGCACAGGTCCCAGCAGACCAGTGCGCCGACGTCGTGCGCGGCTCGGGTCAGTGCGGGCAGGTCCCACTGCTCACCGGTGCGGTAGTCGACCTGGGAGTAGGCGGCCAGGGCGAGCGACTCGCCCAGCTCGTCAATGCGCGCGGGAGCCTCGGGGGTCGGGACCAGCTCGAGGGTCAGACCGAGCAGGTCGCACGCCGAGCGGGCGATGTAGACGTCCGTCGGGAAGGAGTCAGGGTCGGTCAGCACGGTGCTGCGACCGGGGCGCATCCGTGACGCCGCGACGATGGTCTTGAAGAGGTTGACCGAGGTCGAGTCGGTGACGACGACCTGGCCGGGAGCGGCACCCACGAGTGAACCGATGCGGTCGCCGACGCGTTCGGGGGCACCCCACCAGTCGGAATCGTTCCACGCCCGGATGAGCTGCTCACCCCACTGCCTGGACACCACGTCAGCAGCCGTCTCTGCCGCGGCGACCGAGAGAGCGCCGAGGGAGTTGCCGTCGAGATAGATCACGCCCTCGGGAATGCGGAAGGCGCTGCGTCGGTCGGTGGCGGAGTGCTGCGCTTCGAGGTCGCGAGCGCGGGCGGCGAGGTCGGTCATGTCCGCAACCTATCGGGGCGGCGGCCGGCGACGTCAGGGCCCTGCGGCACCTTTCTCAGGTCAGCCGGGCAGCACCATGAACAGCACCGGCAGGTGGTCGTCGGGGAGCCACCAGGGACGGCCCTCGCCGACCACCTGCCACCCGGTGCGTCGGTACAGCTCGACTGCCGAGGCGGTCTCCTGCACGACGTCGAGGACGGGCGTGCGGCCGGACGCACGGATCGCAGCAACCGCCTTCGCCAGCAAGGCCTTGCCGACACCCTGGCCGGCCACCGTGTGGTCGACGAACAGGACCGCCACCGCCGCCAGCTCCTCCCGGGGTCGGCCGGTGCCAGCGATCCAGATGTCCGCCTCCAGGCCGGGCTCCACACGCGCGACTGCGACGTGCCCGACGACGCGCCCGTCGAGCTCGGCGGCCCACGCGGCGTCCTCGTCCGAGCGCGCGATGAAGTCCGCCACGGAGAAGGGCAACGGCCAGTTCTGGGGATAGCCGGAGTGCGGCCGTTGGGCGGCGAGCACGTCGGCCAGCACGGGGATGTCCTCCCGGGTGCGCTCCCGCACCACCACCTCATTGAGGGCGCCAGTCATGGCGCCACTGTAGGTCGCGGGCGGGCCGGGGCGGAGCGACCGTCCAGCCGGTCGTAGCATTCCGGGCGTGACCGACCAGCCCACCATTGGTGTCCTCGCCGTCCAGGGCGACGTGCGCGAGCACCTGTATGCCGTGCAGCAGGCGGGCGCGCGCGCCACCACCGTGCGTCGCACCAAGGAGCTGGACGCGGTCGATGCCCTCATCATCCCCGGTGGCGAGTCGACGACCATGGACAAGCTGGTCCGTGCCTTCGACCTGCGCGACCCACTGCGCGAGCGGCTGGGAGCCGGCATGCCGGCATACGGGTCCTGCGCGGGCATGATCATGCTCGCCGACCGCATCGCCGACGCCCGACCCGACCAACAGACGCTCGGCGGCCTCGACATCACGGTGCGTCGCAACGCCTTCGGCCGGCAGGTGGACTCCTTCGAGGAGGACCTGCACATCCGGGCCATCGGCGGTGCGCCGATGCGGGCCGTGTTCATCCGTGCGCCGTGGGTCGAAGAGGTGGGCGAGGGGGTCGAGGTGCTGGCCCGCGTCGAGGACGGACCCGCCGCAGGTAGGATCGTCGCCGTTCGTCAGGGGTCGCTGATGGCCACCTCCTTCCACCCGGAAGTGACCGGTGACCACCGGTTCCACCAGTTGTTCGTCGAGATCGTGAGAGGCAACGCATGAGCGGCCACAGCAAATGGGCAACCACGAAGCACAAGAAGGCTGCCATCGACGCGAAGCGGGGCAAGCTCTTCGCCAAGCTCATCAAGAACATCGAGGTCGCGGCGCGCACCGGTGGCGGTGACCCCACGGGCAACCCGACGCTCTACGACGCCATCCAGAAGGCCAAGAAGACCTCGGTCCCCAACAACAACATCGACAACGCGGTCAAGCGCGGGTCCGGTGCGACGGCCGGTGGCGCCGACTGGGAGACCATCACCTACGAGGGCTACGCGCCCGGTGGTGTCGCCGTCCTCATCGAGTGCCTGACCGACAACCGCAACCGGGCCGCTGCCGAGGTCCGCACCGCGCTGACCCGCAACGGTGGCCAGCTGGCCGACCCCGGTTCGGTGTCCTACGTCTTCGACCGCAAGGGTGTCGTCGTGGTCCCCAAGGGGGACAAGACCGAGGACGACATCCTCGAGATCGTCCTCGAGGCCGGCGCCGACGAGGTCAACGACCTCGGCGACGCATTCGAGATCATCTCCGAGGCGACCGACTTCGTCGCCGTCCGCAAGGCCGTCCAGGACGCCGGGATCGACTACGACTCGGCCGAGGCCTCGTGGGTGCCGAACCTGAAGGTGCCGCTGGACGCCGACGGCGCGCGCAGGATGATCCGCGTCATCGAGGCGCTCGAGGACTCCGACGACGTGCAGGACGTCTTTGCCAACGGCGACATCAGCGACGACGTGCTGGCCGAGATCGAGGACGACGACGAGTAGTGGCGTGTTGCTGCGCTCGCAGGTGCGGACCGGTGTGTAGCGTTCTACCGAACACCTGTTCGGACATGAGGGAGCTGCAGTCGTGCGCGTACTCGGGGTCGATCCCGGCCTGACCCGGTGTGGCGTCGGGGTGGTGGAGGGCGGTCGTGGTCGCCAGGTCCGTCTCGTCGCCGTCGGTGTGGTGCGTTCCCCGGCCACCGAGCCCACCGCCGAGCGGCTGCTCTACCTCCAGACCGAGCTCGACACCTGGCTCGACCGGTTCGAACCTGATGCGATCGCGGTGGAGCAGGTCTTCGCCGATGTCAACGTCGCCAGCGTCATGCACACCATGCAGGCCTCGGCGATCCCGCTGCTGGCCGCGGCTCGCAGGGGGCTTCCGGTCCAGCTGCACACGCCGACCTCGGTCAAGGCGGCGGTCACCGGCTCCGGCCGGGCCGACAAGGCCCAGGTGACAGCCATGGTGATGCGGATCCTGCGGATGGAGTCCGCGCCGAAGCCCGCCGATGCCGCGGACGCCCTCGCCATCGCGATCTGCCACCTGTGGCAGGGCGCAGCCGCCAACCGGCTCGAGGACGCCGCCCGCGCGGAACAGGCGCGCCTTCGCKCGGCCGGCCGMGCGGCGGTGGCCCGGTGATCTCCTCGGTCCGCGGACCGGTGCGGCACATCGGTCTGGACCGCGTGGTCGTCGAGGTCGGGGGAGTCGGCATGCTGCTGCACACGACCCCGGCCACCGCGTCCTCGCTGCACCTCGGTCAGGAGGCGCTGCTCGCGACCACGCTCGTCGTCCGCGAGGACTCACTGACCCTCTACGCCTTCACGTCCGACGACGAGCGTGACATCTTCGAACAGGTGCAGACCGTCTCCGGCGTCGGACCTCGGATCGCCCTCGCGATGCTCTCGGTCCTGGCCCCCGACCGGTTGCGGGCAGCGGTCAGCAGCGCCGACCTCGCGACGCTCACCAAGGTGCCCGGCATCGGCCGCAAGGGTGCCGAGCGCATCGTCCTCGAGCTGCGCGACAAGCTCGGTATGCCGTCCGGAGCGCCCGGTGCCGCGGCGGCTGGCCCGGCCGTGGGCGCCACCGCCTGGCGTGACCAGGTGGCCGAGGCGCTCGTGGGGCTCGGCTACTCCGCCAAGCAGGCCGACGACGCCGTGTCGCGGGCCGCCGAAGCAGCCCCGGCCGGGGCTGACGTCTCCGCGATGCTCCGTGCGGCCCTGCGAGAGCTGGGGCGATAGGAATGGCTGACGGGTTCTCCTCAGAGATGTTCGAGGACTCCTCCATCGACGCCACGGCGCGCGTGGTCGACGCCGAGGGCGATGCCGACGAACGCACTGTCGAAGCAGCCCTGCGACCCCGCAGGCTCAGCGAGTTCACCGGGCAGACCCGGGTGTGCGACCAGCTGTCCCTCGTGCTGGAGGCAGCCCGGCGACGCGGGACCCCGCCCGACCACGTCCTGCTGTCCGGGCCGCCAGGACTGGGCAAGACCACCCTCGCCATGCTGATCGGCACCGAGCTCGAGCGCCCGATCCGGATCACCAGCGGCCCCGCCATCCAGCACGCAGGCGATCTCGCGGCGGTGCTCTCCTCGCTCATGGAGGGGGAGGTGCTCTTCCTCGACGAGATCCACCGCATGTCGCGTTCGGCCGAGGAGATGCTCTACCTCGCCATGGAGGACTTCCGGGTCGACGTCATCGTCGGCAAGGGCCCGGGCGCCACGGCCATCCCGCTGGAGCTCCCGGCCTTCACGGTGGTGGGCGCCACCACCCGGGCGGGGCTCCTGCCCGCGCCGCTGCGCGACCGGTTCGGCTTCACCGGACACCTCGACTTCTATGCCCCCGAGGAACTGGTCACGATCCTCGAGCGGTCGGCGCGACTGCTCGAGGTGTCGGCCGACACCGACGGCATCACCGAGATCGCCCGGCGGTCCCGTGGCACACCGCGCGTCGCCAACCGGCTCCTGCGACGGGTTCGCGACTGGGCCCAGGTGCACGGACGCCACGTCGTCGACGAGGAGGCGGCACACGCCGCGTTGGCGCTCTTCGACGTCGACGACCGCGGCCTCGACCGCCTCGACCGCGCCGTCCTCGACTCCCTCTGCAGGCGGTTCGGAGGGGGACCCGTGGGTCTGTCGACCCTGGCCGTCGCCGTGGGGGAGGAGGCCGACACGGTCGAGACCGTCGCCGAGCCGTTCCTCGTCCGTGAGGGCTTCATCACCCGCACGCCCCGTGGCCGCGCCGCGACCGCCATGGCGTGGGAGCACCTGGGCCTGACGCCTCCCCACGGCCACCAACCCCAGCCCAGTCTGCCCCTCGACACCGGTGAGGGTCGCTTCGGCGGGTGACCCGCTCGTGCGGCGTGCCCACGGCATACCCGCGAGGTGCTCGCCGTGCGCGAGGCTCGGCTGGCGAGGGGAGAGCAAAGGTCACAATTGGAACGCAGCCACGGTGGGGCACGTTGGTCGGTATGCCGTGCGTCACCTACACTCGGGCGGTCCCCCGGCTGGAGCCGGGGACTTGCGCGTGCCCGACTGCGTGGCGCCGCACCCAGACTGCCCCAACCGTGAAGGGACTGCTCCATGTCGAATGGCGGCTCGCCGATAGCCAGCCTGCTGATCTTCGCGCTGCCGGTGCTGCTCATCATCTTCATGGTGTTCAGCCAGCGTCGGCGCCAGCGCGAGGTGCAGTCACTGCAGGCAGCCCTGGCTGTCGGCGACGAGGTCTGCACGACCTCCGGGCTGTACGGCACGATCATGTCCCTCGACGACAGCACCGCCACCCTGGAGATCAGCCCCGGGGTCACCGTCCGCTTCGACCGGCGCGCCATCGGCACCAAGACGGTGTCCAGCGGGCCGGCCGCACCCAGCACCACCGAGTAGAGGTCCCCGCACGTGGCAATCAATCCACACAATCGCAAGCCGCTGAAGGTCCTGTCGGCGCTGGCGGCTCTCAGCCTCGGCCTCTACGGCCTGCTCTTTGCCGTGACCACCTGGGGTGACGCCCAGTGGCAGCCCAAGCTCGGTCTCGACCTCGACGGGGGCACCCAGCTGGTGCTCAAGCCCGTCCTGGTCGGCAACAGCAAGGTCACCAACGAGCAGCTCACCCAGGCGCGCGACATCATCGTCCAGCGCGTCGACGCCAACGGCGTCGCGGGCGCCGAGGTCACCACGCGCAACGGCGAGGACATCGTCGTGAGCGTCCCGGGCACGAGCCTGGACAAGACGACCGAGGACGCCATCCGCAAGTCCTCGCAGATGCGCTTCCGCCCCGTGCTCGCTGCCGCGCCCGGAGTGAACCAGCCGACCCCCACGGACACGGCCACCGGCACCGCCACGCCGAGCAGCAAGGCGCCCAGCCCCTCCGCCACGGCCACCGGCTCGGCGACCTCGGCCGGCTCGGGCCTGCCCGGGGCGTTCGTCAAGGCCACCACGCCCCCCACGCCGACCGACTCGACGACGGCCGGTGCGACGGGTACCTCGACGGCCCAGCCCACGGGTTCGACGGCCGCGCCAAAGAACGGCAGCGACCTCGCCTGGGTCACCGACGACATCTCCAAGGCCTTCCGGGCGCTGGACTGCTCCGACCCCGCCGTGGTGGACAAGATCGTGGACGACCCCGCCAAGCCGCTCGTGACCTGCAGCGACGACGGCGCCGAGAAGTACATCCTCGGGCCGGTCGTGGTGAACGGCGACCAGATCAAGGACGCCGCAGCCGGTTACCGACCGCTGTCCAACGGGCAGCCGTCCAGCACGGTCGAGATCACGCTGAGCTTCAAGTCCGAGGGCACCAAGGCCTACGCCGAGGCGAGCAAGCGGATGGTCACCCTCGAGACCCCCCGCAACCAGATGGCCGCCACCCTGGACTCGCGCGTGATCGTCGCGCCGTACTTCCAGGCGGCGATCCTCGACGGACAGGCCAGCATCTCCGGCCAGTTCACGATCCAGTCGGCCCGCGACCTGGCCAACCAGCTCAAGTTCGGTGCCCTGCCGCTGTCGTTCACGCTGCAGACCCGTGACCAGATCAGCCCGACCCTCGGCAGCGAGCAGCTCCGGATGGGTCTGATCGCCGGCGTCATCGGGTTCGCGCTGGTCTTCATGTACTCCCTCGCGCAGTACCGCGCCCTCGGCCTGGTCACGGTGCTGTCGATCGTCATCGCAGCGCTGCTGACCTACGTCGCGATCGCCCTGCTCGGCTGGTCGCACAACTTCAGACTCGACATGGCGGGCGTGACAGGGCTGATCGTGGCCATTGGTGTCACCGCCGACTCCTTCATCGTCTACTTCGAACGCATCCGAGACGAGGTGCGTGAGGGCAGGCCGCTGCGTGCCGCCGTCGACACCGGGTGGCGCCGGGCTCGGCGCACCATCCTGGCCGCGGACGGCGTGAACTTCCTGGCCGCGTTCGTCCTCTACCTGCTGGCGTCCTCCAACGTGCGCGGGTTCGCCTTCACCCTCGGCCTCACGACCTTGATCGACCTGCTCATCGTCGTGCTGTTCACCCACCCGCTCGTGGCGATCCTGTCCGGCACCAAGTTCTTCGGTGGTGGCCACAAGTGGTCGGGTCTCGACCCGGAGCGGCTCGGGGCCAAGGCCCACAAGCCCAGGTATGCCGGGCGCGGACGGGTCGCGATGCCGACCACCGCCTCTGCCGTGAGCGATGGGAGCGCGCTGTGATCAACTTCGCCGCACTGGGCAACGACCTCTACACCGGCAAGCGGTCGATCGACTTCGTGGGTCGCTACAAGCGGTGGTACGCCCTGTCCGGGGTGTTCTTCCTCATCGCGATCATCGGACTGGTCTGGCACGGCCTCAACCTCAGCCTCGAGTTCCGTGGGGGCTCGGAGTTCCGGGTCTCGTCCGTGGCCAACTCCGCGGACTACGAGGCCCGGGCCAAGGACGCCGTCGGCAACATCCCGAACGCCGGCGCCGCCGAGGTGACCAAGGTCGGCACCGGCACGATCAGGGTGCAGACCGAGCAGCTCGGCGAGTCCGAGATCCGCGCGGTCCAGACGGCCCTGGCCACCGAGTTCAAGACCGACGTCAACGACGTCTCGGCGTCGTTCGTCGGTCCCTCGTGGGGTGCCTCCGTCAGCCAGCAGGCGCTCCAGGCCCTGGCCGTCTTCCTCGCGCTGGTGTCGATCGTGATGGCGATCTACTTCCGCACCTGGAAGATGGCCGTCGCCGGGCTCGTCGCGCTGCTGCACGACCTGTTCATCACCGTGGGTGTCTACGCGTTGGCCGGCTTCGAGGTCTCGCCGGCGACGATGATCGGCTTCCTCACGATCCTCGGGTACTCGCTCTACGACACCGTCGTCGTCTTTGACAAGGTGCGCGAGAACACCACCGAGGCACTCGGCAACGGCCGCCTGACCTACTCCCAGGCGGCGAACCTCGCGGTCAACCAGACCCTGGTGCGCTCGATCAACACCACGATCGTGGCCCTGCTGCCGATCGCGTCCATCCTGGTCATCGGGTTCCTCTTCCTCGGCCCCGGCACCCTGCTCGACCTGGCCCTGGCACTGTTCGTGGGCATTGCCGTCGGCGCCTACTCCTCGATCTTCATCGCCACGCCACTGCTGGTGCACCTGCGCCTGAAGGAGCCGGCCGTCATCGACCTCGAGAAGAAGGCGACCCGCTACCAGGCGCGTCATGGCGGCGCCATCTCCGCCTCCGATGCCGCTCCGGTCCCGCACGAGCCAGATGCCGAGGAGCTCGCTGCAGCCGACACTGAGCGCGAGTCCGTCTCGGCAGCGACCCGTTCCGGTGGCGTGGTGCGTGAGACGCACAAGTACGCCACCAGCGGACCGCGCAACCAGCCGAAACGCCCCCCGAAGTCTCGTCGATGAAGGCAGTCTCATCGGTGATGGCAGCTCGTCGATGAACACCCTCGCCGAGCGGGTCTCGGCACGGTTGCGGGACGTCCAGGACTTCCCCAGCCCGGGGATCCTGTTCAAGGACGTCACGCCGGTCCTTGCCGATCCTGAGGTCTTCGGTGCCGTCATCCGCGACATGGCTGACCGGCGCAGGGGCAGCATCGACCTGGTCGTCGGTATCGAGGCGCGCGGCTTCATCTTCGGTGCCGCCCTCGCCTACGAGCTGGGGGTCGGCTTCGTCCCGGTGCGCAAGGCGGGCAAGCTGCCCGGCGACACGGTCGGACTGACCTACGACCTCGAGTACGGCACTGCCACGATCGAGATCCATGCCGACGCCTTCGTGAGTGGTGAGCGGGTCCTGCTCGTCGACGACGTGCTCGCGACGGGCGGCACCGCCGAGGCGGCTTGTCGGCTGTTGGAGCAGGCCGGTGCCACGGTCGTGGCTTTCGAGACGCTGGTCGAGCTGGCCTTCCTGCCCGGCCGTGAGCGGTTGGCCGGGCGTGAGATCCACGCCACCGTGGTGGTCCCGTAGGCTTTCGGCATGACCGAGGACGTCGTCACCGGACCGGTGCCCACCGGTGCCTCCTCGGCGAACCGCGTCCGCGCCCGCCTGGCCCGTTTCGGCAGCCGCGGTGGTCCGATCAACCCGGTTCTCGAGCCCCTGCTCCAGACTGTCCGAGCCACCCACCCCAAGGCTGACCTGACGGTCATCGAGCGGGCCTACGTCGTGGCCGAGGAGGCGCACCGGGGCCAGACGCGCAAGTCCGGCGACGCCTACATCACCCATCCGCTCGCGGTGACCACCATCCTCGCCGAGCTCGGCATGACGCCAGCCACCCTCGCGGCGGCCCTGCTCCACGACACGGTGGAGGACACGGAGTACAGCCTCACGCAGCTGGAGAAGGACTTCGGGCGCGAGGTCGCGATGCTCGTCGACGGTGTCACCAAGCTCGACAAGGTGACCTATGGCGACGCGGCGCAGGCCGAGACGGTGCGCAAGATGGTCGTGGCCATGGCCCGCGACATCCGGGTGCTGGTGATCAAGCTGGCCGACCGGCTGCACAACGCCCGCACCTGGCGCTACGTCTCCGTGGAGTCCGCACAGCGCAAGGCTCGCGAGACGCTCGAGATCTACGCACCGCTGGCCCACCGGCTCGGCATGAACACCATCAAGTGGGAGCTCGAGGACCTGTCCTTCGCGACCCTCTATCCCAAGGTCTACGACGAGATCGTGCGACTGGTGGCGGAGCGGGCCCCCGCACGAGAGGAGTTCCTCTCAGGGGTCCGCGACCAGGTCAGCGAGGACCTCAAGGGCGCCAAGATCAAGGCGACGGTGACCGGTCGGCCCAAGCACTACTACTCCGTCTACCAGAAGATGATCGTGCGCGGCCGCGACTTCGAGGACATCTACGACCTCGTGGCGGTGCGGGTCCTGGTCGACTCGGTCCGTGACTGCTACGCCGCTCTCGGTGCCCTGCACGCGCGCTGGAACCCCCTGCCGGGGCGGTTCAAGGACTACATCGCGATGCCCAAGTTCAACATGTACCAGTCCTTGCACACCACCGTGATCGGGCCCGAGGGCAAGGCCGTCGAGATCCAGATCCGCACCCACACCATGCACCGCAGGGCAGAGTACGGCGTCGCCGCACACTGGAAGTACAAGGAGGACGGCACCGCCCCGGCCCAGGGCGCCAAGGACGGCGAGACCGGCCCCATCAACGACATGGCGTGGCTCCGCCAGCTGCTCGACTGGCAGAAGGAGACTGCCGACCCGGGGGAGTTCCTCGACTCGCTGCGGTTCGAGATCAACGCCCGCGAGGTCTACGTCTTCACGCCCAAGGGCGAGGTCGTGGCCCTGCCGGCCGGCGCGACTCCCGTCGACTTCGCCTACGCCGTGCACACCGAGGTCGGGCACCACTGCATCGGCGGTCGCGTCAACGGCAGGCTCGTCCCGCTGGAGTCCACCCTCGAGAACGGCGACGTCGTCGAGGTGCTCACGTCCAAGGCCGACGGCGCCGGACCGTCGCGCGACTGGCTGACCTTCGTCAAGTCGCCACGGGCCCGCAACAAGATCAAGCAGTGGTTCTCCAAGGAGCGCCGCGAAGAAGCGATCGAGACCGGCAAGGACGCGATCGCCCGCGCCATGCGCAAGGAGGGGCTGCCGCTCCAGCGACTGCTCACCGTCGAGACCCTGACCGGCCTCGCTTCCGAGCTGCGCTACCAGGACATCGACGCCCTGTATGCCGCCGTGGGCGAGGGGCACGTGTCCGCCCAGCACGTGGTGGGCCGACTGGTGGTCTCGCTGGGAGGCGAGGAGGGCGCGTCCGAGGACCTCGCGGAGGCGACGACGCCGACCCGGTCGATGCGGCGACGCACGGGCGATCCCGGCGTCGTCGTGGTCGGCACGGCGGACGTCTGGGTCAAGCTGGCCCGCTGCTGCACTCCAGTGCCTGGCGACCCGATCATGGGCTTCATCACCCGGGGCAACGGCGTGTCCGTCCACCGCACCGACTGCACCAACGCCGAATCCCTTCTGTCCCAACCCGATCGGATGATCGAGGTCGAGTGGGCGCCGTCGTCCGCGTCGGTCTTCCTCGTCCAGCTCCAGGTCGAGGCGCTCGACCGCAACCGCCTGCTGTCCGACGTGACTCGGGTGCTGTCCGACCAGCACGTGAACATCCTGTCGGCCTCGGTGCAGACCTCGCGCGATCGGGTGGCCATCAGCAAGTTCACCTTCGAGATGGGTGACCCGAGCCACCTCGAACACGTGATGAAGGCCGTCCGCAAGATCGACGGGGTGTTCGACGTCTACCGGATCACCGGCACCAAGGCCACCGCCGCCAAGGCCTAGCCCCGCGGCATACCCGCGAGACAGAACAACCGCGGTCTAGGAACCGAACTCGTCGACGTTGCCGCGAGCCTGGGCCAGCCACTGCTCCTGGGCCTCGAGCTTGGCCTGGGCGTCCTTGACCTTCTTCTCGTTTCCGGAGGCCTGCGCCTTGGCCAGGTCGTCCTTGAGCGAGGAGACCGAGGCCTCGAGCTGGTCGACCATGCTCTGGGCCCGTGCCGCGACCTCGGGGTTGGACTGCTTCCAGCGCTGGTCGTCGGCGTCGCGGACGGCCTGCTCGATCCGGCGCATCCCCTTCTCCATCCGGTCGACGTCACCGCGGGGCACCTTGCCGGCTGCGTCCCACTTGTCCTGCAGCGTGCGCAATGCAGCCTTGGCGGTCTCGAGGTCCTTGACGGGCAGGATGCCCTGACCCTCCTTGAGCAGCTCCTCCTTGACGGCGAGGTTGCCGCGGAACTCCTCGTCCTCCTTGGCCGCGATCTCGTCCTTGGCAGCGAAGAACGCGTCCTGGGCGGCCTTGAACCGCTCCCATAGCGCGTCGTCGTCGGATCGGGAGGCCCGCCCCGCCTGGCGCCAGCGGTCCATCAGTCGCTTGAAGGCGCCGGCCGTCTGGCCCCAGTCGGTGCTGGCCGAGAGGGCTTCCGCCTCCTTGACGAGCTCCTGCTTCGCGGCCTTGGCCTCGGCCTGGGTGCCTTCGAGCTGGGCGAAGTGGACGCGGCGTGCCTTGTCGAAGGAGTTGCGGGCCTGACTGAACCGCTGCCAGAGCGCGCCCTCGGTCTCGCGGTCGAGCCGCGCACCCTCGCGCTGGTGCTTCTTCCAGCCGTCGAGCAGCTCGCGCATCCGGGCGCCACTGCTCTTCCACTGGATCTTGGCTTCGGGCTGTCCCGCGATCTTCTCGGCCTCGGCCACGATGGCCTCGCGTTCAACCGTCGCCGCGGCCCGGGCTGCGCTGCGTTCGGCGGACTCGGCTGCCTTGCGCGCCCCGACCAGGGCCTCGATCTCGCCCACCTTGGCATCGAGCCCGGCGAGGTCGCCGACGACGTTGGCCTCGGCGCAGTGCTCCCGCAGCTTGGCCAGGCCTTCGGCCGCGTCCTTCGCGGACAGGTCCGTGGTGGTCAGGCGCTGGTGCAGCAGGTCTGCGGAGGCGTAGAGCTCGTCGTACTTGCGGGCGAAGTAGTGCAGGGCCTCGTCGGGGGTGGCTCCCGGATAGGCACCAACCTCCCGCTCGCCGTCTGCGGTCCGGACGAACACCGTGCCGTCCTCGGCCGCGCGACCGAAGGTCTCGGAGGGCGGTCCGGGCGGCGCCGCGACGGTCAGTGCGGCGGGCTGGGCGTGGGCCACCTTGCGGACCGCTGCGGGAGTGGGCACCGGGCCCGGCTTCGGAGCCGGTCGGGGGACCGGCTTGGGTGCGGGTGCGGCTTCGGGCGCCGCTTGCGGCTCGGACGCAGCCTCGGCTTCGGACGCAGCCTCGGCTTCGGGCTCTGACCCTGCCTCGGGCTCGGGCGCTGCCTCGGGCTCGGGCGCTGCCTCGGGTTCGGGTGCAGCCTCGGGCTCAGGTGCAGCTTCCGGCTCGGGCGCCTTCGCCTCGGCTGCTGCGACGGGCTCGTGTGCAGGCTCGGGCTCGGGCTCGGGCGCCTTCGGCTCGGGCTCTGCTTCAGTCGGCGTCGCTGCCTGTGGCTCGGCTGCGGCGACGGTTTCGGGCTCGGGAGTGGGTGCGTCGGCGATGGTGCTGGGCTCGGAGTCGGGCTCGGTTTCGGCCGGGGGCATCTGCTCGGTCACGGGTCAGGCCTTCTTCTCTGTCACAGCAACCTTGAGGATGCTGATGGGTGCAGCCGGGGCGCCATCTGTGGCGCCTCCGTTCACACCTGCTGCGGCGATCTTGTCGACAATATCGATTCCACCGGTCACCGTGCCGAAGATGGAGTAGCCCGCGGGCACACTGCTCAGGTCGGTGTCCTTGTACACGATGAAGAACTGGTCGGCGTTGGAGTTCGGGTCGGTCGTGCGTGCCATGGCCAGGCTGCCCCGCGGGTACTTGCCGTCCTTGGGGGCGTTCTCGATGCCGTAGCTGTAACCGGGGCCGCTGCCGGCGCCGCCCAGCGGGTCACCGCACTGGAGCACGAACAGCGGGTCCTGCGTGGTGATGCGGTGGCACGGTGAGTCGGCGAAGTAGCCGGCCTTGGCCAACCCGACGAAGGACGCCACGGTCTGGGGCGCCTTGGCACCATCGAGCTGCAGCGTGATGTCGCCGCAGTTGGTCGTCACGACGGCGGTGAAGGTCTTGCCGGCCGCGGTCGCCTTGTCGGGCTTCGCGACCTTCTTGGCCGAGCTCGGGGGAGTGGGTGGCGCGGTGCAGCCTGCGACGGTCGGCGTGGTGGCGGTGGTCGTGGCTGCCGGAGGAGTGGCGGTGGGAGTCGGGTCGTCCTTGAGCTGGGCAGCCAGGAACACGAAGCCGGCAACCACGGCCAGCACGGCGAGCACGACCACCACGACCTGGCTGTTGCGGGCTGCCTCACGTTCCTTCTGGGCCTGCTTGGCCTCGAGCTTCACGGCACGGCGGCGCGCAGCGGCGCGTTCCTGTTCCCTCGTCACGCGCGCCAGTCTAGGCAGCACGGCGCTGTGGCTAGGCTGCGGGCCGTGCTCACCGTTGCATTTCCTGCCGCTGCGTTCGACACCAACTGCTATGTCCTGGCCCCTGCGGCCGGCGAGGAGTGCGTCATCGTCGACCCCGGCATCGGGGTGGAGGAGACCCTGCGTGAGGTGCTCACCCAGCACCGGTTGCGCCCAGCCGCGGTGCTGCTCACCCACGGCCACATCGACCACGTGTACTCGGTGACGCCGGTCTGCGGAGCCGACACCGCGGCATACATCCACGCGGACGACCGCTATCGGCTCGTGGACCTGCTCGGGAACGTCAACCCGGGTCTGCTCGGCATGCTCGAGCAGCAGTTCGGCACCAAGGCGACGTGGAGCGAGCCCAGCACCGTCGTCGAGATCGGTGACCGGGCCACGCTCGAGCTGGCCGGGCTGGGCTTCGAGGTGCTGCACGCGCCCGGCCACACGGAAGGGTCGGTCATGTTTGCGGTGGATGCGGTCCCAGACGGGATCGCCAACCAGGTGGACGTCGATCGCACGCTCGTCAGCGGCGATGTGCTCTTCGCCGGGTCGATCGGTCGCACCGACCTGCCCGGCGGTGACCCGGCGGCGATGAACCGCTCGCTGCGCGACGTCGTCCTGCCCCTCCCTGACACCACCCTCGTGCTCCCGGGGCACTACCAGGCCACGACGATGGACCGCGAACGGGCGACCAACCCCTATTTGCAAGGATTGGCCCCGTGAAGATCACCCCGATCAGCGGCTTTCCCGAGTACCTCCCGGCCCAGCGGATCATCGAGCAGCACTTCCTCGACGTCATCCGCGAGACCTTCGAGCTGCACGGGTTCCCCTCGATCGAGACCCGCGCCGTGGAGCCCGTCGACCGGCTGCTCGGCAAGGGCGGCGACGCCGACAAGGAGATCTACGCCGTCACCCGGCTCGCCGACACGTCCGAGGGGCGCGCCGAGACGGATGCCGAGCTGGGGCTGCACTTCGACCTCACCGTGCCGTTCGCGCGCTACGTGCTGGAGAACGCCGGGCACCTCGCCTTCCCGTTCCGCCGTCACCAGATCCAGAAGGTGTGGCGCGGCGAACGACCCCAGGAGGGCCGCTACCGCGAGTTCACCCAGGCCGACATCGACGTGGTGGACGTGGGCGAGCTCGCGCCGCACTTCGAGGTCGAGATGCCCCTGGTGATCGCCGAGGTCTTCCGCAAGCTGCCAGTCGGCCAGATGGTCATCCAGGTCAACAACCGCAAGATCCCCGAGGGTTTCTACCTCGGGATGGGGATTGGTGCGGACGACGTCACCGAGATCCAGCACACCCTGCGCATCGTCGACAAGCTCGACAAGATCGGTCCGGCCAAGGTCAAGGACCTCCTCGTCGAGGCCGGACGGACCCCCGAACAGGCGGACCAGTGCCTGGCCCTGGCCGCGATCCGCACCGAGGACCTGTCCTTCGTCGGGCAGGTGCGGGCGCTCGGAGTGGAGCACCCCACGCTCGACGAGGGACTGGACGCTCTGGCAGCCGTGATCCAGGCCGGGCTCGACAACGCCCCGGGAGCACTGGTGGCCGAGCTCAAGATCGCACGCGGCCTGGACTACTACACCGGCACCGTCTACGAGACCCAGCTGGTCGGCTACGAGTCCTGGGGCTCCTTCTGCTCCGGCGGGCGCTACGACTCACTGGCCTCGGACGGCAAGACGACCTACCCGGGCGTGGGCATCTCGATCGGCGTCTCCCGCCTGCTGGGGCTGCTCATCGGCAAGGGGTTGCTCCGGTCCAGCCGGTCGACTCCAGCCTGCGTCCTCATCGCGGTCAACGACGAGGCGAGCCGCGCGGGCTCCACCCAGGTGGCGACGCAGCTGCGCGCACGCGGCATTCCGTGCGAAGTGGCGCCGAAGCCCGCCAAGTTCGGCAAGCAGATCCGCTATGCCGAGCGGCGGGGGATCCCGTACGTCTGGTTCCCCGGCGCAGCGGGCGACGAGGGCAGCGCGGGAGGCGACCAGGTCAAGGACATCCGGTCGGGCGACCAGGTCGACGCCGACGCCGCGTCGTGGGAGCCTCCGACCCAGGACCTGCGCCCGCAGATCATCCGCGCGGAGAGCTGAGCACCCATGGACGCCACCCGACCGCTGACCGACACCCGCGCCAGCGGCGTGCAGCTGCACATCACCTCACTGCCCGGTGGCCGTCTCGGCCAGCCGGCCCGCGACTTCGTGGACTGGCTCGTCGAGGCCGGCCAGTCGGTGTGGCAGGTGCTGCCGGTGTCGATCCCCGACAAGCACCGATCGCCCTACAAGTCCCCCTCGGCCTTCGCCGCGTCACCGGCGCTGCTGGAGGACCCGGACGCACCGGTGAGCCAGCAGGAGATCGAGGACTTCGCCGCCCGGGAGGCCTACTGGGTGGATTCCTGGACGTCGTTCGGTGGAGACCTCGCCGACCAGGTGCGCTTCGACCGCGAGTGGTCGGCGCTGCGCGAGTACGCCCACGACCGCGGGATCAGGATCCTCGGCGACGTCCCCATCTACGTCGCCCCCGACGCGGCGGACGAGCGCGCGTGGCCGCAGTTCTTCCGCTCGGACGCCGTGGCCGGCTGCCCCCCGGATGCGTATGCCGCGACCGGCCAGCTGTGGGGCAATCCGCTCTACCGCTGGGACGTGCTGCGTGACGACGGCTATGGGTGGTGGATCGAGCGGCTGCGACGGACGTTCGCGTTGTTCGACCTCGTCCGCGTCGACCACTTCCGCGGGTTCGCTGCCTACTGGGCGATCCCGGCGGGCGCCGAGACCGCGCTGGGTGGGCAGTGGGAGCAGGGGCCGGGACGAGAGGTGTTCGACGCGGCGCTCGGCGCCCTCGGCCCCCTGCCCGTCCTCGCCGAGGACCTCGGGGACATCGACCAGCCCGTGATCGACCTGCGCAAGGCGCTCGGGTTCCCGGGGATGGCGGTCCTGCAGTTCGCCTTCGAGCCGGCCTACGAGTACAACGCCCACGACCCCCAGAACCACGAGCCCAACCAGGTCGTCTACACCGGCACGCACGACAACGACACGGTCTGCGGCTGGTGGTGGGACCTGCCCGACCACCGTCGGCAGCTGGCCCGAGACGCCTGTCGTCAGGCCGGGGTCGGCGTCGACGTCGACGCCGAGCCGTCATGGGGGTTCATCGAGCTCGCCCTGCGAGGACCATGCGGGTTGTCGATGATGCAGGCCCAGGACGTGCTCGCCCTCGGCTCGCAGGCGCGGATGAATGCGCCCGGCATCGAGGGCGGCTGGTCGTGGCAGATGGCGCCCGGCGCGCTCACGTCGGACCATGCTGCCCGGTTGCGCGCCCTGACCGAGTCCTCAGGCCGCGCTGCTCGCTGAGGCGGGAGGACGCAGGCCGGTGTCCCGCAGCTCGAGCAGGGCCAGCGACCGGATCGTGGCCTCGTCGCCACGCCGCCAGGCACCGGTGGGGTCCGACGAGATCGCGGCGAGCTTGCGCATCGGCTGACCTGCCATGGCACGCAGGGCGAACAGGTCGAGGTCGGCCGCGTTGTCGATGAACCGTTGCGCGGCGCTCGCCCGGCGAACGAAGCGCCCGCGCAGCACCAGCCACACCAGCCCGACGATGAGGATCGGGACGAGGGCGGTGACCCAGCCCAGGATGTTGGCGAGCTTCGTGACGGCGTCGACGAGGTCGGTACCTGCCTGCTCGATCGTCGTGCCCGCGCCGCTGACCTGCCGGAACGGCGCCGCGATCTTGTCGCCCACCAGCGGCAGATCGCGCACGGAGTCTCCGGCGCTGGTCATCTGGTCACGGAACCCCGAACCCGCCGTCTGCAGCTGCCGACCGGGCGCAGCGAGCTCCAGGGTCGTGTCGTGCACGAGCCGTCCCACCCACCCCCACAGGCACACCCAGGCGAGGATCCCGAGGTCGGCGAGGATCTGGACGGTGCGGCGGCCCGGCAGGTCTGCATAGAGCTTCATGCCGCCTAGACTCCCATCCGTGCCACCCTCGAGCGCGGTCGAGCGCGCCGTCCGCGGCTGGCTCAACCACCTGGACGTCGAGCGCGGCGTCGCCGCCAACACCCTCACGTCCTATCGGCGCGACCTGGCCCGCTACGCGGCATACCTTGCTGCACTGGGGGTGAACGACCCCGGCGCCATCACCGAGGCGCACGTCGCCGAGTTCCTCGCCACGCTGCGCGAGGGGACCGCCGACCACCCCCCGCTCGCAGCCTCCTCAGCCGCGCGGACGCTGGTCGCGGTGCGTGGCTTCCACCGGTTCCTCGTCCTCGAGGGCGACCTGCCCACGGACCCGGCTTCGGCGGTCAGCCCGCCCCAGCCTCCCGCGCGCCTGCCCAAGGCAATCAGCATCGAGGACGTCGAACGCCTGCTCGAGGCCGCCAGCGTGGGGGACACGCCCGGGGCGCTGCGCGACCGGGCCCTGCTCGAGGTCCTCTACGGCACCGGCGCCCGCATCTCCGAGGCCGTCGGCCTCGATGTCGACGACATCGACACGCAGGAGGGCGTGGTGCGGCTGTTCGGGAAGGGCAGCAAGGAGCGCATCGTCCCCCTCGGTTCGTATGCCGCGCAGGCACTCGGCGCGTACCTCGTCCGGGGGCGCCCCACCTTCGCGGTCAAGGGGAAGGGGACGCCTGGGGTGTTCCTCAACCAGCGGGGCAGCAGGCTCTCCCGCCAGTCGGCCTGGGCCGTGCTGCGCGCCGCGGCCGAACGCGCCGACCTCGGCGGACACCTGTCGCCGCACACCCTGCGGCACTCGTTCGCGACCCACCTGCTCGACGGCGGTGCGGACGTCCGGGTGGTCCAGGAGCTGCTGGGGCATGCTTCGGTGACCACGACCCAGATCTACACGCTGGTGACAGTGCAGCGTCTGCGTGAGGTGTATGCCCAGAGTCACCCCCGTGCCCGCTGATAGGGTCGTGCCGATCAGCGCGAGGCTGACCGACGAACGCCAACTCACCGGGAGTGAAACGCCTGTGGAATCTGAGGTGACCACGCAGGAGCAGTCGCCGCCCACCTATTCGGGCGCCACCTCCGAGTCGGCCCCCAACGGTGCTGAACGCGACCACGTCCACCTGCCCGGCACCGAGTCCGCAGGCGCCGGACAGCTCGGTCCGACAGGGCGGCCGATGCCGGTCTTCCCTGACCCGCAGCCGCTTGCCGCCCACGGCCCGGCCCGCATCATCGCCATGTGCAACCAGAAGGGTGGCGTCGGCAAGACCACGACGACCATCAACCTCGGTGCGGCACTGGCGGAGGTCGGCCGACGCGTCCTGCTCGTCGACTTCGACCCGCAGGGTGCCCTGTCGGTGGGGCTCGGCGTCCGCGCCAACGAGCTCGACGTGACCATCTACAACCTGCTCGTCGAACGTGGCCACGACGTCCGCGACGTCATCCAGCCCACGGCGACCGAGAACCTCGACGTCATCCCGGCCAACATCGACCTGTCCGCCGCCGAGGTGCAGCTCGTCGGTGAGGTCGCCCGCGAGCAGATCCTGGCGCGGGTGCTCCGGCCGGTCATGGACGACTACGACGTCATCATGATCGACTGCCAGCCCTCGCTCGGGCTGCTCACGGTCAACGCGCTCACGGCGGCGCACGGTGTGGTGATCCCGCTCGAGTGCGAGTTCTTCGCCATGCGCGGTGTCGCCCTGCTCGTCGAGACGATCGACAAGATCACCGACCGCCTCAACCCGCGCCTGCAGGTC
The DNA here is from genome assembly GCF_056405175.1 of Pedococcus sp. P1_H8. Lineage (NCBI taxonomy): Bacteria > Bacillati > Actinomycetota > Actinomycetes > Micrococcales > Intrasporangiaceae > Pedococcus > Pedococcus sp. P1_H8. The sequence goes on from NZ_JBFUCP010000002.1 coordinate 190,874, forward strand.
GACGGCATCCTGGCGACGATGTATGACTCGCGCACCCTGCACAGCAAGGAGGTCGTGCGCAGCGTCGTCGACCACTTCGGCGACCAGGTCTTCCACACGGTGATCAGCCGCACGGTGAAGTTCCCGGACGCCACGCTCGCTGCCGAGCCGATCACGACCTACGCCTCGACGCATGCCTCCGCCGCGTCCTACCGGCAACTCGCCCGAGAGCTGATCGCCCGTGGTGGGGCGGCCTGACGAGGTGAGCCAGGAGGCCATCGCCACTGCCCCGGGCGGCGCGGTGCAGCTCGACCACGCCGACGATCAGGCGACCATGACGCCGGGAGGCGTGATCACCCGACGCGGGGGGTCCACGCCGTTCCAGGTCCACCTCGACAACTTCTCCGGGCCCTTCGACCTGCTCCTCGGCCTGATCAGCAAGCACAAGCTCGACATCACCGAGATCGCCCTCGCCAAGGTCACCGACGAGTTCATCGCCCACATCAAGGCGGCGCAGTCGTCGCACACGGAGTGGGACCTCGGCCAGGCGTCGGAGTTCTTGCTCATCGCCGCGACCCTGCTCGACATCAAGTCCGCGCGGCTGCTCCCACAGACCGGTCCGCAGGACGAGGAGGACCTCGCCCTCATCGAGGCGCGCGACCTGCTCTTCGCCCGGCTGCTGCAGTACCGCGCCTTCAAGGACATCGCCTTCACCTTCGGTGAGCGGATGGCCACCGCGGGCCGGATGACGCCACGGCAGGCGGGTCTCGAACCCCAGTTCGCCAGGCTGCTGCCCGAGCTGATCATGGGCATCACGCCCGAGCAGCTGGCCATGATCGCAGCCAGGGCGATGGTGCCCAAGGTGGCGCCGAGCGTCGGTCTGGACCACCTGCACGCCCCTCAGGTCAGCGTGCGCGAGCAGGCGGGCATCCTCGGGGTCCGGCTCCGCGCCGAACGCGTCTGCTCGTTCCGGGCGCTGGTGGCCGACGCCGACTCGACGCTGGTCATCGTGGCCAGGTTCCTGGCGCTGCTCGAGCTCTTCCGCGAGGCCGCGATCGCCTTCGAGCAGGCCGAGGCGCTCGGCGAGCTGACGGTGCGCTGGACGGGCGACGACGAGGGCGAGATCGAGGTCAGCGACGAGTTCGACGAGTTCGACGACGTTGAAGCCGCTCATGAAGCCGACGAGACTGATGACGTAGCAACCGATGGGAAGGCCGACGATGAGTGACCTGGAGGTCGTGCCCGACCGCAACCCAGACAGCGATCCTGAGCTCGAGCACGACGAGGGCGTCGTGGTGCCGGACGGCGGTGCCGCGGACGAGCAGTTCGCCTTCGACGTCAACGACTTCCCCGGTGGAGCGCGCAGTGCCATCGAGGCGGTCCTCATGGTCGTGGACGAGCCGATCACCGAGATGTCGCTCGCCTCGGCGCTGGAGCTGCCCGTCGACGACGTGCTCGGCCACCTCACCCACCTCGAAGCCGAGTATGCCGCGCAGCAGCGTGGCTTCACCCTCCGGTCCGTGGCGGGCGGGTGGCGGATCTACAGCCGGTCCGACTACGCCCCCGTCGTCGAGAAGTTCCTGCTCGACGGACAGCAGGCCAAGCTGACCCAGGCGTCGCTGGAGACCTTGGCCGTGATCGCCTACCGCCAGCCCATTTCGCGGTCACGCGTCAGCGCCGTCCGCGGCGTGAACGTCGACGGGGTGGTGCGCACCCTGCTCAACCGCGGGCTGATCGAGGAGCTCGGGTCAGACGGCGACGGTGGCGCGTTCCTCTACGGCACCACCGACTACTTCCTCCAACGCCTGGGTCTCGGCAGCATCGACGACCTGCCCGCCCTCGCGCCCTACCTCCCCGAAGTCGACGTGCTCGACGAGATCGCAGAACAAGGACGCCGATGACACCCCCACGCAGCAGAGGCCCCGCAGGATCCGGCTCGGACCGAACTGGGGGTGGGCGTGGTCGCGCCGGTGGCCAGGGCGGGTCACGCGCCGGTGGCCAGGGCGGGTCACGCGCCGGTGGCCAGGGCGGGTCACGCGCCGGTGGCCAGGGCGGCAGCGGCCGCCCCGGCGCACCAAGAGGCGGGGGCCCGACCGCGTCCGAGGGAGGCCGCCCCGAGCGGCCCCAGCGCGGAAGCTCAGGCACGACCAAGAAGAGCCAGCCGACCCGGGTGCCCCGTGAGCGGGTGACCCCAGAGGTCGACATGCACGACCCCGACGGCATCCGGCTGCAGAAGCTCCTCGCCGCTGCCGGCGTGGGGTCGCGACGGGTGTGCGAGAACCTCATTACCGCTGGCCGCGTCGAGGTGGACGGAAACATCGTCACCGAGCTCGGGGTACGCATCCGTCCGGACCAGACCGTCCACGTCGACGGTGTCAAGGTCCAGCTCGACGAGACCCGCGTCTACTTCGCCTTCAACAAGCCGCTGGGCGTCGTCACGACAATGAACGACGAGCTCGGGCGGATCAGCATCGGCGACTACGTGGGGGACCGCAACGAGCGGCTCTTCCATGTCGGCCGCCTCGACGCCGACACCGAGGGCCTGTTGATCCTCACCAACGACGGTGAGCTGGCCCACCGCCTCCAGCACCCGCAGTACGGCGTGCTCAAGACCTATCTCGCCCAGATCCGTGGGCCCGTGCCGCGTGACATCGGCAAGCAGCTGCGCGAGGGCGTCCAGCTCGAGGATGGACCGGCGTCGGTCGACTCGTTCAAGGTGGTCGACTCGCAGCCGGGCAAGGCGCTCGTCGAGGTGATCCTCCACGAGGGACGCAAGCACATCGTGCGTCGTCTGCTCGACGCGGTCGGCCACCCCGTGATCAGCCTCGTGCGGGTCCAGGTCGGGCCCATCTACCTCGGCGACACCAAGCCGGGCAAGATGCGCAAGCTCAACAAGGCAGAGGTCGGCCAGCTCTACTCCGCCGCTGGAATGTGAGCGCACGGCGTCCCAGCCGTCGGTAGCCTTCCCGTCGTGACCACCAGCGTCCGCATCGTCGGCACCGGCCTCATCGGCACCAGCCTCGGCATCGCCCTGACCCGAGCCGGCTATGCCGTGGTCCTCGCCGATCCCTCGCCCACGGCGGTGGCCCTCGCCCGTGACCTCGGTGCCGGTGTCGTGGCAGGCCAGGACGACGCTGCCCCGGACGTCGTCGTGGTGGCTGCTCCGCCGGACGTGGCGGGTGCGGTGGTCGCCGACGAGCTCGGCGCGTGGCCCGACGCCGTCGTGACGGACGTGGCGTCGGTCAAGGTCGCCGTGCTCGAGGACGTGCGCCGACGCGGCGCAGACCTGGCTCGGTATGCCGGGTCGCACCCGATGGCGGGCCGCGAGCGTTCCGGTGCGGTGGCCGCCCGGGGTGACCTCTTCGACGGGCGTGCCTGGGTGGTCGTGCCGAACGACCTCTCTTCCGGCACCGCGGTCGCCGCGGTCAAGGAGCTCGCAGCGGCCGCCGGTGGCACCGTCTCGACGATGAGTCCTGAAGAGCACGACGCTGCAGTGGCTGTGGTCTCCCACGTGCCCCAGCTGGCGTCGTCGCTCGTCGCCGGTCGGCTGCGAGACCTCACCGATCCCGCGGTGGCGTTGTCAGGTCAGGGAATTCGCGACGTCACGAGGGTGGCTGCCAGCGACCCACAGCTGTGGACCCAGATCCTCGCCGGCAACGCCGTGGCCGTCCGCGAGGTCCTTGCCCAGGTCCACGCCGAGCTCACGGAGGTCATCGGAGCCCTCGACGTCCTGGCGGACGGCGACGGCGTCGGCGCCCGTGAGGTGCTGGCCCGGATCGTGGCCCAGGGCAACGCCGGCCACGCCCGGATCCCGGGCAAGCACGGCGCTGCCCCCACGGCATACAGCGTCGTCGTGGTGCTGGTGCCCGACCAGCCCGGCGAGCTCGCCCGGTTGCTGCACGACGTCGGCGACGCAGGCGTCAACCTCGAGGACCTGCACCTCGAGCACGGCATGGGGCAGCCGTTCGGGCTCGCGGAGATCTCCGTGCTGCCCGCAGTCGCCGAGAGGCTGGGCCACGAGCTGACCACTCGAGGGTGGCGACTGCACGGCTGAGGGGTGAACGACTTCGCGGGCGAGGGCGGGTGGCCAATAGGCTTGCCCGTCATGAACAGCAAGCACCTCGTCGTTGCCGTCGACGGGCCCTCGGGTTCGGGCAAGTCCAGCGTGTCCCGCGCGGCGGCCGAGGCCCTGGGAGTCGGCTACCTCGACACGGGTGCGATGTACCGCGCCGTCACCTGGTGGTGCCTCGAGCAGGGCGTGGACCTCGTCGACCAGGAGGCGGTCGCGCAGGCCACCCGCGACATCCCGCTGGAGATGGGCACCGACCCGACCAGTCCGAGCGTGCAGGTGAGCGGTCGCGAGATAGAGGACGACATCCGCACGACGCGCGTGAGCGAGGCCGTGTCCAAGGTCGCCACCAACACCCTGGTGCGCCCGATCCTGCAGCAGCTCCAGCGCGACCTCATCGACCAGGTCGCCACCCGCACCGGGGGAGTGGTGGCGGAGGGGCGCGACATCACGACGGTCGTCGCCCCGGACGCCGATGTGCGCATCCTGCTGACCGCCAGCGTCGAGGCGCGGCTGCGCCGACGGTCCAAGGAGCTGCACGGCCACGCCGCCGACCACGCGGTCGAGGCGACCCGCGACCAGATCGTCCGCCGCGATGCCGACGACTCCACCGTGTCCGACTTCATGGAGGCTGCCGAGGGCGTGACCTTGGTCGACACCTCCGACCTCGACTTCGGGCAGAGCGTCCAGGCCCTGCTCGACGTGGTGCGCAGCGAGGCGCCGGACAAGGTCCCCGCGTGACCGATGCCGGGCGCCGGACTGGTTCCGGGGCACGGGTCGATTCACGACCGCCGGGGCCACCGCCGTCCTGGCGGGTCCGCATCAACATGGTCGTCGGGCGGGTCCTGTTCGGGGTGCTCTACCGCGTTGCCGTCGTGGGGCGCGATCGGGTGCCCGCCGACGGGCCTGTCGTCTTCGTCGCCAACCACGCCGGCTTCCTCGACGGGCCGATGCTCCCCGCCCTGGCTCCGCGTCCCACCTCCGTCCTCGTCAAGCGGGAGATGTTCACCGGCCCGCTGGGGGCGTTCCTGACCTTCGTCGGCCACATCCCCGTCACCGGGAACTCCGGTGACCGGCAGGCCCTCCTGGCGGCTGTCGCGATCCTGCAGGCCGGGGGAGCGGTGGGCATCTTCCCGGAGGGGACTCGCGGGCGCGGCGMCGKCGCCGCCGTCCAGCAGGGGGCCGCGTGGCTGGCGCAGCAGGGTCATGCCCAGGTGGTCCCGGTGGCGTTCCTCGGCACCCGGGCCACCGGCGCGTCCAAGGGCTCGCTGCCGCGGCTGCGCACCCGCATGGTGGTCGAGTTCGGGGAGCCGCTCGAGCTGCCCGCGGACCCAGGCCGCACCGGACGGCAACGGCTTGCGGGCGCCAGCGACCGCGTGCAGACCGCCCTCGCCACGCACGTCCGGGAATCCGAGCAACGGCACCAGGTGTTCCTCCCTGCGGACGACGGCCGGCGAGGCGCAGAACCCGCGGCCTGAGGCTGCTGTCCCGACCCACCTCAATTGTGCGCGACAATGGATGGCGGCCACGCGGCATACCTGCTCGCGGTCCGGCCCCCACGAACAACGCAAGGAATCCCTGAAGTGAGCGAGAACCTGACCGACGACTCCACCGTCGAGCGCGCCCTGCGCGTCGGACTGGACGAGTTCGACCTCAGTGAGGAGGACCGCTCACTCATCGACGGTGAGTACGACGAGGACGGGTATGCCGTCGTCGACGGTCCGCTGCCGGTCGTCGCCGTGGTGGGTCGCCCGAACGTCGGCAAGTCCACCCTGGTCAACCGCATCCTCGGCCGGCGCGAGGCCGTCGTCGAGGACGTCCCCGGCGTGACCCGCGACCGCGTGGCCTACGACGGGGAGTGGACCGGTCGCCGGTTCACCCTGGTCGACACCGGTGGCTGGGAGATCGACGCCACCGGCATCCACCTGCGGGTCGCCGAGCAGGCCGAGGTGGCCGTGGACCTGGCCGACGTCGTGATGTTCGTCGTGGACGCCACCGTCGGCGCCACCGACGACGACGAGGCCGTGGTCAAGCTGCTGCGCCGTTCCGGCAAGCCGGTCATCCTCGTGGCCAACAAGGTCGACGACCAGCGCACCGAAGCAGACGCCGCGGCCCTCTGGAACCTGGGCCTCGGCCAGCCCTGGCCCGTCTCCGCCCTGCACGGGCGCGGGAGCGGCGACGTGCTCGACGCCGTCCTCGACGTGCTGCCCTCCATCTCGGCCAACGCCGACGCCTACCAGCGCGGTGGCCCCCGTCGGGTCGCCCTGGTCGGCCGGCCCAACGTCGGCAAGTCCTCGCTGCTCAACAAGCTGGCGGGCGAGGACCGCGTCGTCGTCGACAACGTCGCCGGCACCACGCGTGACCCGGTGGACGAGTTCATCGAGCTCGGCGGCAAGACCTGGCGCTTCGTCGACACGGCCGGCATCCGTCGTCGCGTGCACCAGGCCCGTGGGGCCGACTTCTACGCCTCGTTGCGCACCCAGACCGCGCTCGAGAAGGCCGAGGTGGCGGTCGTCCTCATCGACGCCGAGCAGTCCATCGCCGAGCAGGACGTCCGCGTCGTGCAGCACGTGATCGACGCTGGTCGCGCCCTCGTGGTGGCCTACAACAAGTGGGACCTGCTCGACGAGGAGCGTCGCCACTACCTCGAGCGCGAGATCGAGCGCGAGCTGGTCCAGGTGCCGTGGGCGCCGCGCGTCAACATCTCCGCCAAGACCGGGCGTTCGGTCGAGAAGCTCGTGCCCGCGCTGGAGCGTGCCCTGGAGTCGTGGGACTTCCGTGTGCCCACGGGTCGGCTCAACGCGTTCTTCGGCGAGATCGTGGCCGCCCACCCGCACCCGGTGCGTGGCGGCAAGCAGCCCCGCATCCTGTTCGCGACGCAGGCCTCGACCCGGCCGCCGCGCTTCGTGATCTTCGCTTCCGGCTTCATCGAGGCGGGCTACCGACGGTTCCTCGAGCGCCGGTTGCGTGAGGAGTTCGGTTTCGAGGGCACCCCCATCGAGGTGTCCGTCCGGGTCCGCGAGAAGCGCAAGCGCCGATAGCCGGCAGCACGGCATACCGATTTCAAGCGGAGGTATGCCGTGCGCTAAGGTTTCGTTCGCTCCCGCGGTCCTGCTTCGGCTGGATTCTGCGTGGGCAAGCCACGGGCTGTGGCGCAGCTTGGTAGCGCACTTGACTGGGGGTCAAGGGGTCGCAGGTTCAAATCCTGTCAGCCCGACTAACGGGGTCCGACTTGTCCACACACTTCGGGCCCCGTTTTCATGCCCCAAGCCCCTCGGCCCAGGCACCTCGAGACCTAGGACTGCTGGCTGATTCGGGTTGCCCTGAACGGAGCAGCCACGAGCTCGATGATCGGGGCATACACACCGGTCTCGGTGGCCTGTCGCACCGCGGCCGCCTGTGCCTCTGCGGACTCCCACTCGGCAATCTCGACCAGTCCGTCGGGGCTGTCGAGCATGTCGTACTGCGTGCTGCCGAGGAAGCCGGATACCTGCGGCCCAAAGGTCGCCGAGATGTTCGCGAGCAGGCTCTTGAGCTCGGCCCTGGCGCCCGGTTTGGCCTGGAACTCGACGACGACCTTGATGGGCATGAGTGCCTCCTCCGGTTCCAGGCTCCGTCGGGACGTCCGGGAAGGCTGGGCGGGAGGGCTCGGCGGGATCCCGTCGCTCCCGAGGGGTCAAGTCTGCTCCTGTCACTGACGCAGTGGCAATGTGCTCGAGGGTCTACGGTCAGCCCATGAAGGCGGCGGTCTACACGGAGTACGGCGGACCGGACGTCGTTCGCGTGGTCGAGGTCGAGGCGCCCACGCCGGGACCACACGACCTGTTGGTCCAGGTCCACGCGACGACCGTCAACCGGACCGACTGTGCCTTCCGCGCCGGGACGCCCACGCTGGCCAGGGTCGTCTACGGGATCCGCGGTCCCAAGGCAAAGATCCTCGGGTGCGAATTCGCCGGGACAGTGGTCCAGACGGGTGGCTCGGTCTCTGCGTTTGCGGTGGGGGACCGGGTGTTCGGCTACACGGAGGGCCCGTTCGGCGCCCATGCCGAGCTCCTCGTCGTGGGGGAGCGCGCCTCCGTCGCCCGGGTCCCACCCGGCCTCACGTTCGAGCAGGCCGCGGCAGGCACCGAGGGTGCGCACTACGCCCTCGGCATGATCAAGGCTGCCCGGGTGCAGGCGGGCGACCCCGTGCTGGTCAACGGCGCAACGGGAGGGATCGGGTCGGCCGCGGTCCAGCTGCTCCACGCGATGGGTGCGGTCGTGACCGCCGTCTGCTTCGCCGAACACGGCGACCTCGTGCGCGGGCTCGGTGCGGACCGAGTCATCAACTGCACCACGGACGACTTCACCCGCGACGCCTCCCGCTTCGACGTCGTCCTCGACGCAGTGGGCAAGAGCACCTTCACTGCAGCGCGCCGAGTTCTCACGCCACGGGGCACCTACGTCTCCTCCGAGCTCGGTCCGTGGTTGCAGAACCCCCGGCGGGCCGTCGTCGCACCGCTGAGCCGCGGCCGGCGGGTGCTCTTCCCCATCCCCTCCCACAACCAGTCGATGATCGAGGAGCTGGCCGGGCTCATGGCCACCGGCGCGTTCCGCCCCGTGGTCGACCGCACCTATCCTTTTGCCGAGATCGTGCAGGCCCACCGGTATGCCGGCAGCGGCCGGAAGGTGGGCAACGTCATCGTCAGCGTCATGATGCTCAGGTCATCGGACGGTGGCGGTGACGCACCAGGCTGACGCATCGACCGTGAAGGCTCCGTCGGGCACCCTGCGTCGGCACTCGTCTCGCAGCGCCTCGCGACGCGAGTCGTCGAGACCGAGGACGTACTGCCCCGCCGGTCCCACGCCCAGCGTGTAGGGCTCCCACCACTGGTCGAACGACTCGAAGGGAACGTGCACGGTCAGGATGGACTCCTCGAGCGCATCCAGCCCGGCGGCGACGAACAGTCTGGCGAGGTCGCCCTCCCTCACGCCCGCGAAGTCGCCTTCTCCCTCCGCCTGGGGATCCACCGCGCGCACCGCTCCCCAGAACAGCGACAGGGGACCGGCACTGGCGGCGTGGTTCCACACGGCGGCCGCGACCACTCCTCCCGGCCGCGTCACCCTGGCCATCTCGCGAAGGCCGGCGACCGGGTCGCGCATGAAGTGCACCACGAGCTGGGCCAGCGCCGCGTCGAAGGTGTCGTCCTCGAAGGCGAGCGACTCCGCGCGACCCACCTCGATGTCGACACCGGGAAAACGTTCCTTGGCCGCCGCCACGAAGGGTTCGGAAGGATCGACGGCACTGACGCCCCCTGCGCCGACAACGCCCACCAGGCGGGCCGTGAGCGCCCCCGGCCCACACCCGACATCCAGGGCGCGCTGACCGTGGGCCAGTCGTCCGACCTCGACGAACTGGTCGGCCAGCGGCTCGGAGAACCGCCCCATGAAGCTTCCGTAGGCCTGCGCCGGTACCTGGAAGCTCATCTCCCCCTCCCGCGAGGCTCATCGATGGGAACGTTGGTCAGCACCCACTCAGTGAGCGGGCGAATCGCCGTCCAGGCCGACCGCACGTGATCGAGGGCGGCGGGTTTCGACAACCAGTCAGGCGAACCGACGCGGTTCAGCGCCATGATCTCCTTGCGACGCAACAGCTCCAGCCGCGGATGGTCGGCGTCGAATCCCTTGGGCCGCGTCTTGAGCGTGGCGCCCTCCAGGTCGAAGCCCGCACGGACGAGCTCGCCCACGATGCCTTCGAACTCGACACCTGACCCGTCAGCGGCGATGGCCCGGCGGAAGGACTCCGTCTGGGCAGGGGAGTGGCTGCGGAAGCCGCCACCGACCGCGAGGCCGTCACCGCTGAGCTGGACGTAGTAGCCCACTCCGGCAGCCGGACCAGCGATCGCGCCCAGGTGGGTCTTGTAGGGCGACTTGTCCGCGCTGAACCGGATGTCGCGGTGGGGCCGGAAGAGCTTTGCCGGCCCGAACTCGTCCTCGAGCGCATCGACGAGGGCGAGCATCGGCTCCCGCACCTCGCGTTCCCACCGAGCCTTGTTGGCCGCCCAGAACTCCTTGGTGTTGTTGTCTTCGAGCTCCTGGTAGAAGGTCACACCCCAGGGCGGAAAGCCCTCGAAACCCGCATGGTCAGCCATGGGGCCAACTCTGGCACACGCCGTCCGCCATGGGGCCGGCAAGACAAGCAGCCCGGGAATGGGAGGCTGGGGGCATGTCCGTGCGTGTCAGCGTCGTCATTGCCACCTACAACAGCGGGTCGGACCTGGACCGCACAGTCGAGTCCGTCCGGAGCCAGAGCCTGGGTCTGGACGCCCTCGAGCTCATCCTCGTCGACGACGGGTCGACCGATGGACAGACACCGCAGCGGGTCCGCGCGCTGGGACAGGAGCACTGGATCACGGCCCTGGAGATCCCGAACTCGGGATGGCCCAGCCGACCACGCAACACCGGGCTCGACGTCGCCCGCGGTGACTACGTCCTCTTCATGGACCACGACGACCTCCTGTATCCCCGGGCCGTCGAGCGCATGCTGGCCGCAGCCGACGCCAACTCCGCGGACATGGTGCTCGGCAAGGAGGTTCGGACCGGTGCCCGCACGATGGGGCTGGAGTCGTTCCGCGCCAACGTGTCTCGCGCGCACGTGATCGACGACCACGTGATCGACATCCTGACGCCCCACAAGATGTTCAGGACGCGGTTCCTGCTCGACCACGACGTGAGGTTTGCCGAGCACCTCAGGCGCCTGGAGGACCACCACCTGCTGGCTGCGGCCTTCGTGCACGACCCGGTGGTGTCCGTGGTCGCCGACTACCCCTGCTACCGCTGGGTCATCCATGACACGAACAACTCGATGCGGCACCCTGACCCGGGGGAGTACTTTGCCGCCGTCCGCGAGGTGCTCGACCTCGTCGACAAGTGGCCGTACGGCGAGCGCGTCCGCGAGGACGCCTACCGGCTGTGGGAGCTGTCGGTGGTGCTCAACAGGTTCGGCGCCAACGGGTTGCGCACCTGGCCGGCGGAGTACCAGCGCGAGTTCTTCGCGGCGATCGCGGCGGTGATGTGCGAGCGGTTCGACGAATCCCTCGACGCGGGACTGGCGGCTGCCGATCGGGTCCGTGCCGCGCTGGTCCGAGCGGGCGATCTGGGCGCGGTCCTGCGCTACGTGGATGCGGACAGCGCGGTGACCACGAGGGCGGAGGTCGTCGAGGCGACGCAGGACGGGCAGGCCCTGACCTTGCGGTTGCGGGTCCGTCTGGAGGGTGCCGCGGGCCCCAAGACCTTCCACGAGCGGCAGGGACGTGTCCTCATGGATCCCTCGTCACCACTTGCCGACGACGTTGCCCTGAGGGCCTTGGACGTCACGCCGGACGTGGGCGACGCAGGGGTCGAACTGCTCCTCACGCATCGCTCGACGAACGCCGAGTGGTTCCAGCCGACGGCGGTGAGCGGTGGACTGACAGATTCTGGTGACGGGCTCGTGTGGGCTGCGGAGGGGTCGGCCACCATTGCGCCTGCCACCGCACTCCTCGGGGGAGCCGTCACCCCCGGGACCTGGGACGTCAAGGCCCGGACCACCGCCTTCGGGTACGACTCCAGGGTTGCGGTGCGCATCGACCCCGACCACGTGCCGCAGCCCTTCACCGACGCTGGGGTCGTCATCAGCCCTTACGTCACCAAGGGTGGCCGTCTGGCGCTCAAGATCACCAAGGCACCGTCCCCGGCCCGCAGGAGCCTGGCACGCAAGCTCGCTGCGCGGGTGCGCAAGAGGCTGTCCTGAAGCCGCCACGCGGCATACCCTCGCGGTCATGGAGTTCACCGCGCAGGTGCAGCAGGGAGGCGGCACGGCCACGGGTATCGAGGTGCCGCCGGAGGTCGTCGAGGGACTCGGTGGCGGCAAGCGCCCCAAGGTGTCCGTGACGATCAACGGCAAGACCTACCGCAGCAGTGTCGCCGTGATGGGCGGGAAGTTCATGGTCGGTGTCAGCGCGGAGAACCGCGCCCTGACGGGGGTCAGCGGCGGAGACGTCGTCGAGGTGACCCTCGAGCTCGACACGGCACCCCGCGAGGTCGAGGTGCCGGAGGACTTCGCCGCGGCGCTCGAGGTCGTCCCCGATGCCAAGGCGGCCTTCGCCCGACAGTCCTACAGCCACCAGCGGGCGCACGTGGACGCCATCAACGGCGCCAAGACTCCCGAGACGCGCCGCCGACGCATCGACAAGGCCGTGGAGATGTTGCAGGCGAGGACCTAGAGCGAGGCGGCGATCCGGCGCACTGCCTCATGCAGGATGTCGGGTGAGGTGCCGAAGTTCAGTCGGGCGTGGCCGGCGCCCCCCTGGCCGAAGCCGGGCCCGGGATGCAGCGCCACCCGAGCCCGCTGCCGCAGCACCGCAGCCGGATCGGCGCCGAGCCCGAGCTCACCGAAGTCGAGCCAGGCCAGGAACGTCCCCTCCGGGACGCGGTAGCCGACCTCCGGCAGGTGCTCAGCCAGGAGGCTGGCAAGCAGGCGACGGTTCTCGTCCAGCCCGGTCAGGAGGGCGTCCAGCCAGGCCCCGCCGTCGAGGTAGGCGGCGCGGTGCGCGATCACTCCGAGGTGGCTCGCTCCGTGCGACACCTCCTCGGGCATCCGAGCAAGGTCGGCGACCGCGTCCGGTCCGGGCACCGCCATCGCGGCCTTGAGCCCGGCCAGGTTGAACGCCTTCGAGGCCGACATGACCGAGATCGACCGCGACCCCGCAGGCAGTGAGGCCACCGAGGTGAAGCTCGCGCCGGCCGGGACCACTGGTGCGTGGATCTCGTCGGCCACCACCCGCACGTCGAGGGACTCCGCCAGCTCGAGGGCGGCCGTGAGCTCCTCGGGAGTGTGCACGGCGCCTGTCGGGTTCTGCGGGTTGCACAGCAGGTATGCCGCGCGGCCACCACCGCGCGTGGCCTCCGCAAGGCCCTGCTCCAGGGACGCGAGGTCGATCCGGCCGTGGGCGTTCAACGGCGCTTCCACCACGCGACGGTCCAGGTGCCTCACGAAGTCGAAGAACGGTGGGTAGACGGGGGAGTTGACCACGACCGGATCACCGGGACCCGTGACCAGCTTGAGCACCTCGACCACACCGAGCATCACGTCGGGGACGATCTGCATCGTGGCCGGGTCCGGCTGCCACGCCCACCGCTCGGAGGCGAAGGAGGACAGCGCCTCGGCGTAGTCGGCAGCCCACGGGTAGCCGGTGTCGCCGCGCTGCATCGCCTCGGTCACGGCTCGCTGGATCGGCTCGGCCGGCACGACATCCATCTCGGCGACCCACAGGGGCAGGATGTCCGGGTCGTAGAGCCGCCACTTGACGCTGCGCCGCTCACGGAGGTGGTCGAGGCCGGGACCGAGGAGCGGGTTGTCGACAAGCGGGTTGCCCATGCCTGCGAACTCTACGACGGGCTGGCAGTTAGGCTGCCTGCGTGCCAGCACAACGCAATCGGGGGAGGCGAGATCAGGGGAGGCTCGTGAGTGAGCCCGTCGTCTCCGACCGTGTGGTCACCCTGCCCAACGTGCTGTCGGTGTTGCGACTCGTCGGCGTGCCGATCTTCCTGTGGGCGATCCTGTCCGAGCACGACGTCATCGCCCTCGTCACGCTCATGCTGTCGGGCGTCAGCGACTACCTCGACGGCAAGATCGCGCGTCGCTTCGGGCTGGAGTCCCGTCTGGGGCAGCTGCTCGACCCGTTCGCGGACCGGCTCTACATCGCCACCACGCTGCTCGGTCTGGCCCTGCGCGACATCATCCCGTGGTGGCTCGTCGTGGCCCTGGTCGGCCGCGAGGTGTTGCTGGCAGCAGTCCTGTGGCGGATCCGTCGCTACGGCCAGACCGGTCTGCCCGTGCACTTCGTCGGCAAGGCGGCCACGTTCAACCTCCTCTACGCGTTCCCCTTCCTGCTCCTGGGGGAGGGCACCAGCACGTTCGCCGAGTGGGCGCTCCCCATCGGCTGGGCGTTCGCGTGGTGGGGCACCGTCCTCTACTGGATCGCCGGGGTCATGTACATCGTGCAGGCCCGGCAGGTGGTCGCCGCACACACGGTGCCGGCCAGATGAGCCCCGGACCCACGTCGCACCGCGGCGAGCCGCCACCGGTCACCACACCCGGCAGGCGCCCCGACGAGTCGATGACACTGCTCATCTCGATGATCGAGCGGCCCCTCGACCCCGGGTATGCCGCCGCGGCGGCCGAGCGCGAAGCCGCCGGACTTCCGCCGAGCACCGGCACGCGGACCCCGACCGTCGTCGCCGCCGCGGTCGTGGCCGGACTTCTGCTCACCCTCGGTGCGGTAGCACTGCGCACGCCGTCCTCGTCCGCCATCAAGGCCAAGGCCAACCTGGTCAGCCAGATCGAGACCCGGCGCGCGGCGGTCGAGAAGCAGGGGGCTTCCCTGCGCGCCGTGCAGGCCGAGGTGGACCGGCTCCAGGCTCAGGCTCTCGGACAGGACGAGTCGTCGCTGCAGACCCGGCTCGCGGCGCTGACCCTGGCCTCGGGTGCCCAGCCCGTCACGGGCCCGGGGATCACGGTCCAGCTGGACAACGCCCCGGGCAGTGGTGACACCAGCGCCGACGGCAACCCGCGCACCGATGCGAAGAAGGACGACGGCATCGTCTTCTCCAAAGACCTGCAGATCGTCGTCAACGGCCTCTGGGAGGCAGGTGCCGAGGCGATCTCGGTCAACGGCCAGCGGCTGACGTCCACGTCGGCCATCCGATTCGCGGGCGAAGCGATCCTCGTCAACTACCGCCCGCTGGCCAGGCCCTACACGATCAGCGTCATCGGTGACCCCGACGACCTCCAGGTGGAGTTCGCGGACAACGACGGCGGTGCCTACGCGCGCGCCCTCAAGGACAACTACGGCATCCGTGTTTCCATAGACGCGGTGGACAAGCTCGCCCTGCCCGCCGCCACGTCCCTCACCGTGCGTGAGGCGACGGTCCCCAAGCCCCAGACCGGTTCACCGGCCCCGACCGGTTCCAGCTCGCCCAGCCCGACCGGTTCCAGCTCGCCCAGCTCGACCAGATCGTCCACCCCGTCCACGTCGGAGAGTTCACCGTGATACCCCTGCTCGGCCTGATCGGCGGCGTGCTGGTGGGACTCCTCTGGGGTCCCGACGTACCCGTCGCCCTGCAGCCCTACCTGCCCATCGCGGTCATCGCGGCGCTCGACGCGGTCTTCGGAGCGGTCCGGGCCGTCCTCGACGGCATCTTCAACGACAAGGTCTTCGTCGTGTCGTTCCTGGCCAACGTGGTGGTCGCCGCGTTCATCGTGTTCCTGGGGGACCAGCTGGGCGTGGGCTCACAGCTCAGCACCGGTGTCGTCGTCGTCCTCGGGGTGCGGATCTTCTCCAACGTCGCCTCGATCCGCAGGCACCTGTTCAAGGCATGAGTGCTGACCGTCCGGAGACCCCGGACTCGTCGTGGAGGACGCTGTTCCGGATGGCCCGACCGCGGGCGACCCGGGCGAACGCCTTCGCCGCGCTGCTGGCGATCGTGCTGGGCTTCGCCATCGCCACCCAGGTGCAGCAGACCAACCAGAGTGGCCTGGAACAGCTGCGCGAGGACGAGCTGGTGCGCATCCTCGACGACGTCAGCCAGGAGCAGGACCGGCTCGCGTCGGACTCCCGCGAGCTCGAGGTGAGTCGCGACCGACTGATCTCGGGGGTCGACTCCAGCGCCGAGGCGCTGAAGTCCGCCCAGGAGCGGCTCGACACCCTGGGCATCCTCACCGGCACGTCGCCGGCCACAGGTCCGGGCGTCGTCATCACCATCAACGACCCGGACCACAAGATCACCGCCGCCAGACTGCTCGACGCCCTGCAGGAGCTGCGCGACGCCGGCGCCGAGGCGGTGCAGATCGGGGACGTCCGTGTGGTGGCCGACACCTGGTTCGCCGACGTTGACGGTGCCATCGAGGTCGGGGGAGAGCGCGCCGCGCCGCCCTACGTCATCAAGGCCATCGGCGACAGCGCGACGATGGCCTCGGCGATGGAGATCCCCGGGGGCGTGAGCGAGTCGGTCCGCGGAGACGGTGCGCTGCCCACCGTGCGGCAGTCCGACGATGTCGCCGTCACCGCATTGCACAGTCTGAGCGAGCCTCGTTACGCTCGGCCCGTCCCGGCGCCGTCACCCTGAGTAGCACCAGCGTGGCCCGCTGGCACCGCAGTCGCCGACGGGTCCGTCCCACCATCATCCACCGAGGAGCATCATGAGCGAGCTGGAGTACCCCCAGGACCTGCGTTACACGGCCGAGCACGAGTGGGTGCGGTCGGGCGACGACGGCACGGTGCGGATCGGGATCACCTCCTTTGCGCAGGACTCCTTGGGTGACGTCGTGTACGTCAGCCTTCCGACGGTGGGCGACACCGTGGCCGCCGGAGACGCGTGCGGCGAGGTCGAGTCGACCAAGTCGGTCAGTGACCTGTACGCGCCGCTCGCCGGTGAGGTGACGGCAGTCAACGACTCCCTCGACGCCACCCCCGAGCTGGTCAACAGCGACCCCTATGGTGAGGGCTGGATGTACGAGCTGCGCCCGTCGGACGACGCAGCCGTCGCCGCCCTGCTCGATCCCGCGGCATACCAGGCTCTCCTCTGACACGCGCGACGCTCGTTCAGACAATTCGCTGCAGACGACACCGGCGTCCCTTAGGGTTTGTGCTTTGCTAGAGGGGGCGGACAGAACCACCACGAGGAGTGCGGACCTGATGAACGGCACCGAGAACGACGACCAGACGTCGCGTCCGCACGAGCCGACGACGATGCGGTTGCCCGGCATCCACGACCTCGAGCAGGTCGACACGAGTGCCGAGGTGGAGATCGCCCTCAGCAAGGCCGACCAGGCCACCGTGGACGCGCTGCGCCCCGGGACCGCGCTCCTGGTGGTCCTGCGTGGCCCCAACACCGGCGCCCGGTTCCTCCTGGACGACGACGAGGTGAACTCCGGTCGGCACCCCGACAGCGACATCTTCCTCGATGACGTCACGGTGTCGCGCAAGCACGCGAACTTCCGGCGTGAGGGCAACACCTTCGTGGTCCGCGACGTCGGCTCGCTCAACGGCACCTACGTCAACCGCGAGCGGATCGACGAAGCCACGCTGCAGACGGGCGACGAGGTCCAGATCGGCAAGTTCCGACTCGTCTTCTATGCCGGCAAGGCCTGAGCGAGCCTTCCCGACGAGGAACCCAGGCTCCTGGTGAGTGCTCGCACGACGCGACAGTCCATGACCATCGGTGCGGTCCTGGCTGCCCTCAAGCAGGACTTCCCTGGCGTCACGATCTCCAAGATCCGCTTCCTGGAGGCTGAGGGGCTGGTCACGCCGGCTCGCACCGGGTCGGGCTACCGCACCTACGCCGTGCAGGACCTCGACCGGCTGCGCTACATCCTCACCGCCCAGCGCGACCACTTCTGGCCGCTCAAGGTGATCGCCGCCGCGCTGGATGCCATGGACCGTGGTCTGACACCCGAGCGCACGGACACCGGTATGCCGCGTCCCACGGTCCCGGCTCCGGTCGCCGACCCTGAGGTGCCGAGCGCCGAGGCGCTCACGTCGGTCGGGTCGCTGCGACTCACCCGGGCCGAGCTGGCGACGTCCTCGGGGCTGGAGGCCGCCACCGTCGACGCCCTCGAGAACTACGGCCTGCTGCACCCTGACGTGACCGGACACTTCGGGGACGCGGCACTCACGGTGGCGCACGCGGCTGCCGAGCTGGCGGCATACGGGCTCGAACCCCGCCACCTGAGGCCGTTCCGCACCGCGGCCGACCGCGAGATCGGTCTGGTCCAGCAGGTCGTGACTCCCCATCGTTCGGCGTCCACGAAGGCGGCGCGGGGTGGCTCCACGACCGATCCGACCGGTGAGGTCCTGCGCCTGTGCATCGCCTTGCACACTGCACTGGTGAGGGACGGGCTCCAGCGCGGCTGAACCGGGTTAAGGTGGAACGGTGAAGGTGCTCGAGGTCCTCGGCGTCCGGGTGGAGATGCCCACCAACCACCCCATCGTGCTGCTGCGCGAGCGCGATGGCGACCGCTACCTGCCCATCTGGATCGGCGCGGCGGAGGCCACTGCCATCGCCTACGCCCAACAGGGCATCGAGCCGCCCCGACCGCTCACCCACGACCTGATGAAGAACGTCATCGAGGGACTGGGCCACCGGCTGACCGAGGTGCGCATCGTCGAGCTCCGCGACGGGGTCTTCCATGCAGCCCTGATCCTCGACGGCACCACCGAGATCTCCTCCCGCTCGTCCGACGCCATCGCCCTGGCCCTGCGCACCGGCACCCAGATCGTCGCGGGGGAGTCCCTGCTCGAGGAGGCCGGGGTCGCGATGTCCGGCGAGGAGGACAAGGACGACGAGGTCGAGCGGTTCCGTG
This sequence comes from Pedococcus sp. P1_H8, assembly GCF_056405175.1. Taxonomy (NCBI): domain Bacteria; kingdom Bacillati; phylum Actinomycetota; class Actinomycetes; order Micrococcales; family Intrasporangiaceae; genus Pedococcus; species Pedococcus sp. P1_H8. The sequence continues at coordinate 209,305 of NZ_JBFUCP010000002.1, forward strand.
AGTTCCTGGACCACGTATCGGCCGAAGACTTCGAGACCAAACCGGACGAAACCGGGACAACTGGCTAGGCACAAGTGTCGTGTTCGTGCTCACAACCATCACCCTCAACTGAACATCGAGAGTATGCCGTGAGGCCGCGACACGCCGAAGGGCGAAGGTCGAGTGGTTGTTGACCTTTGGTTCCGCACGGCCGTACCTTCGGCACAGACCCGTAATGCGATCGGTGTAACTACACCGGCTCGGCATTGCCCGCAGAGGTATCAAGTAGAAGTTTCCAGGAGGTGAGCGCTGTGAACCCGAGCAACGAGGCTCAGCACGGCCACACGAGCGTGCCGGCTTCGGCACAGGGGCTGTTGTTCACGGACGACCTTCCTGAGCTGAGCGACGACATCGGCTACCGCGGCCCGACCGCGTGCAAGGCAGCCGGCATCACCTACCGTCAGCTCGACTACTGGGCCCGCACGGGTCTGGTCGAGCCATCCGTGCGTGGGGCCACCGGCTCCGGCACGCAGCGGCTCTACGGCTTCCGCGACATCCTCGTGCTCAAGGTCGTCAAGCGCCTGCTCGACACCGGCGTGTCACTCCAGCAGATCCGCGTGGCGATCAACCACCTGCGCGAGCGCGGCGTGGAAGACCTGGCCCAGATCACCTTGATGAGTGACGGGGCCTCGGTCTACGAGTGCACGTCCGCCGACGAGGTCATCGACCTCGTCCAGGGTGGTCAGGGAGTCTTCGGCATCGCCGTCGGTCGCGTCTGGCGCGAGGTCGAGGGAGAGCTCGCCTCCCTCCCCAGCGAGCGCACCGATGACGACGTGCCCGCAGACCACCCCGGCGATGAGCTGCGCGAGCGTCGCGCGGCCCGCCTGGCCTGACTCGTCCGAACGTCCATCACTGCCGCCGTTCCCTCGGGAACGGCGGCAGTGTTGTAGATTGGCGGCGCTGAACATCCCGCGCGGGAGAGTCCCCGCGTGCACCCTCACGGGTCGCACGGCGGGGCGCCGAAGGGGCAAACTCCCCGGAACCTCTCAGGCGCCAGGACCGCGTGGGACAGGCACCTCTGGAGCGTCCATGGCGTGACAGAAGGGGAGGCGATCCGAGCATGCCGACGTTCAGGAGCCTCATGTCCGCCCAGTTCACCACCGACCTGCCCGAGTTCGCCGGGCGCCACATCGGCCCGTCCGATGCCGATGTCGACGCCATGCTCGCGGCCGTCCGGCACAGTTCACTCGATGCCCTGGTGGACCACGCCCTGCCGGGTGCGATCCGCACCGACGGCCCGCTCCGCGTGGAGCCTGCGGCGTCCGAGGCGGCCGTCATCGAGGAACTGCGGGCCCTGGCTCGTCGCAACCAGGTGATGACCTCCATGATCGGGCTCGGCTACTACGGCACGCTCACCCCGGCAGTCATCCAGCGCAACGTCCTGGAGAACCCCGCCTGGTACACCGCCTACACGCCCTACCAGCCCGAGATCTCCCAGGGCCGGCTCGAGGCGCTGCTGAACTTCCAGACGGTCGTCAGCGACCTCACCGGGCTGACCACGTCCGGGGCATCGCTGCTGGACGAGGGAACCGCGGCCGCCGAGGCCATGACGCTGATGCGTCGCTCCAGCAAGGCAGCGGCCGACGCCGTGCTCGTTGTCGACCGGCACGTCTTTCCCCAGACGCTCGCCGTGATGCAGACCCGGGCCAAGCCGCTCGGCCTCGGCGTCGTCGTGGCCGACCTCGACGGGGTCGACACCGCCGACGCCCTGCGCGCGGCGGCGGGGGACCGCGCCGTCTTCGGCGTCCTCGTGCAGTACCCCGGCGCGGACGGCGAGCTGCGCGACTGGCGCGCGCTGGCCTCGGCCGCCCACGACGCCCGTGCGCTCGTGACCGCGGCCGCGGACCTGCTCGCCCTCACCCTGGCGACCGCACCGGGGGAGTGGGGAGCCGACGTCGCCGTCGGCACCAGCCAGCGTTTCGGCGTGCCCATGGGCTTCGGCGGTCCCCACGCGGGTTACATGAGCGTGCGCGCCGGTCTCGAACGCTCCCTGCCCGGCCGACTCGTCGGGGTGAGCGTGGACACCGAAGGTGCCCCGGCCTACCGGCTCGCCCTCCAGACGCGGGAGCAGCACATCCGGCGCGAGAAGGCGACGTCGAACATCTGCACCGCCCAGGTGCTCCTGGCCGTGATGGCCTCAATGTATGCCGTGTACCACGGTCCTGCGGGACTCGCGGCGATCGCGCGGCGAGTCCACGGCCACGCCGAGACCCTGGCCGCCGGACTGACGACTGCCGGCATCGACGTCGTGACCACGAACTTCTTCGACACCATCACGGTGTCGGTGCCCGGTCGGGCCGACGAGGTGCTCAGCGAAGCGGCACAGCGAGGGGTCAACGTCTGGCGCGTCGACGCCGACCACGTCTCGATCAGCCTGGACGAGACCACCGACCTGCGCGACCTCGAGGCCGTCTGGAGCGCCTTCGGCGTTCCCGGACCGACCCAGGTCACCATCGCCGAGCTCTCGTGGCCGGAGCACCTGGTCCGGACCAGCGACTACCTCACCCACCCGGTGTTCAGCAGCCACCACAGCGAGACCTCGATGCTGCGCTACCTGCGGCGACTGTCCGATCGTGACTTCGCCCTGGACCGCGGCATGATCCCGCTGGGGTCGTGCACGATGAAGCTCAACGCGACCACCGAGATGATCGCAGTGACCTGGCCCGAGTTCGCCCACCTGCACCCCTTCGCCCCGGCCCACCAGACAGAGGGCATCCGCGACCTCATTGCTGAGCTGAGCGACTGGCTCTGCGAGATCACCGGCTACGACGCGGTGTCACTGCAGCCCAACGCGGGTTCGCAGGGCGAGTTCGCCGGACTCCTGGCCATCCACGCCTACCACGCGGCGAACGGCCAGTCGCAGCGCGACATCTGCCTGATCCCTGCCAGCGCCCATGGCACCAACGCCGCCAGCGCGGTGATGGCCGGCATGAAGGTGGTCGTCGTCAAGACCGCCCCAGGCGGTGACATCGACATGGACGACCTGCGGGCCAAGGTGGACCAGCACCACGACAACCTCGCGGCCATCATGGTGACCTACCCGTCGACCCACGGTGTCTTCGAGGACACGATCACGGACCTATGCGCCCTCGTGCACGACGCGGGTGGCCAGGTCTACGTCGACGGTGCCAACCTCAACGCCCTGGTGGGGCTGGCCCGACCTGGCAAGTTCGGTGCCGACGTCTCGCACCTGAACCTGCACAAGACGTTCTGCATCCCCCACGGTGGTGGCGGTCCCGGCGTCGGTCCGGTGGCGGTCCGCGCGCACCTCGCGCCGCACCTGCCCAACCACCCGCTGGCGGCCGAGGCCGGACCGGAGACGGGGGTCGGACCGATCTCGGCCGCACCCTATGGCTCGGCGAGCATCCTGCCGATCTCGTGGGCCTACGTGCGCCTCATGGGCGGCGCCGGCCTGACCCGCGCCACGCAGGTGGCCGTGCTCAACGCCAACTACATCGCCGCCCGGCTTCGCGAGCACTACCCGGTGCTCTACTCCGGTCACGACGGCGTCGTCGCCCACGAGTGCATCCTCGACCTGCGCGACCTCACGAAGCGCAGCGGCGTCAGCGTGGACGATGTGGCCAAGCGACTGATCGACTACGGCTTCCACGCACCGACGATGTCCTTCCCCGTGGCGGGGACCCTGATGGTCGAGCCGACCGAGAGCGAGGACCGCTACGAGATCGACCGCTTCTGCGATGCGATGATCGCGATCCGTCACGAGATCGCCGAGGTCGAGTCCGGTGAGGTGGCCGTCGTGGACAGCATGCTGCGCAACGCTCCGCACACTGCCAAGGCGCTGGCCGGCAAGTGGGAGTACCCCTACGAGCGGTCCGCGGCGGCGTTCCCGGTCGGGGTCGAGGCGGCCGACAAGTACTGGCCTCCGGTGGCTCGGATCGACGGCGCCTACGGCGACCGCAACCTGGTCTGCAGCTGCCCTCCGCCCGAGGCGTTCGAGAGCTGACGCTCAGGAGGCCTGTCGCGACTTGTTGCTCTCCGGAGGTCACGAGAGCGCCGACTGGTGCTCCGGTGACCACCAGTCGGCAACAGGTGGCGGCGGCTGGCTCGCCTCGAGCCACCTAGGCCGCGGGCGCGGGTTCGTCGGTGCTGGTCACCTGCACGTTTGAGACCAGCACCGACGAGCCGCGCTCGGTCTTGCGAACCACGATCTGGCTGGGGATGCGGGTGCGCAGCTCGGCGACGTGGCTCACGACCCCCACGGCGCGACCACCCTCGCGCAGGTCGTCGAGGACCGACATGACCTGCTCGAGGCTCTCGTCGTCGAGGGTGCCGAAACCCTCGTCGACGAAGAGGGTCTGCAGGTCGAACCCACCGGACTCTTCGCGGACGGCGTCGGCCAGTCCCAGAGCCAGCGCCAGCGAGGCCATGAACGACTCACCGCCCGACAGCGACGCGGTGTCGCGGGCCTGCCCGGTCCACAGGTCGAGCACCTCGAGCCCGAGGCCGCTGCGTGCCCCGCGGGCCGCCAAGTGGTCCGTGTGCCGCAGCTGGTAGCGACCCTCTCCCATGCCGGACAACCGTTCGTTGGCGAGGGTGGCGACCTTCTCCAGCCGGGCCGCGAGGACGAATGCCGACAACCGCATCCTCAGGGCGTTGTTCGCGCTCGTGCCGGCCACGGTGTCGGCGAGCTCACGGAGCACCTGATGCCTCGCCTCCGCCGTGACGATCTGCCCACACCGGCGGGCGATGGAGCCCCGGACCCGGTCCAGTCCGGCCAGGGTGCGCCGCACCAGGGTGTCGGCGGCCACTGCCGCCGTGTATGCCGCGTGCGCCGCGTCGCGGGCCCTCGCCAGGGTGGCCACGTCAGGCTCCGGCGCCTCCATGGCTTCCTGGACGCCGGGTTCGGCAAGGGTGGTCTGGGCCACGAGGACGGCCTTGTCGTGAGCGACCACCGCGCTGCGAAGGCGGGTGACCTCGGCCGCCGTCAGGCGTCCTGACCGCGCCTGCTCGGGGTCAGGGAAACCGGCTGCCCGGAAGGACTCGTCCGTGGCGGCGACGACGTCCGCGTGGTCGCGGGTCGCCCGGTCGAGCTCGCGGACACTGGCAGCGTGCGCTGTGGCCGCGGCGGCTGCCTCGGAGTGGGCCGCGGCCGTCAAGTCCAGCTGATCAGGGTCGCGCAGGGTCCGGCCCAGCGACTCGAGCGCTCGACCCCACTGTGCGCAGGGACACGAGTCGGCGTGCTGGGAAACCGCTGATGCCAAAGCTTCGCGCTCGGTCTCGAGCTCGGACTCGAGCGCGCCGATGCGTGACCCCACGGTGACCGCAAGCTCGCGCAGTGCCGTCAGCTGCGCCGACACCGAGTCCACGGCCAGCCGCACCGCCTCCGCACGGTTGCGGGCTCCGTCGAAAGCCGCCGCCGCCTGACGGGCCGCCGCGAGCTCACCCTTCGCCTCCGCAACAGCCACGCCCAGGGCCACCTGGGTGCGGCCCTCGTCGCCCAGCCGGTCGCGCAGCTGCGCGGCGGTGGCCTCCAGGGCGGCGACGGTGCGCTCGGTGGCGCCGAGCGCGGTGGCGGCCGCCTGCCACGCCGCCTCGGCCTTGGAGACCTCAGTGGGTGTGACCAGGTCGCCTGTCGGCGCAGGGGCCGGGTGTTCGGCGGCGCCGCAGACGGGGCACGGCCGGTCCTGCTCCAGCCCTGTGGCCAGCTCGCCGGCCATCGAGTCGAGCCTGGCCTGGCGTCGGTCCTGGTAGAGGTCGCGCAGGTCCTGTGCATGGGTGCGCTGGGCGCCCACCGCCGCCTCGCACTCGGCGAGCCGGACCAGCGTGGCGTCGAGCGTGGTGCGCGACTTCAGCAGCGCCGAGATGCGCTCCAGCGTGGCTGTGGCGGTCTCGAGCTGGGCGGCGCCCTGCTGGGCCAGGGCGAGAGCCTCGGCTGCCTCGACCGCCTCGGTCCGGTGCGTCGACAACGTGGTCGTGGCCTCGTCGAGCCGGCTCGTTGTGGCGGCGAGCTCGTGCACCAGCCTCGCGTGGGCACGGTCGCGCTCCGTCACGGAAGCCCGCAGACGCGCGGCGGTCGTCAGCGTCCGGTCGCCGGCGGCCAACCGGTCCACGACACGGTCGATCGCCGCCGCACTGGCCTCGGCCAGGGCCCAGCCCGCGACGTCGGGCTCCGTCGACGCCACGCGTCGCCGGGCGGCCGCCAGCGAGAGCGCGACGCGTTCCAGCGCCTTGAGGTCACCGGCGACGGACCCCGCACGCTCGGCCAGCTCGACGCGGACCAGGGCGGCACGGTGGGCTGGCTGCTCGGCCTCGAGCGCGCTCAGGGCCTCCTGAGCCCGCACGCCACGCAGGCGCCGGGCAGCCGTCTCCGCTGCTGAGGCGTAGGTGGTCGTCGCGGCGGCGTCGGCGAGCCGGGTGGCGTCCACGGTGGTCAGCCTGGCGACGGATCCCGCCTCCAGCGCTGCGCGGGCGGCATCGAGCGCGGACGGCAGCTCCGCCAGCGGCAGGTCGGACCAGTCCTGCGCACCGCCCTCGATCGTCGGGGCGTCGGCCAGCACGTCCGCCAGCACGGCAAGGTCGGCGTTCAGGGCCGCCCTGTGCTCGGCCACGACCATCGCGGAGTCCTTGCGCTGCACGGCGAACCACTCCTCGATGCCCGCGAAGGCCGACACGTCGAAGAGCCGCCCGAGTAGCTCGCGGCGCTGCTCGGGCGTGGCGCGCAGGAACGCCGCGAAGTCACCCTGGGGCAGCAGGACGACCTTGCTGAACTGCTCGAGCCCCATGCCGAGGACGTCCCCGACAAGGTCGGCGATCTCGTCGTGCCGGGTGCTGAGGGCCACCCACTGACCACCGCGGCGTTCCCAGAGCACCGCTTTGGCCTGCACCTTGGTTTCGCCGCCACCGCGGGACCTGGGGCGGTGGAACTCCGGCGAGCGTTCGATCCTGAGCCGCCGCCCGGTGGCGGTGAACTCCAGGGTGACCGAGGGGACCGTGCCGCGCTCGGCATGGTCACTGTGCAGCTGCTTCTTTGAGCGGGCTCCGGGGACATCGGCGTAGAGCGCGAACGCCACTGCGTCGAGGAGACTCGTCTTGCCCGCGCCCGTGGCACCACGGATGAGGAACAGGCCACCGGCCGACACCGCGTCCAGATCGACCTCGACGGTGCCGGCGAACGGCCCGAAGGCGGTGACCTGGAGTCGGTGCAACCTCACGCCGCACCCTCCCGCTCGGTCGGGACAGCCAGCGGCAGCTGCCCCTCGTCGTCGCGGTCTGCGCGCTGGACCCGCACTGCCTCGACCGCCGATGCCAGGACAGCCTGCTCCTCGATAGTGGGCCCGTGCCCCGCGCGGACGTGGGTGAGGAAGGAGCAGCACACATCGAGGTCGGACTCGGAGGTGGTTCGTTGGGCATAGCTGCGCACGGACACCGGCGCGCCCTGGGGGTCGAACTGCAGGACCAGCGTGTGTGGGAAGCGTCGCCGCAGCTGCTCCATCGCGCCCAGTGGTCGAATCGGGTCGGTGAGGGTCACCTGGCACCACGCCTGCTCTGCCCGTGTGTGGGCAGGGTCGGAGAGCAGCGCCTCGAGGTCGCCCCTGAGCACGGCCAGCGGCCGCTCCACCGGCGAGTCCACGCCCTCGACGTGCAGTCCCGCGTCACTCAGCTCGACCAGCCAGGAACCCTTGGTCTGGGTGGCCTCACTGAAGGACAGAGCCACGGGGGACCCGCTGTAGCGCACTCTGTCGCTGACCTCTTGTCGTCCGTGCAGGTGGCCCAGGGCGACGTAGTCGGTGCCGGCGAAGACCCTCGGGTGGACAGCCGACACCCCACCCACGGAGATGTCGCGTTCGGAGTCACTGGTCGCCCCGCCGGTCACGAAGGCGTGCGCCATGACCATCGAGCGCCCACCACGCCGGGCCCGGTCGGCTTCCACCCTGGCCATCGCGGCACGCAGCACACCGGCATGCGAACGCTCACCGGTGCCCAGCGGGTCTGCCGCCACGGCGGGCTCGAGGTAGGGCACGGGGTAGACCGCGACGTCGCCGACCATGACAGGCACGCCGATCGACTGAGCCGCCGTGCGGATGTGCAGTCCCGAGCGCGCGAGCAGGTCGCTGGCGAACCCCAGCCGGATGGCCGAATCGTGGTTGCCGCTGGAAAGGACCACCGCGGAACCTGCGTCGATCAACCGGGTGACGGCCTGCGAGAGCAGGTCGACGGTGTCGGGCGAGGGGAGGGCGCGGTCGTAGACGTCTCCGGACACCAGCACGGCGTCGATCCGCTCGGCGCGAACCGTTTCGACGAGGTGGTCGACGAAGCTCGCCTGGGCGCCGAGCAGTCCCACCTGGTGGAACGAACGCCCCAGGTGCCAGTCGGAAGTGTGGAGAAACCGCACCCCTGCAGGCTAGGAGTGCGCACCGACAGCCGTTGGCAGGCGCGCCCTGCACGTGGTTAGGTCATCACAACACAGAGGAGGTGCCGTGGGCGAAGAGGTCAACGCGCAGAGCTACACGCGCGAGCAGCGCCAGCGTTACCGCGAGAAGGTGCGCCAGAACCTCGACGTCTTCGAACGGATGCTGGCGACCAGCCAGTTCGAGTTCGACCGGCCGATGACCGGCATGGAGATCGAGCTCAACCTCGTCGACGACGCCTACCAGCCGAAGTTCGCCAACGCCGAGGTGCTCGAGGAGATCGCCGACCCCGGCTACCAGACCGAGCTCGCCCAGTACAACATCGAGCTCAACGTGCCGCCCCGCCCGCTGCCGGGTGACTCGGCCATCGAGCTCGAGGACGAGATGCGGGCCTCGCTCAACGCCGCCAGCGCGGCCGCGGAGAAGCGCGGCGCCCACATCGTGGCCGTGGGCATCCTGCCGACCATCATGCCGGAGCACTTCGAGGGCGACTGGATCAGCGCCAACAACCGATACACCGCCCTCAACGACTCGATCTTCTACGCGCGCGGCGAGGACATCTACCTCGACATCGAGGGCCCGACGGGGGAGCGGATCGCCACGTACTGCGACTCGATCGCCCCCGAGTCGGCGTGCACGAGCGTGCAGCTGCACCTTCAGGTCGCACCTCAGGACTTCGCCGGTCACTGGAACGCCGCCCAGGCCCTCGTCGCGCCGCAGATCGCGCTGGCCGCCAACTCGCCCTACTTCTTCGGCAAGCGGCTGCACGCCGAGACCCGCATCGAGCTGTTCAGCCAGGCCACCGACACCCGCAGCATCGAGCTGAAGAACCAGGCCGTCCGTCCGCGGGTCTTCTTCGGCGAGCGGTGGATCACCTCGATCTTCGACCTCTTCGAGGAGAACGTCCGCTACTTCCCGGCCCTGCTGGCCGAGGTCAGCGACGAGGACCCGGTGGCCAAGCTCGCGGCGGGCGAGGCGCCCAACCTGGCCGAGCTGCGCCTGCACAACGGCACCGTCTACCGCTGGAACCGGCCGATCTACGACGTCGTCAACGGTACCCCGCACCTGCGCGTCGAGAACCGCGTCCTCCCGGCCGGCCCCACGCTGGTCGACGTCCTGGCCAACGCCGCCTTCTACTACGGCGTCATCCGTAAGCTCGCCTCAGACGACCGGCCGATCTGGAGCAAGATGAGCTTCGCCGCCGCCGAGCAGAACTTCCACAACGCGGCTCGCGACGGCATCGAGTCGCGGCTGTACTGGCCCGGCTTCGGTGAGGTGCGCGCCGAGGAGCTGGTGCTGCGCCACCTGCTGCCGATGGCCCACGAGGGACTGGCCGACTGGGGCGTCTCGGAGGCGGTCCGCGACCGCTACCTCTCGGTCATCGAGGGCCGCTGCAAGACGAGCACCAACGGCGCCACCTGGCAGACCGACGCCGTGGAACGCTTCGAGCAGGCGGGGATGGACCGCCAGAAGGCCCTGGCCGAGATGCTGCGCCTCTATGCCAAGCACATGCACAGCAACGAGCCCGTGCACACCTGGCCGTTGCCCTGACCAGAAGGCCGGTGTGGGCGTGCGCTGGGCCGAGGTATGCCGCGCGCCCCGCCCGACGGCATACCTCGCCTCCCGCACCCGCCGAGCTCGGCGCTGTCCGTCCGGGACGCTATGGTGGTGGTCGGACTTGACGCCCTTGACGCACTGGGAGGCACCGGATGACACCACGGACGCGCACCACGACAGAGGTGGACGCGCTCACCGAGGCGGTGCGCACGAGGATCGAGCTGCGCGCCGCTGAGCTCGCGGCCCAGGGGCGGCTGCTCGACCTCGGCGATGTCGACGAGCTCGCGGATCGCATGCTCGCCGCCCTGCCCACGGTCCATCCGCTCGACCGGCCGCTCGGCCCGTTCTACGACACCGCTGGGCTCGTCGCCTGGCTCGGCATCTCTCGCCAGGCCCTGTTCGACAGGATCCGGCGTGGGACCGTGCTCGCCTGCCGCACGGCAGACGGTCACCTCCTCTATCCCTCGCTGCAGTTCGGTCGCAACGGTGCCGTCCGACCCGGGGTGCAGGACGCCGTCGGCGCGTTCAGCCGCAGGGGAGTGGACGGTTGGTCGATCGGGGCCTGGCTCACGACCCCGTCCGCCGTCTTCGACGGGCACAGCGCGGTCGACTACCTCGTCGTGCACCGGTCGTCACCGACGGCCGTGTCCAGAGTGGCTTCGGCTGCGATCGCCGACGCGTCCCAGTGGGCCGCGTGACGCCGCGGGAGCGCACGGCACTGGGCCCCCCACCGGCGTCGCTGGCCGGCTTCCCGACCTACCTCGTGGACACCGAGACCGACCTGTTCCGCGCCCACGGCGTCGACCTGGGGCCGTGGTGGTTCGGCAACGACGGCGGCGGGCGGTTCGACCTGAGGCCGCCGCGAGGCACCTGCTACGTCGCCCTCGACCCGCTCAGCGCACTGCGCGAACGCCTGGGTCCGGTCCTGGGCGGCTCGCAGGCGGTGCCCGAGAGCCTGCTCGAGGCGTCTGTGGTGTCGCGGTTGCGGCTCACGGCGCCTCGTGAGGTTGCCGACGTGCAGGATGGTCGAGCAGCCGCCTTCGGCGTCACCCGTGAGCTGGAGTCGATGGTTCCGTATGCCGTGCCCCAGGCCTGGGCGCGCGCGTTCGACGAAGCGGGCAGTGGGGGAGTGAAGTACGGACCGCGCTTCACGCCCGGCGGCTCCAGTGCCGTCGCGCTGTTCGACGACGAAGGCGCGGCGGACTGGCCAGTCGATCCCGATCCCGTTCCAGCGCAACAGGTTTCGGGTGCCCCGAGGGCATTGCCGACTCCGCGTCGAGCGGATCTCACCGTCGTTCGCCCGCCGCGCACACGCACCACGCGCGACTGACGCGGCCTCCGCCGTCGTCAGCGCCGTCAGCGCCGTCAGCGCCGTCAGTGGCCGCTGACAGCCGGGCCGTGGTTCCACACCCGGATGGCCGGCTGCTCACGCTCGAACTGCAGGACACTGACCGATCCGGCGTCCAGGAGCAGCTGGGCGCCCAGCCGAGGCTCCTGGCGCAGGAAGACGCTGGCCAGCACCCGCAGGCAGTGGCCGTGCCCGACCAGGGCCACGTCGCCCTCGGCCATCGCCGCCACGGCGCGCTTGACCACGCGCGACGCGCGGGCGGCGACCTCCTCCACGGTCTCGCCGGGGGTTTCCCCGGCCGGCACACCGTCGCGGAACACCGTCCAGTCATAGCCGAGCTGCTCGCGGATCTGCGGCGTCGTCAGGCCCTCGTAGCCGCCGTAGTCCCACTCGAGCAGGTCGTCGTCCACCTCAGGCGTCAGGCCGGCGAGCTCGGCGGTGCGGCGGGCCCGCTGCAACGAGGAGCTGAGGGACAGCACGAAGTCGTAGTCGGCGACGAGTCGGCCCGACTGGCGGGCCAGCTCCTCGCCGTGCGGTGTGAGCGGGATGTCCGTCCGTCCGGTGTGGCGCCCGGACTTCGACCACTCGGTCTCGCCGTGGCGCAGCAGGACGAGCCGGCCGGCCGGTGGCGCTGGCGGAGAGGTCACGGGGCAAGCATGACAGAGTGTGCGCATGCGCCTGAGGTACCGGTTGCTCAACGTCTTCGCCCTGACCTCCGACCCGTTCTCGGGCAACCCTTTGTGCGTCTTCGAGGACGGCTCCGGCCTGTCGGATGACCAGCTGCAGGGACTGGCTCGGCAGTTCAACCTGTCCGAGACGACCTTCCTCGTCCCACCGCGCGACGGGGCGGACGCGGGGGTTCGCATCTTCACGACGACGTTCGAGATGCCGTTCGCCGGGCACCCGACGCTCGGCACCGCCCACGTCGCGCGCGATCTCCACCGACTGGGTGACACGCTCGGGCTGTCCATGCCCGCCGGGGTCATCCCTGTCGAGGCGGACGGGAACCGGTGGACGCTGACCGCCAACACCGGCCGGATCGAGGCCGAGCTGGCGATCGACGACCTGGCGCAGGCCATCGGACTCGCACCGGACGAGCTGGTGGGACCCGTGCAGCAGGTGAGCGTCGGCACGTCCCAGGTCATCGCACAGGCGGTCTCGGTCGACGCAGTGCGGCGGGCCCGGGTCCGACCCGAGCTGCTCGCCCGGTATGCCGGCATGGGCGCCAGCGGCGGCGAGACCCTCGTCTACGTGTGGTCACCGGCAGGGGAGGGGCGGATCGAGGCGCGGGCCCTCATCAGCGACGGGCACGCCGTCTCGGAGGACCCCGCCACGGGTTCGGCGTGCTCCAACCTCGGCGCGTGGTTCGTGGGCCAGGGTCGATCAGGTCGGTGGACGGTGAGCCAGGGCGCCCAGGTCGGGCGGCCGTCGCTGCTCGACCTGATGGTCGAGGACGACGGCACGGTCCGCGTGGGTGGGCTGGTGCGTCCGGTGGGTGCTGGCGAGGTCGAGCTCTGATGCCCGGCTATGTCGTCTTCCTGCGGGCGGTGAATGTGGGCAAGCGGCAGCTGAAGATGGCTGATGCCCGAAAGGTGCTGTCCGACAACAGTTTTGACGATGTCGAGACCTACATCCAGACTGGCAACGTCTTCGTCACGACTCCCATGCGAAGCGTCCCGAAGGTCGAGGCGGAGGTGGGTCGACTCCTCGGTGAGCACGCGGGCTTCGACGTCGTCGCGATCGCCAGGAAGTCCGCGGAGCTGCCGGCACTCGTGCAGGCGATCGACGGCATACCGGAGCAGTTGCCGCACGAGGCGAGCCGTTATGTCAGCTTCTGCGTCACCGCGCCGACCGCCGCCGCCACCGCCGAGCTGCAGGCGTGGGAGGTCGACGGAGAGCGCGCCACCGTCATCGGCAAGGATGTCCTCCTGGAGCTTTCCGTGCCGTTCAACGAGGTCAAGCTGACCGGCGCCCGCATCGAGAAGATTCTCGGGATCCCGGGCACGGCCCGGAACCTGACCGTCGTCCGCGCCCTGGCGCAGAAATGGGGAACCTGAATGGCCGAAGAGACTGGTGGCACCGGACTGGGCCACCGCTCGATCAGCATGGAGCGGGTCTCCAAGGGTGTCTTCGAGGTGACCAACGTCCGTGGTGGCACGATGCGCATCGGGGGAGGGGACGACGCCGACTTCACCCCTGTCGAGCTGCTGCTGACCGCCATCGCGGGGTGCAGTGCCGTCGACGTCGACTTCATCACCGTCAAGCGGGCCGAGCCGGAGAGCTTCACCGTCACCGCTGAGGGCGACAAGCTCCGGGACGAGAACGGCAACCACCTGGGCGACATCACGGTCCGCTTCTCGGTGGACTTCCCCGAGGGGGAGTCCGGCGACTCGGCGCGCGACATGCTGCCCAAGGCGATCGCCATGTCGCACGACCGGTTGTGCACGGTCAGCCGCACCGTGGTGATCGGCACGCCGATCGACAGCGGCGTCGCGCAGGACTAGCTCAGGCGAGGCTGTCGCGAGCTGCCGTGAACGCCGACACGCAGGTGCGGACGTCGTCCTCCGAGTGCCCGGCAGACAGCTGGACGCGGATGCGCGCCTTGCCCTGTGGCACCACGGGGTAGGAGAAGGCGATGACGTAGACGCCCTGCTCGAGCATGGCGTCGGCGACCTGGGCGGCCAGTCGGGCGCCGTCCTCACCGGGGAACATGACCGGGGTGATCGGGTGCTCGCCGGGGAGCAGGGTGAACCCTGCATCGGTCATCAGGGTGCGGAACAGGGCCGTGTTGGACCGCAGCCGGGCGCGCGCCTCCTGGGAGCCCGCCGCGATCTCCAGCGCCTTCAGGGAGCCCGCGGCGACGCTGGGAGCCACGGCGTTGGAGAAGAGGTAGGGACGGGAGCGCTGGCGCAGCAGGTCGACGATCTCCTGGTGCGCACTGACGTAGCCACCGGAGGCGCCTCCGAGAGCCTTGCCCAGGGTTCCGGTGATGATGTCGACCCGGTCCATCACGCCGAACCGCTCGGGGGTGCCCCGCCCCCCGTCGCCGACGAACCCGACGGCGTGGCTGTCGTCGACGAGCACCATGGCACCGAACTCGTCGGCGAGGTCGCAGATCTGGTCGAGCGGGGCGAGGAACCCGTCCATCGAGAAGACGCCGTCGGTGACGATGACGGTGCGTCGCGCACCGCCCTCAGCGGCAGACTCGAGCTGCGTGCGCAGGTCGGTCATGTCGGCGTTCTTGTAGCGGAACCGCTTGGCCTTGGACAGGCGGATGCCGTCGATGATCGAGGCGTGGTTCAGCTCGTCGGAGACGATCGCGTCCTGTGCCCCGAAGAGCACCTCGAACACTCCGCCGTTGGCGTCGAAGCAGGACGAGTAGAGGATGGTGTCCTCCATCTGGAGGAAGTCCGAGATGGCCCGCTCGAGGTGCTTGTGCAGCTCCTGAGTGCCACAGATGAATCGCACGCTGGCCATGCCGAAACCCCAGTCCTGCAACGCCTTTGCGGCGGCAGCCTCGACCTCGGGGTGGTCGGCCAGGCCGAGGTAGTTGTTGGCGCAGAAGTTGAGCGACGCGGACCGCAGCCCATCGGCTCTGGCCGTCGTGATGTGGGCGGACTGCGGGGAGCTCAGCTCGCGCTCGTGCTTGTAGAGCCCGGCGTCGGCGATCTCCCGCAACGTCGTGGCCAGCTCGTCCTTCACGGTGCCGTACATCGGGTCAGCTCCAATCCATGATGACCTTGCCGCACTGGCCCGAACGGGCCGCGGCGAAGGCGTCCTGCCACTGTTCGGCAGGGAGGCGGTGGGTGATCACCGAGGCGATCCGGTCGCGCAGCACCGGTGAGTTGCCGAGCATCGAGCTCATGGCGTACCAGGTGTCGTACATCTCGCGGCCGTAGATCCCCTTGATGGTGATCATGTGCGTGATGACCCGGCCCCAGTCGATCGGGAAGGGATCCTTCGGCAGACCGAGCATCGCGACCCGGCCGCCGTGGTTCATGTGCGCCAGCATGTCCTCGACGGCGCTCGGCACTCCAGACATCTCGAGGCCGATGTCGAACCCCTCCTTCATGCCCAGGGACTTCATCGCCTCGCCCAGGTCGGAGGTGCGGGCGTTGACCACGAGGTCGGCTCCGGCGTTCTTGGCCAGGTCGAGGCGATAGTCGCTCAGGTCGGTGACGACGACGTGGCGGGCGCCGACGTGGCGGGCCAGCGCGGCGGCCATGACACCGATCGGTCCGGCGCCCGTGATGACGACGTCCTCCCCGGCCATGGGGAACGACAGGGCGGTGTGGGTGGCGTTGCCCAGGGGGTCGAACACCGCACCGAGGTCGGGGTCCAGGTCATCGGGCTGGATCCACACGTTGGAGGCCGGGATCACGACGAAGTCGGCGAAAGCACCGTCGCGGTTCACGCCGATGCCCTTGGTGTGGATGCACATGTGGCGCCGACCAGCCCGACAGTTGCGACAGGTCCCGCAGACGATGTGCCCCTCTCCGGAGGCCCGCTGCCCGACCCGCACCGAGTCGACGTCCTCGCCGACCTCGACCACCTCGCCGTAGAACTCGTGCCCGATGGTCATGGGTGCCTTGACGGTGGAGGCGGCCCAGTCGTCCCACTGCTCGAGGTGCAGGTCGGTGCCGCACAGGCCCGCCCGCAGGACGCGGATCTTCACATCCGTGGGTCCGGGCTGTGGTTCGGGGACGTCCTTGAGCTCGAGTCCGGGGCCGGCATGGGTCTTCACGAGTGCGCGCACGCCGAACAACATAGTCGGCCGGGGGAGAGGGGAGGTATGCCGTGGCGCTGCGGCGCGTGCGCGCGGCCGCGACCCCGCGGCATACAGTCACCACATGGCCCGCTATCTCGACGTCCACCCCGTTGACCCGCAGCCACGGGCGATCGGACAGGCCGTCGCCCTGATCCGGGACGGCGGGCTGGTGGCCTACCCGACGGACTCGGGCTACGCGCTCGGGTGCGCCCTCGGCAACCAGGAGGGCAAGGAGCGGATCGTGCGGATCCGGCACCTGGACGACAAGCACCACTTCACCTTGGTGTGCGCCGACTTCGCCCAGCTCGGGCAGCTGGTGCACATCGACAACCGCGTGTTCCGGGCCATCAAGGCGGCCACACCGGGGCCTTACACGTTCATCCTCCCGGCGACCAAGGAGGTGCCACGGCGGCTGCTGCACCCGAAGAAGAAGACGGTCGGCGTGCGCATCCCCGACAACCGCGTCGTCCAGGCCCTGTTGGCAGAGCTGGGCGAGCCCATCCTCTCGAGCACCCTGATCCTGCCCGGTGAGGAGGCTCCGATGACCGAGGGGTGGCTCGTCAAGGAAGAGCTCGACCTGCAGGTCGATGCAGTCATCGACGCGGGGGAGTGTGGCACCGACCCGACGACGGTGATCGACTACTCCGACGGGACGCCTGAGGTGACCCGCGTCGGCGCGGGGGACCCGGCGCCGTTCGAGTAGCTACATCTCCTCATGGGTGTCGGGGTCGCCGCCGAACAGGCGCCCGTCGTCGCGCCCCAGGGCGGTGATGGCAGCCATCTGCGCCTCGGTGAGCTCGAACCCGAAGACGTCGAGGTTCTGCCGCTGCCGCTCAGGCGTGGCGGACTTGGGCAGTGGGAGCGAGCCCAGCTGGACGTGCCAGCGCAGGATCACCTGACCCGGGGTGACATCGTGCGCACCTGCGGCGTCGGCCACTGGCGGCTCGTCGAAGGGTGCCTGTCGCTTGCCCATCGGGCTCCACGCCTGCGTGCGGATCCCGAGCTCCTCGTGGACCGCCCGCATCGCCTGCTGGGGAAAGTACGGGTGCAGCTCGATCTGGTTCACCGCCGGCGTCACGCCGGTCTCGTCGATGATGCGGCTCAGGTGATCCGCCGAGAAGTTGCTGACACCGATGGTGCGGACCAGGCCCTCGCGTTGGGCGTCGACCAGCGCCTGCCAGGCCTGCGGATAGAGGTCGTGGCTGGGGTTCGGCCAGTGGATGAGCGCGACGTCGAGCCGATCGACACCCAGACGGTCGGCTGAGTCCCGAAGGGACTGCAGTGCAAGGGATTTCGAGTGGAAACGGCCGGGGATCTTCGTGGCCATCGCGATGTCGTCGCGGGGGACTCCGCACCGGCGAACGGCCTCGCCGACCTCCACCTCGTTGCCGTAGTTGACGGCCGTGTCGAGCAGCCGGTAGCCCGCCTGGAGTGCGCTCACCATGGCCTCGATGCCCTGGTCGCCCTTGAGCGGATAGGTGCCGAAGCCGATGGCCGGCAGCGACGTGCCGTCGTTGAGCGCGTAGGTCAGGTCGCCGGCTGCCGATGTGTCAGTGCCCATGCCACCACCGTAAGGGAGGCTTCCAGAATCGCTAGATTGACATAATGTCGATTATCGGCGTTTATTCACACCGGAGTGACGGCCTGCCAAGACGACAACGTGGAAGAGCGCAACGCTCCCTTCCACTCTCAACGTATAACGCACCCACCAGGGGCTTGCGGCAAGGCCCTGGGTGTGCCGCAGAATCGTCGGCCGATGACAATGACCAGCGCCTTCGACCTGTCCGCCCACCTCACCGCCAAGGCCGATCCGAGCCTGATCGCCGGCGACGAGCAGCATTTCGCTGCGATGGCCGCGAGCCTCGAACAGGCGATCGAAGACCTGTCCCACCGAGAGCGACCCGATCGTGGCCGGCCTCAAGTCGTCGGCAGACCTCGTAAGGGCGATCGAGACCGCCGTCCGGTTCTACGAGGAGGCGCCCACCACAGGGATGACCGTCACGACTCCCTGGTCCGATGTCTGGGTGGGGGCCGACGACTGGGCGGCGGCGTTCGAGGCCCCCGATCCCGGCACTCCGCACAACGAGGCACGCGACCAGATCTGGGAGGAGCTGCTGACGATCCTGGTCGACCGACTGGACGCCGACCCCGAAGGTGACCTTGACGACGGCGAGGTCTCCCCCGAGCTGCTCCGCGGTTCGCTGCAGCAGAACCGGGAGCTGCTGACGATCCTCAACAGCGCGTGGCCCTTGATCGAGGCGGCCGACCTCGTCGGTGACCTCTGGTCGGTGCCCGCCTACCTGCGGATGTGCGCGCCGTGGCTCAGCCCGGACGAGATCCGGGCACTCCAGCGCGCGGATGCCCAGGCGTGGACCGTGTCCGACCTGCCCCTGCTGGACGCGGCACGTCAGCGGCTCGGCGACCCGGAGGCCTCACGCCTCAGGCACCGGCACGACGCCGCTGTCGCCGCCGAACGCGAACGGATGGCCCGGGTCGTCGACGAGCTGATTGCTTCGGACGACTCGGAAATGCATGTGATGTCGATGCTGCGTGGCGAGGACCTCCAGGGAGCGATGGTCGACGAAGCGGCCCTCCCCCACGCCGATCCCGACCTGCTCGCGGGGCCGTTCGCCCACATCGTCGTCGACGAGGCCCAGGAGCTGACCGACGCGCAGTGGCAGATGCTGCTGGCGAGGTGCCCGTCCAAGAGCTTCACGATCGTCGGGGACCGCGCCCAGGCCCGGCACGGGTTCACCGAGACGTGGCAGCAGCGGTTGGAGCGGATCGGGCTCGAGCGGTTCGACGTCGCGTCGCTGAGCATCAACTACCGCACCCCGGTAGAGGTGATGGCCGAAGCCGAGCCGGTCATCCGGGCGGCCATCCCGGACGCGAACGTGCCCACCTCCATCCGCAGCACCGGTGTCCCGGTCGTCCACGGCGCGGCGTCCGAGCTGGCCGCGACCCTCGAGGGCTGGCTCGACGCCAATGCCGAAGGGATCGCCTGCGTCATCGGCGCCACGACGCTCCGGGCGACCTCCCGCGTCCAGTCCCTGACGCCGGAGCTGTCCAAGGGACTCGAGTTCGACCTCGTCGTCCTCGTCGACCCCGAGTCGTTCGGCACGGGTATCGAGAGAGCGGTCGATCGCTACGTCGCCATGACCCGAGCCACGAGGCAGCTCGTCATCCTCACGAGCTCCTGACGTAGGACGCCAGGTGCTCGCCGGTGAGGGTCGAACGGTCGGCGACGAGCTCGGTGGGCGTGCCTTCGAACACGACCCGGCCACCGTCGTGGCCGGCACCCGGGCCGAGGTCGATGATCCAGTCGGCGTGCGCCATGACCGCCTGGTGGTGCTCGATGACGATGACCGACTTGCCTGAGTCGACGAGCCGGTCGAGCAGCCCGAGGAGGTTCGCGACGTCGGCCAGGTGCAGACCGGTGGTCGGCTCGTCGAGGACGTACACGTCGCCCTTCTCGGCCATCTGCGTGGCCAGCTTGACGCGCTGCCGCTCACCGCCGGACAGGGTCGTCAAGGGCTGGCCGAGGGTGAGGTACCCCAGGCCGACATCCACGATCCGGTCGAGGATCTTGTGCGCGGCCGGCGTCTTGGCCGCGCCGTCGCCGAAGAACGCCTCCGCCTCGGTCATCGACATCGCCAGGACCTCGGCGATGTTGCGACCGCCCAGGGTGTACTCCAGCACGGACGCCTGGAAGCGCCGACCCTCGCACTCCTCGCAGGTGGACTCGACGGTGGCCATGACGCCCAGCTCGGTGAAGATGACTCCCGCACCGTTGCACGTCGGACAGGCGCCCTCGGAGTTCGAGCTGAAGAGGGCAGGCTTCACGTCGTTGGCCTTCGCGAAGGCCTTGCGGATCGGTTCCAGGAGCCCGGTGTAGGTCGCCGGGTTGCTGCGGCGTGACCCCTTGATCGCGCCCTGGTCGACGACCACGACGCCGTCCCGGCCGGCGACGGAGCCATGGATCAGCGAGCTCTTCCCCGAGCCCGCGACGCCCGTGACGACGCAGAGCACGCCGAGCGGCACGTCGACGTCCACTCCCTGGAGGTTGTGCGTCGAGGCTCCCCGGACCTCGAGCGTGCCCGTCGCGGATCTCACGGCGTCCTTGACGGTGGCCCGGTAGCCGAGGTGGTGGCCCGTGATGGTGTCGCTCCCCCGCAGTCCTTCCACGCTGCCCTCGAAGCAGACGCTGCCGCCCTCAGTGCCGGCCCCAGGACCGAGGTCGACGACGTGGTCGCCGATGGCGATCGTCTCGGGCTTGTGCTCGACGACGAGCACGGTGTTGCCCTTGTCGCGCAGCTGGAGCAGCAGCTCGTTCATCCGCTCGATGTCGTGGGGGTGGAGTCCGATCGTGGGCTCGTCGAAGACGTAGGTGACGTCCGTGAGGGACGACCCGAGGTGACGGATCATCTTGGTGCGCTGGGCCTCTCCCCCGGACAGCGTGCCCGCCGGCCGGTCGAGGGACAGGTAGCCCAACCCGATCTCGGCGAACGAGTCGAGCAGGTGTTGCAATCCCTTGAGCAGCGGGGCGACCGAAGGCTCGTCGAGCCCGCGGACCCACTCGGCCAGGTCACTGATCTGCATCTCGCAGAGGTCGGAAATGTTCTTGCCCTGGATCCTGGAGGAACGGGCTTCCTTGCTCAGCCGGGTGCCCTCGCAGTCCGGACAGGCCTGGAACGTGATGGCGCGTTCCACGAAGCGCCGCACGTGCGGCTGCATGGCCTCGACGTCCTTGGAGAGCATCGACTTCTGGATCTTCGGGATGACCCCTTCGAAGGTCAGGTTGATGCCCTCGACCTTGATCTTGGTCGGCTCGGCATACAGCATCGTCTCGAGCTGCTTCTTGGTGAACGCGGCGATCGGCTTGTCCATCGGCAGGCCCATGCCCTCGAACAGCCGGCCGTACCAGCCGTCCATCGAGTAGCCGGGCACCGTCAGTGCACCCTCGGCGAGAGACTTGGTCTCGTCGTACAACGCCGTGAGGTCGAAGTCGCTGACCGCTCCCATGCCCTCGCAGCGCGGGCACATGCCACCGAGGTAGACCACGTCCCTGACGACGTTCTTCTCGACCCGGCCGCCGGCCTTCTCGGTGCTCATCACCCCACTCGCCTTGCGTGTCGGGACGTTGAACGAGAACGCGGTCGGCGGCCCGAGGGAGGGCGCGCCCAAGCGGCTGAAGAGGATCCGGAGCATCGCGTTGGCATCGGTGGCGGTGCCGACGGTCGAGCGGGGGTTGGCGCCCATCCGTTCCTGGTCGACGATGATCGCCGTGGTCAGCCCCTCGAGCACGTCGACGTCGGGCCGAGCGAGGTTCGGCATGAATCCCTGCACGAACGCGCTGTATGTCTCGTTGATCATCCGCTGCGACTCCGCGGCGATCGTGGCGAAGACGAGCGAGCTCTTCCCCGAGCCGGAGACCCCGGTGAACACCGTCAGTCGTCGCTTGGGGATCTCTACGTTCACGTCCTTGAGGTTGTTCTCCCGAGCACCCACCACGCTGATCGTGTCGTGGCTGTCGGCTGCGTGCGGCGCTGTCGGCTGGGTGTCCTTGGCTGTGGCCATGCTCGTTCGGGTCTCCGTCCGTGGGGGGATGCCCGGCGTCCGTGTCCGTGCGCGGGCCGGGGCGAGGTGCGGGCTTTGCTGCGGGAGCCTGCGGGGCGGCTCAGCCCTGCTGGATGCGCAGGAGGTTGCCGGCGGGGTCGCGGACCGCGCAGTCCCGAACGCCGTACGGCTGGTCGGTGGGTTCCTGGACGATGTCGGCGCCGCTGGCCGCCACCCGCTCGAAGGTGGCGTCGAGGTTGGCGGTGGCCAGGAGCATGGTGGCATAGGTGCCCTTGGCCATCATCTCGGCGATCGTGCGACGTTCCTCGTCGGTGATGCCCGGGTCGACGGCCGGCGGGTGCAGCACGATGGAGGTGCCGGGCTGGTCGACGGGGCCGACCGTGATCCATCGCAACCCGTTGTAGCCGACGTCGCCGCGGACCTCGAAACCGAGGGTGTCGCGGTAGAAGGACAAGGCAGCGTCCGGGTCGTCCTGCGGCAGGAAGCTCGCGTGAATGGTGATGTCCATGTCGTTCAGGCTAGTTGCGCCTCAGGGGCCTGCGCTTCTCGATTCCTGATCGGCCTTGTCACCTGTTTCGAGACACATGAAGGCATCTCCGGCGTGGGCGTCGCCATCTGCCGCCGGTAGGTGCTCGGTGGGACGCCGACCAGCTCCGTGAAGCGTGTGCTGAAGGTGCCCAGCGATGAGCAACCGACCTCGAAACAGACCTCGGTGACGCTGAGCTCGCCGAGACGTAGGAGCGCCATGGCGCGCTCGACGCGCCGGGTCATGACATAGCTGTAGGGCGACTCCCCGTAGGCCTGCTTGAACTCACGGCTCAGGTGCCCGGCCGACATGTGCGCGCCACGGGCAAGCGCCTCGACGTCCAGCGGCAGCGCGTACTCGCGGTCGATCCTGTCGCGGACGCGGCGCAGCCTGGCAAGGTCGCGCAGGTGCTGCTCGGCGGCGGGACTACTGGTCACCTCGAGATCGTGCCACCTGGCGCGCGACCCTGCCTAGCGTGTTGGGGTCAGGGCCTATTCGCCGCATTGCGCCCGACTCCCCGATCCCCTCCCCCGATCCCTACCCCGGTGCACGACGCATCCGGGTCAGCTGGTGCGCCTCGACCTCGTAGCGGCTCGCGGTGGCCGCCCCGGCCCGGAAGAAGCGGCGTCGCAACGCACCCGCGACCTCGACCTGGTCCCCAGCGGCCAGCCGTCGAGCAACCTGACGGGTCCGTCCCGTCCAGCAGGCCACGTCGATCGTGTCGACGGTGGCGCTCCCACGACCTCGACCCGCCGGACGCGGCACCACGAGGCGGAGCGCGGCGACGACGTCGCCACTGGGCAGCTCGCGCTCGTCCACTGCACCGCTGACCTTGCCGACGAGTCGCACCTCGTTGACCCACTCCCCTGTGTCATCCATGCGACCACGCTGCCCCGAGCCCTCCATCAGGTCGAGGGTCCAGGCCGCCGGCTGTGGACGACGGCATCGGCGGCCTGCGGGAGTGGACACGGCGGGCCGTCACCGGGCCGAAGCGGCGCGGAGCTCACCTCCGCGCCGCCTCAGATCGTGGGTGGGCGTACTGCCAGGGCGGTGGGACTAGGGCAGGTAGTACGTCGGGTTGGGCAGCTTGATCGCGCGGTCCGCGGATCCTCCGATCAGGTCGCTGTACTGGTCACCGAAGTTGGCGATGATGTCGAAGCCCTGAGCCTCCACGTGCGCTCGCGTCTGCGACTTGTACTCGATCGTCGTGCACCGAGGCGCCAGGACGCAGGTCGCGTACGACGGGATCGGCTCGGTGGACGTCCACTTCGTGTAGTAGTTGTCCGGGCTGAAACCGGTGTACCCGACCTTGGCGAGGTTGCCTAGCGTGGCGTCCCGCTGGGTCGTGTTGCGACCGGTCAGACCGACCAGGGTGCAGCCGGCCTCGGCCGCCGCGTTGGCGAAGGACACCATCCCCGGCGTGGCGGGGAAGCGCTGCGGCTGGACCCACTCCCGGTCCTGGACGGTCGGGTTGAACACGAAGTGCATGGCCGCGACCTCCATGTCGTAGGTCCACAACGTCGTGTCATCGGCATCGAGCACGATGGCCGGGTTGCGGCCCTGCTTCGTCTCGGTGCGGCACTGCTGGAGCAGCTGGCGACTGTGTCGGTCGATGAGCCGGGTGAACTCCGAGATGTAGGGCGACGAGACCTTGTTGGAGATGCCGCTGCCGGTGTCGCCGTAGTAGACCGCAATGGTCTTCTTGACCACGTCGATGTTGGGGATCGCTTCGCCACCCGCGGTCAGCCCGCTGGACCCGTCAGGTTTCATCGTGAAGCGCGTGCGCGCCAGGCGCGGCTCGCTGACACCGGGAAGGTTCGGCGAGGGCAGGTAGTAGGTGGGGTTGGGCAGCTTGAGTGACCGGTCGGCATACCCGCCCTGCAGGTCTGACCACTGGTCACCCACGTTGAGGACGATGTCGTAACCGAGGTCCTGCTCGATGTGCTTGCGCGTCCCCGCCTTGTACTCGACGGTGTTGCAGGTGGGCGCGGCCGCGCAGGTGAGGTAGCTCGGCGGAGTCGTGCCAGAGTTGTACTTGGTGAAGAACCGGTTCTCCGGGAAGGCGGTGTAGCCGACCTTGGCCAGGTTGCTGACGGTGTGCGCCTTCTGGCTGTCGCTGCGCCCGGTGAGCCCGAAGACCGTGAAGCCCATCGCCTGGGCGTCGTTGACGAAGGCCACCATCCCGGGGACCGCAGGGAATCGTTCCTCGTTGACCCACGGAGCCTGGGCGGCGGGCGTGAACACGAACTTCATGTCCCCGACCTCCATCTGGTAGGTCCAGAGGGTCGTGTCGTCGGCATCGAACACGATGGCCGGCCTCTGGTGGTGCCGTTCGGCGTCGGCCAGCAGGCGCGGCAGCGCGCGGCGTTGCGCGTCCAGGATCGAGGTCAGCTCCGAGATGTATGGCGAGCTGGTCGGGTTGGCTGCGCCGGTGCCGGACGGGTCGCCGTAGTAGGCGTAGATGGTCTTCTTGACCGAGTCGATGTTGGGGATGCCCTCTCCTCCGGCGGTCAGCCCGCTCGAGCCGTCGGCCTGCATGGTGAAGTGCGTGCGCGGGGCCAGCCGGCTGTCCGTCCCGTGGGCTGTGGCCGAGCCTGCGCCCGCGAGGGTGGCAGCGGCGAGGGCCAGCACTGCCACCCCTGCCGTCACCGCCGTCCTCCGGACCTGGGTGGCGATGGGGCCACCCCTTCTGCTGTGGACGGGAATGGCCATGGACGCACGCTCCTGGAGATGGGGGTGGTGACTGCGGGAGGTTACGTAACCCCTGACCTCGGCGGAAGTGACAACTGTCATGGGTGGCAGACTCTGCCCATGGCGGCTCCGGAAGTGCTGCGCCCGATGGCCGACAGCGACGTGCCCGACGTGCTCCAGCTCAACGCAGACCACGTCGAGCTCCTCTCGCCCCTCGCCGCGGCTCGTCTCGGCGAACTGCGCCGGTGGGCCTCGCGCGCGGACGTGATCGTGTGCGACGGGCAGACGGCCGGCTTCGTCCTCGTCTTCGGACCGGGCACCGACTACGACTCCGCGAACTACCGCTGGTTCGGCGAGCGCTACGGGGACGCGTTCGAGTACCTCGACCGGATCGTCATCGACGACCGCTTCCGGCGTCGCGGACTGGCGACGGCGGTCTACGACGCGGTCGAGGATGCTGCCCGAGTCCGGGGGCGACTCGTCCTCGAGGTCAACATCGATCCCCCGAACCTTCCCTCCCTGGAGTTCCACCGGCGCCGGGGCTATCGCGAGGTCGCCCAGCTGGGCGATCCGGGTCATCGGGTCAGCCTGATGACCCAGGTGCTCTCGCACTAAAGGACGAGAGAAAACGTGACCTATCGCGGTTATGGTGCGTTGAGGAGTTCAGAGCTGCCCTGAGGGTGGCAGGAGAGGGAGTTGGCTTACCGTGCTTGGGCTCGCAGGAAGAGCTGGCGTAGCCGCAGGCGCCCTGACCGCCGCGGTGCTGGCAGGGTGGACACCGGCCTACGCCAGCAGCACGGCCCCACCCGCACCATCGGCCACTTCGTCCACACCCGCCACCTCGTCGACGCCCGCTCCTTCGACCACGTCGAGCAAGGCTTCTACCTCACCAACCGACCCGAGCGACGGCCTGTCCGGGCACCCGACGGACGGCCTGACAGCGGGCAGCGGGACGGTCACTGCGGGAGCGACGGCGACCCCCGGCGCTGGCGGCGAGGCAACGCTCAGCCCCGCTGAGCTGGCCGCGCAGATCGCCGCTGCCGATGCGCTCACGAGGGATCTCACCGCCTCGAACGCCGGCATCGCGGCCGCCGCGACCAAGCTCGACAGGCTCGCCCTCGAAGCCAACACCCTCCTGCAGGAGTATGCCGCGGCACGCGACGCGGAGCGCGCAGCGCGCGAGGAGGCCAACCGCAACGTGCTCCTCTACCAGCAGCTCAGCACCCGCCTGGGCGAGGACCGGCGGGCCCTGGGCCAGTGGGCCTACCTCGCCTACGCCGGAACGGGCGGCACCATCAGCGACATGGGCACCCTCCTCGACTCCCTCGCGAAGTCGGCGAGTGAGGCGAGCGACACCGCCGCCCAGCTGTCCTACCTCACCGACCAGCGCACCGGGCAGATCGAACGAGTCCAGAACCAGACCCAGCTCCAGCGCACCATCGCGATCAAGGCAGTCGAAGCCAGCACCAGGGCCACGGAGGCTGCGACCCAGGCGGCGGACGCCAAGGCGAAGCTCGACGTGGTCGTCCAGGAGCAGAAGGCCCAGCTGGACGCGACCAGGCAGCTGCACGCCGAGCAGGTCGTCAAGGCTGGTCCGGTGGCCGGTCTGCTCCTCGGCAGCGGCAACGCCGCCGCGCTGGAGGCGTCCAGGCGACTGCGCGCTGCGCTCGTCGTGCCGGGCGTACTGGCCGACGGGTCGGTCAAGGCCTGCAGCACCAACGAGACCGAGTACCCCAATGGCAAGATCCCGGTCGCCGGTCTGTGTCCGCTGGTCGGCGCGGCTGGGCAGAGCCTTCGCCCGGGCGCTGCCGCGGCCTTCAACGCGATGAGTCTCGCGTACGAGAAGGACACGGGCTCCCCCATCTGCGTCACCGACTCCTACCGCTCGTACGCCGAGCAGATCGCGGTGAAGGAGGTCAAGGGCAAGTGGGCTGCCACCCCAGGGCGCAGCGAGCACGGCATGGGGCGGGCCGTGGACCTCTGCGGTGGCATCAACAGCTTCGGCACGCCCGCGCACCTGTGGATGAAGCAGAACGCGCCCCTCTACGGGTGGTTCCATCCGGACTGGGCCGAACCCACCGGTGGGCTGCCCGAGCCGTGGCACTGGGAGTATGCCGGCTAGTCACCGCGAGGCCCCGACTCGCCATCGCTCTTGGGTAGGAATACCCATCTGCACGACTGCTCGTTATGCCACCCTTCACGCATGACAACAGAGGCGGCCGCGGCCCAGTCGACGTGGGCTGAGCACGAGCACTACAAGAAGCCCTGGTACTGGTACGACTGGGCGAACTCCGCCTTCGTCACGACCGTCGGCACGGTTCTCTTCGCGCCCTACCTCACGACGGTCGCCAAGGAGGCGGCCTGTCCCGGACTCGACGACGACGCGAGCTGCCACGTCGACCTGCACGTCGTCCCGGGTGCGGCCGACCTCCCGAGCGGGGTCTGGCAGGTCGCGCTGGCACTCACGCTCCTCGGCCTTGCCGCGCTGGTGTTCACCGTCGTCCAGATGGTCCGCAACAAGCCGGCGCTGATGCCGACGGCCATCCCGCTGGCGGTCGCCGCCGTGGGTGCCCTCGTGCTCGTCCTGACTGCTCCGCTGGACCCTGGGTCGGTCGCGTCCTACACGGTGACCCTGGCGACCATCATCTCGGCGGTACTGCTGGTCTTCGTGGGAGCGATCGCCGACCGCACCCCGCGCCCGGCCAGACTGCTCGGTGGCTTCGCCTGGGCGGGTGCCGTGGCCGCGTCCCTGCTGTTCTTCCTGCACGGGTCCAACTGGCGCTTCGGTGCGCTGATGATGATCCTGGCCACCATTGCCCTCGGTTCGTCCCTGGTCGTCTACGACGCCATCCTGTGCCGGATCGCCTCCCCCGACGATCGCGACGCCGTGTCGTCGCGCGGCTGGGCGCTGGGCTATCTCGGCGGTGGGCTGCTGCTCGCGGTCAACCTGGTCATCGTCTCCAAGCCCGACCTCATCGGCGTCGACAAGGGCATGGCGGTGCGGATCAGCATGCTGTCGGCGGGGCTGTGGTGGGGGCTGTTCACCCTCATTCCCGTGCGTGGCCTGTGGGACCTGCGCGGTGGGGAGATCGCCCGCGTCGACCAGCCCTCCTCCGGCATCGTGCGCGGCAGCTACGCCCAGCTCGGTCACACCTTCCGCGACCTGCGGACCTACCCGCACACCCTGATGTTCCTGTTGGCCTACCTGTTCTTCAACGACGGGATCCAGACCGTCATCTCCTCGAGCAGCCTCTACGGCGCCGAGGAGCTCAAGTTCGCCCAGGAACAGCTGATCGCGTTGATCCTGCTGGTGCAGTTCGTGGCGTTCGGCGGGGCGCTTCTCTTCGGCCGGTTCGCCCGCAGCTACGGGGCGTGGCGCACGATCCTCGGGTCGCTGGTGGCCTGGGCAGGCATCGTCATCGCGGCCTTCTTCGTCCCGGAGAAGGCGTTCATCCCGTTCATCGCCCTCGGCGTCCTCATCGGAATCGTCCTGGGTGGTAGCCAGGCGCTGAGCCGGTCGCTGTTCAGCCAGCTCGTGCCCAAGAGCCGGGAGGCCGAGTTCTTCGCCTTCTACCAGGCCATGGAGCGTGGCACGTCGTGGTTCGGCACGCTGCTCTTCGGCCTGGTTCACCAGCTGACTGACTCCTACCGGCCCGCGATCGTCGCGTTGATCGTCTTCTTCGTCCTTGGCTTCGTGCTCCTGCGCTGGGTCAATGTGCGCCAGGGGATCCTCGACGCGGGCAATGAGGTCCCCGCGATCGTCTGAGTGTGATTTGCGTCACAACTGCCAACGAAACGGACGTCTCCAACGTCGGAACATTGCACGGGTCTACGGCGTTATGCCGAGTGAATCCCCGAGCCCCCACCCGAGCGGGCAGGGTACCAAGCACGTTGGGAGAACCCCGTCATGGCAGAGCGCACCCTCCGGGGCAGCCGAATGGTTTCGCACAGTCTCGAGACAGACGACCACGTCGTCCCGAGCGAGCGACAGATCACGTCCTACGTGTGCCCACTGGGCCACCGGACCGAGCTGCCCTTCTCGATCGAGGCGGAGATCCCGTCGACCTGGGAATGTCGTTGCGGCGAGGAGGCCCGTCTCGTCGACGGCCCCGAGCCCGAGGTCAAGCAGGTCAAGCACGTCCGCACCCACTGGGACATGTTGCTGGAGCGTCGGTCCATCCCTGAGCTCGAGGAGCTCCTCGAGGAGCGTCTGGTGCTCCTGCGCGAGTCACGCGGCGAGAAGCCGCGCCGCAAGCGCACCGCCTGAGCCGCAGAACCACGAAGGCCGCGKCCCGATCATGGGACGCGGCCTTCGTCGCGCCCGGTATGCCGCGTGGTGAGGGCTAGAGCACCTCGCCCTCGATGACGTCCGGCCCGCTGGGTGGCTGTCCCCCAGCGCCACCGGAAGCCCCAGGGCCACGCCCGCCGAAGACGCCCCCGAGGAGCCTCTTGGCGACCACGGCCTCGAGCAGGTTCCGGGCGATGGGCCGCGTGAACGGCAGGATGAAGAAGAACCCGACGAGGTCGGTGAGGAACCCCGGGGTGAGCAGCAGGGTCCCGCCCACGAGGACGAGCGCCGCGTCCGCGAGCTGCCGGCTGGGCATCTGCCCCGTGGTGAGAGCCGTGGTCAGCGCCCTCCAGGCGCGAGCCCCTTCGCGTCGGACCAGCCAAGCGCCCAGGGCCGACTCGACCAGCAGCAGGACGAGGGTCTGCCAGCCACCGATGACTTTGCCGACCGCGACGATGGCCGCGATCTCCAGGACCGGGACGACGAGCAGGAGCACGAAGGCAACGGCCAGCCAGCGCGGCCGCCGTCGCCGCGCATAGGGCGTGCGTCCTACAGCCGGTGCCACGTGGGTTCCCTGCGGCCGAGCCGTCGCACCTGCTCGGCTCGGTGCGCCAGTCCCCAGGACGTGATCCGGTGCAGGGACTCGCGCATGATGTCACCGCTCATCTTGGAGTCACCAATCTCACGCTCGACGAAGGTGATCGGCACCTCGACGACGCGCAGCCCGAGCCGGACGGCCCGCTGCGTGAGGTCCACCTGGAAGCAGTAGCCCTGCGACGCCACGTGGTCCAGCCCGATGGCCTGCAGGGCGCTGGCGCGGTAGACGCGGTAGCCGGCGGTGGCGTCGTGGACCGGCATACCCAGCAGGGCCCGGGTGTAGATGTTCGCGCCGACGCTGAGCGCCTTGCGGTGCAGCGGCCAGTTGACCACGCTGCCACCACGCACCCACCGCGCGCCGATCACCAGATCTGCGTCGGTGAGGGCCGCCAGCAGAGCGGGCAGCTGCTCGGGCTGGTGCGAGCCGTCGGCATCCATCTCGACGATCGCGCCGTAGCCCTGTTCCAGGGCCCAGGCGAAGCCTGCCAGGTAGGCATTGCCGAGCCCCTGCTTGCCGGGTCGGTGGAGGACGTGGACCTGCGGGTCCGCTGCGACGATCTCGTCCGCGACCTGGCCCGTACCGTCGGGAGAGTTGTCGTCGAGCACGAGGACGTCTGCAGTCGGAACTGCGGCCCGCACACGCTCGACGATGCGCGGCAGGTTCTCGCGTTCGTTGTACGTCGGGATGCACACGAGCACCCGGTCGATCTGGTCAGACAACACGATCTCGTCAGACAACGACAGGATCCCTTCGTGGTTGTGCCGGTGCGGTGGGCCCGTCCGTGGCGCGATCGACCCTAGCGGTCCGACGCCGCAGCCACAGACCGAGCGCCAGAAGTGTGACGAACGCCAGCCCCGCGGCATACTCCGGCAGCGGTCCCAGGCGATCGGACACGGTGACCTCGGTGCGCACCACCGGCGACCCGTATCGGGCCGCTGGCGTGAACAACGTCGTCTTGTCGACGTACGTTCCGTCGGGGTTGATGAACCCGCTGACGCCGACGGTGGAGACGTGCACGACGGAGCGGCCGTGCTCGATGGCGCGGATCCGGCTAATCGCGAACTGTTGCTCGGACTCTGCGGTGTAGCCGAACGTCGCGTTGTTGGTCTGCACGGCGAGGATGCTCGCGTCCCGACCGGGCTGCAGGGTCGAGTCGCGCATCAACCCGTCGTAGGCCACCTCGAAGCAGATGGTGGGGATGATCCAGTAGGACCGCTCCCCCACCACCGGCACCTCGAAGCCGCCCGCCTTGTTGCCCTTGGTGAAGTCCCGGGTGACGAGGTCGACCTTGTCGGAGAAGTTGCGGAAGAAGTCGCGGTAGGGGATGTACTCCGCGAACGGAACAGGGTGTTGCTTGACGTACCGCTCCGGGTCCGGGTCGCCGGGGCGGTAGAACAGGCTGGCGTTGGAGATGTAGGGGTCGGGGCCGTTGAGGACCGCGCCGACGAGGATCGGCGCCTTGACGGTCTCGACGGCGAGTCGGATGTCGGCGGCCGCGTCTGCGTTCTCGAACGGGTCGATGTCAGAGGAGTTCTCCGGCCACAGGACCAGGCTCGGCGCCGGATGTCCCGTGGCGACTGCCCCGAGGGTGCCCTGGACGTGGTTGTCGAGGACCTTGCGGCGTTCGGCGTTGAAGTCCAGGCCCGGCTTGGGCACGTTGCCCTGGACGAACAGCACAGACACCTTCCGCCCGTCCGTGGGGGGTGTCGTCGCGACGGCGAGCGCGAGTGGCGCGAGCGCCACGAGCGCGAGGCCCACGACAAGAGGCCGGTATGCCGCGGGCTGTGCCCGGCGGGGTCGGCCCAGCCGGTGGGTGAGCTCGCGGGCCGCCAGGTGCAGCAGGACGCCCAGGGTGGCCACGGCGAAGGTGAGACCGGGGGCCCCTGCGTACCTCGCCAACGGCGCCAACGGGCCGTCGGCCTGGCTGAAGGCGAGCCGCGCCCACGGGAAGCCGCCGAAGGGCGTCGTCCCGCGTGCCCACTCCTGCAGCACCCAGGCCAGGGGAACGGCGGCATACGCGAGAGGGCGGAGCCTGGAGACGAGCAGGGGACGCTGCGCCGCGGCCGTCATCGCGCACATGGCTGCGATGTAGAGGGCCTCCAGCGTGGCCAGGGCGATCCACGGGAGGTTGCCGACGTAGACGCCCGTCCACGACAGCGTGGGGAGGAAGAAGCCCAGGCCGTGGGCCAGCCCCAGCACCAGGGCCAGTCGCCATCGGGCGCCGAGCACCGCCGCGGACAGCAGTCCGACGCCGACGGGGGCGAGCCACCAGAGATCGTGCTCGGGGAAGGCGTACGACGTGAGCAGGCCGGAACCCAGAGCGGCGAGGAGTCGCGCTCCCCCGCGGAGGCTGATGGTCGGCTTCGGCACGGGACCACGGTAGGACACGGAACGGCCCGCACTGCCGTTGGGACCAGCAAGGGGTCGACTGGGTGCCGACATTCTGCTGTTGTCTACTAAGCGCGCGGGCCGAGCCGCCGTCCACCACCGCCGAGAGGCGGGGCACCAGTTCGGTCATACGTCACTGCTGGCAAGCGGTGGCTGCGCGCGCTAGCCACCGGGCAATGCGTACGTCTCCGGTCTGGATTCCCCCTGGTCGACGGTCTTGCGGTGATACAACCGTGGGCAAACTTACCCCCGACGCGAGGGCTGTCAACCCCGCGCTCACCGGTGTGAGACGCCGTTTGGGCCGGTTGCGTGCTCATGCCAAATCCGTTGTGCTGCAAGGCAACATCGGGCAATCGGCGAACGGTCGGCGTGTCGCGCGCGACACGCCGAAGGCGCGTCAGGCGGTCGATGCCGGAGGCGGAACCACGACGACCCCACAGGCCGTGGTGGCCACCACTGGCGGGTCCAGCAGGTCGGCCGCGGACTCGCCGCGTTCCGGGGCGCCCCGGCCGACGACGCGCACCTCGAACTCCATCTCTCGGCTGCGCGTGCCGGCCCGAACCAGCCGGGCCTCGATCTCGATGACGTCGCCCGCCCGGACCGGCGCCCTGAACTGCACGTCGGAGTACGACGCGAACAGCCCTTCGTCGCCGTCCGTCCGGATGCACATCTCGGTGGCGACGTCGCCGAACGCAGCCAGCGAGTAGGCACCGTCGACGAGGTTGCCGGCGTAGTGCGCGTGGCTATAGGGGACGTAGCGCCGGTGGGTGACAGTGAGGCCGACGGTCGCTCCGGTGGGGGCGGTCATCACTTCTCCTTCGGGCTGGGGTTCTGACGGGAGGGCGCGGGGGCCAGGGCGTGGACGAGGTAGCTGGCGACCTCGCCGGGGGTGGTGCCGCGGCCGAAGATGCGGTCCACCCCCAGCTTGGGAGCCGAGCCCTCCTCGAACCGGGGGCCACCGACGACGAGCAAAGGGACCTGACCGGCAGGGTAGGCCTCACGGAAGGCGGCGCTCATCGTCGTCGTGTTGTGGATGTGGGCGTCGCGCTGGGTGACGACCTGGCTGACCATGACGGCGTCGGCCTTCTCGGCCCTGGCGCGGGCAACGAGCTCGGGGACGAGGACCTGGGCGCCGAGGTTCACGACCTTGATCTCGCGGTAGTACTCCAGGCCCTTCTCCCCCGCGAAGCCCTTGATGTTGAGGATCGCGTCGATCCCGACCGTGTGGGCGTCGGTGCCGATGCAGGCGCCGACCACGACAAGCTTGCGTCGCAGCCGGGACTTGACCGCCTTGTTGACCTCGGTGGGGCTCAGCAGGGGGAACTCGCGTTCGACGACGACCACGTCGCGCAGGTCGACGAGGTGGGTGGCGCTGCCGTAGACCACGAAGAAGGTGAAGTCCGGACCCATCGGCTTGGCGTGGACGAGCAGGGCCGGCTCGAGACCCATCTTGGCCGCGAGCTGGAGCGCGGCGCCCTCGGCCCGCTTGTCGTGCGGGACGGGCAGCGTGAACGACACCTGCACCATGCCATCGCCGGTGGTGTCGCCGTAGGGCCGCACGATGTCGGGGGTCTTGCGCGCTGCCTTGGCCCCCTTGGTGGCGGCCTTGGCGGGCATGGGGTCGAGCGGCATCGCCTTGTCCGTCGTCCGGGGGTCCTGGGCCGGGGTCATCGCGTCTCCCCCGTCTCGAGGAGGGTCGTGGCGGGGTTGTCGTAGCCGTCGGCACGGACCACCACGCCGTCGAGGCCCTTGCCGGCGTTGGCGGGGCGCTTCATCAGGCCGAACGTGCCGTCCGCGATGGCCTCGAGCAGCGGGGCCTTGCCGGGCTCCTCGGTGATGGCGGTGAGCAGGTCGATGGCCTCGCCCAGCACCTCTCTGGCCCGCGTCTGGATGAACCCGTCGCGGGGCGGGTGGAAGTCCTCGGTGAGACCGCCGGCTGCGTTGAGCACGTAGCGGACGTTCTGCAGGGCGAGGTCGCGGTCGGACAGGAATGGCGTGACCACGGCCTCGGTCATCATGCCGACGAGCAGGATGCCCTGGCCGGTCATCGCCCCGACCAGGTTGAAGAACCCGTCCAAGAGGTAGCCGCGGAACACGTCGCCGGTCATGTGCTTGGTCGGCGGCATCCACTTCAGCGGAGCGTCGGGGAAGAGCTGGCGGGCAAGCAGCGCGTGCGCGAGCTCCAACCGGAACGAGTCGGGGATCTCGGGGTTGATCTCGAACGCGTGGCCCAGGCCGAGCTGCCAGTCCTCGAGACCGGCCTCCTTGGCGAAGTACTCGTTGAGCAGCTGGCTCACGGTGACCGTGTGCGCGGCCTCGACGGCGTCGGCGGTGGTGAGGTAGTTGTCCTCGCCGGTGTTGATGATGATCCCGGCGCGGGCGTGGATCTGCCGACTGAAGCGCTGGTCGACGAAGGTGCGGATCGGGTTGATGTCGCGGAAGAGGATCCCGTACATCGAGTCGTTGAGCATCATGTCGAGCCGCTCGAGCCCGGCCAAGGTCGCGATCTCGGGCATGCAGAGGCCGGACGCATAGTTCGTCAGCCGGATGTAGCGACCGAGCTCCTTGGAGGTCTCGTCGAGGGCCGCCCGCATGAGCCGGAAGTTCTCCTGGGTGGCGTACGTGCCGGCATACCCCTCGCGCGTGGCGCCCTCGGGGACGTAGTCGAGCAACGACTGCCCCGTGGAGCGGATCACGGCGATGATGTCGGCGCCCTCGCGGGCGGCGTTCTGCGCCTGCGGGATGTCTTCGTAGATGTCGCCGGTGGCGACGATCAGGTAGATCCACGGGCGCTGCTCCGGGTCGCCGTGCCGCTTGATGAGGCGGTCGCGGTTGGCACGTTGCTTGTCGATGGCGCGGATGCCGCGGCTCACCTCGCGGCGCGCGTCCTTGGCTGCAGCGGTGACCGCCTTGCCCTCGGGGAGCCGGAACTGGACCGAGCCGCTGGCGGCCTTCTGGGCCAGGGTGAGCAGGTCGGGAGCCTCTCCCCTGCGCAGCGCATCGAAGACGGGGCTGGTGATGCCGTGCTCGAGCCCGACCTCCGCCCGGACCGCGTCGACGAGGTGGTTGACCCATGGCACCCGCTCGTGGTCGGCGCCGGCCAGGCCGGCGAGGCGCAGGGTGGCGCGTTCGACGCTGACGGTCGTGTGGCTCTGGGCCAGGGTGACGACGGGTCGGCCGGCCTTGCGAGCCAGGGTGCGGGCCCGGCGGACGTCAGCCGGGTCGAGGTCGAGGAGGGGTTTCACACGCGAAGACACGCGGCAAATCTAGCAGCGTGAGAGAGAATTTCCGGCCCATGCCCTCCCGTGCCGCAAATCCTCCCTTCGCGCCCGCCGAGGATCACGGGCCGAGCGCACCCGAGTCGAAGACCGTCCGGCCGCGCACCACGGTGCGCTGGCACGTCGGCGAGGGGCTGCCCTGTGAGAGGTCGGGCAGGCCGGGCGTCCCGGATCGCGGGTCGGTGGACCAGGTCTGGATGCGGTCGTCGGGGGCCTGCACCACGAGGTCGCCCACCTCCCACACGGCGAAGCTCGCGGGCAGACCCAGGTCGAGGTAGCCCCGGTCGTCGTAACCGGCCGCTCGCCAGCCACCGCGCGTGTGCGCCAGGAACGCCGAGCGGGCGGACACCCGTTGGCTCTCGTCGTGGTGGTTCACGGCGGCCCGCACCGCCTCCCACGGGGCGAACGGGGTCACCGGCGAGTCCGAGCCCAGGGCGACGATCATCCCGGCAGCCATCATCGATGCGATCGGGTTCATCGGGGCCGAGTCGCCGCCCCGGCGCCCGTGGACGCGGTCGGCGCCCAGCCGGGCGGCATACATGCCCTGGTCTCCGCCCCAGAAGGCGTCGAAGGCGGGCTGGACGCTCGCACTGACGCCGAGCCTGACGAGGCGCTCGATGCCGTCCCGCGAGATCATCTCGAGGTGCTCGAGCCGGTGCCGGGACCTGGTCACGA
Source organism: Pedococcus sp. P1_H8 (assembly GCF_056405175.1). Taxonomy (NCBI): domain Bacteria; kingdom Bacillati; phylum Actinomycetota; class Actinomycetes; order Micrococcales; family Intrasporangiaceae; genus Pedococcus; species Pedococcus sp. P1_H8. Next base: position 245,407 of record NZ_JBFUCP010000002.1, read on the forward strand.
CGGGCGCCCCCACGAGCTCGGCAGCGGCCTCGAAGCCCGCGATCGCGGTGTCGACGCCAGCGTCGCCGATGACGTGGAACCCGGCCTGGACGCCCGCGAGTGAGCAGGCCGCGACATGGTCGCGCACCTGCTCGACGGTGAGGTAGGCGTTGCCGGTGTGACCGGAGGCATCGGAGTAGTCCGCGCGGAGGTGGGCGGTCCGTGACCCGATCGAGCCGTCGATGTTGAGGTCGCCGGCCAGACCCCGGGCGCCGCGCAGGGTGGCGACGTCGCGAGCCTGCGCCTCGTCGGCCACGAGCTGGGCCCAGTAGCCGATGGTCTGAGGACCGTCACCGCGCTCCCCCGCCGCGAGGACCTCGGCGAAGTCGTCGGTGCCCGAGAGGGTGCGCCCGCCGTTCTCGTGGACCAGTCCGATTCCGGCGGCTGCTGCGGCCTGGAGCGCGAGGTCGATGTCGGCCCGTCGCTGCGCCGGGGTGACCGCGCCGTTGAAGGCCTCCCGGGCTGCGTGGTGGGCGTCCTTGGTGACCAGGCCGTCACCCTCCCAGCCGGGCAGCTCGCGGGCACCGGAGGCAGCGGCAAGGGCGGAGGAGATGACGGCGGAGTGGCCGTCGACCCGCGTTGAGTAGACGACTCCGCCGTAGGTCGCGCGGTCCAGCTCTGCGCCGGTGTGCGCACGACGCTCCGCCCAGCCGCCCTCGTCCCAGTTGGGGGCGTAGACGGGGCGGCCCTGGTTGGCGCGCGCGGCGTCCTCGATGCGACTGAGAGCCTGGACCACCGAGCGCGTGGCGCCGAGGTCGACCCCGCGCAGACCGGCCCCGGTCTGGGACGTGTGGGCGTGGGCATCGACGAACGCCGGGGTCATCAGCGCACCGTCGAGCTCCACCACCTCGTCGACGGCGTCGACGTGCACGGCAGCCGCGTCGTCCCCGCCGATCCACGCGATCGTGCCCGTCGCGTCGTCGACCACCATCGCGTTGGCGAAGGGGTCGATGGGGGTGTAGACGAAGCCGCCGCGGTACAGGGTGGTCACGCCAGCACCCTAGACGGGACGGTCCTGCCCCAGGACGGCGAGGCAGGCGCGGGCGATCTCCAGCTCCTCGTTGGTCGGGACCACGTAGGCCGCGATGCGGCTGCGGGCCGTCGTGACCAGCCGGGTGGGCTCCCCCGCGACGTTCGCCAGCGCGTCGACCTCGACCCCGAGGACCTCGAGCCCGGTGAGCACGGCGTGCCGCACCTCCGCGCTGTTCTCACCGATGCCACCGGTGAAGGCGATGGCGTCGACGTGGCCGAGCGCCACGGCATACCCACCGATGTACTTGCGCAGCCGGTAGACCATCACGTCGAAAGCCAGGTCGGCGTCCGCGTCGCCAGCGGCACGCCGCTGTTCGAGCTCGCGCACGTCGGAGATGCCGGCCAGCCCCAGCAGGCCACTTCCCTTGTTGAGCGCCTCGTCGTATGCCGTGGAGTCAAGGTCCGCGACGCGCTCCAGATAGGCGCCGAGCGCCGGGTCGACGTCCCCCGAGCGAGTGCCCATCACCAGGCCTTCCAGAGGCGAGAGACCCATCGAGGTGTCGATGCTGCGCCCACCCTGCACCGCGCAGGCGCTGGCGCCGTTGCCGAGGTGGAGCACGATCACGGTGCAGTCGGCGGGGCTGCGCCCCAGGAGCTCCGCCGTCCTCCGGGAGACGTAGCGGTGGGACGTGCCGTGGAAGCCGTAGCGCCGCACGTGGTGGCGCTCGCGCCACTCCGCGGGCACGGCATACGTGTAGGCCTGCGCGGGAAGGGTCTGGTGGAAGGCGGTGTCGAAGACGGCAACCTGCGGCACGTGGGGGAAGGAGGCCCGGGCGCTGAGGATGCCTTCGAGGTTCGCCGGGTTGTGGAGGGGTGCCAGCGGCACGAGCTCGCGGATGGCTTCGATGACCTCGTCGTCGACGGCCACCGGCTCGGTGAACCGTGGGCCGCCGTGCACGACCCGGTGCCCCACGGCGAAGAGCCCCACCTCATCGAGGTCCGGTCCGTGCTCGCGCAGCGCCGCTCGGGCCGCGTCGAGGGCGGCCCGATGGTCGCTGCAGGTGACGTCCCGCTCGTGGGTCGCATCGCCGGTGGTGTGCTTGAGACGTCCTGGTCCCCCGATCTTCTCGACCAGCCCTGAGGCCGCGGTCACCCCTGTGTCGGCATCTAGCACCTGGTACTTCAGCGACGAAGACCCGGAGTTGACGACCAGGACCGGGCGCGACGTCGGCATCAGGCGCCGGCCTGGATCGCCGTGATGGCGATCGTGTTGACGATGTCGCGCACCAGCGCTCCGCGGGACAGATCGTTGACCGGTCGGTTGAGGCCCTGGAGGACCGGACCGATGGCGACCGCCGAGGCGCTGCGCTGGACGGCCTTGTAGGTGTTGTTGCCGGTGTTGAGGTCGGGGAACACCAAGACCGTCGCGCGCCCCGCCACCGGGCTGTCCTTGAGCTTCGTCGCCGCGACGTGGGGGTCGACCGCCGCGTCGTACTGGATGGGACCCTCGACGAGCAGCTCGGGAGCGCGCTGGTGGACCAACGCGGTGGCCGCGCGGACCTTGTCGACATCCGCGCCCGTCCCCGACTCACCCGTGGAGTAGGACAGCATCGCCACCTTGGGCTCGATGCCGAACCGCTGCGCCGTGCGGGCCGAAGAGATGGCGATGTCAGCGAGCTGCTCGGCGGTCGGGTCGGGGTTGACGGCGCAGTCGCCGTAGACCAGCACGCGGTCGGCCAGGCACATCAGGAAGACGCTCGAGACCACGGACACGTCGGGCGCGGTCCGGACGATCTCGAGTGCCGGTCGGATCGTGTGTGCCGTGGTCGTGATGCACCCTGAGACCATTCCGTCTGCCAGCCCCTGGTGCACCATCATCGTGCCGAAGTAGGACGGGTCGACGACCCGGTCGCGGGCCTGGTCGAGGGTGACCCCCTTGTGGGCCCGGAGCCCTGTGTAGTCCGCTGCGAATCCTTCGCGCAGGGAGCTGGTGGACGGGTCGATGATCGCCGCCCCGGAGATGTCCGCACCCAGGCGGGCGGCGTTGGCGCGGATCGTCACCTCGTCGCCGAGGAGGGTCAGCTTCGCGATGCCTCGTGCCAGGACGGTGTCGGCCGCGAGCAGGATCCGGTCCTCGGCGCCTTCGGGGAGCACGATGTGGGCGGCAGCCGCCCGAGCGTCGTCGACCAGCCGGTGCTCGAACATCAACGGGGTGACGGCACCCTCCCCCGTCGTCGCGACCGGCCCGAGCAAGGCCTCGGCGTCGAGTCCGCGCTCGACCATGGCCACAGTCGCCTCCAGCTTGCGAGTGGACCCCGGGGTCAGGCGGCCGCGCGCCGCGCCCAGCCGCGTCGCCGTCGTCATGGTGCCGCTGTCGGTCGCGATGATGGGCAGGACGACGTCGAGGCCCTCGATGAGCCGCTGGACCTGCGGCGAGAGCGGGAACCCACCGTTGAGGACGATCCCCGACAGCGTCGGGAAGGTCTTGGACCGGTGCGCGAGCAGGACACCCAGGACCACGTCCTCACGGTCGCCGGGCACGATCACGACGCCACCCTCGATGAGCCGGTCCAGGACGTGGGGCATGGTCATGGCCGCGACCACCAGGCCCATGCACTCGCGGTCGAGCCACCCGGCCTCGCCGTGGACGAGCCGGCCCGAGCACGCGTCGACCAGGTCCTTGACCGTCGGGGCCCGAAGCAGTGGCGTCTCCGGGAGCGCCTGCACGGGGAGCCCGACCCGGTCGGCCACGGCTGTCGTGGTGGCCGCCAGGAGCTCACGTGCCACCTGGTTGGCCACCACACCCGTCACGTGGGCGTGGGCCTCCCGCGCCGCCGCCACCGCCATCTCGGCGGTGGTGGCCACCTCCACGGGGTCGTGCCCCTGTGCCGGAACGACCAGGAGCAGCCGGGAGCCGAGGTTGGCGGCCACCGCGGCGTTGACCGAGAACTCCGTCGGCGCCGCGACGTCGGTGAAGTCGGATCCCACGACGAGGACGACGTCGTGGTGGCGCGCGATGTCATGGAAGCGGTCGACGATCACGCCCATGGCCCGCTCGGGCGAAGCATGCAGGTCGTCGTAGGTCACGCCGCACGCCTGCTCTGCCGAGAGGTCGCCGGGCAGCTGGGACAACAGCGTCAGGACCAGCTCGTCCGCACCCCCGGCGCGGACGATGGGGCGGAACACGCCCACCCGGCCCGCGCGCCGGCTCAGCTGGTGCAGCAGTCCGACCGCCACCGCCGACTTGCCGGACCGGGCTTCGGTGCCGGCGATGTAGATGCTGGTGGTCACGGGGTCGAAACTACCGGCCCGACTCGTCCGGCGCGCTGGGGTGGACAGGTCCCCTCCAGGTCCAGTCCGCGATGTCCGGCATGTCCTCGAGGTGCTCCTCGATGTAGGGCCGGTGCTCGGCGAGCCGGCGCTCGCAGAGCTCGGTGAGGGCGTCCCACCCGGCCACCCGGCGGTCAGCGCGGCGCAGCACCTCCTGGGCGAGGTGGAACCTGCTCATCCGGTTGAGCACGACCATGTCGAACGGCGTCGTGGTCGTGCCCTGCTCGTTGAACCCGCGGACGTGGAAGCGCCCCGGGTCGCTGCGCCCGTGGATGAGCTGGTGCACGGCACGCGGGTAGCCGTGGAATGCGAACACGACGTCTTTGTCGGCCGTGAAGAGGTCGTCGAACGCGCTGTCGGCGAAGCCGTGGGGGTGGTCGTTCTCGGGAAGCAGGGCCATCAGGTCGACGACGTTGACGAAGCGCACCCTGAGGTCTGGCACGTGCTCGGCCAGCAGCTCGGCGGCGGCGAGCGCCTCCTGGGTCGGGACGTCGCCGGCACAGGCGAGCACGATGTCGGGCTCGTCGTCTCGCCCGCACGTGCTGGCCCACTCCCAGACGCCGGCGCCCGCCGCGCAGTGGGCGTGGGCCTCCTCGAGCGAGAGGTACTGCAGGTGCTTCTGCTTGTCCACGACGATGAGGTTGACGTAGTTGGTGCTGCGCAGGCAGTGGTCGGTGACGGACAGCGTCGTGTTGGCGTCCGGGGGCAGCCAGACCCGCACGACCTCCGGCGACAACGGGATGAGGCAGTCGATCAGGCCAGGTCCCTGGTGGGAGAACCCGTTGTGGTCGTTGCGCCAGCACGTCGAGGTGAGCAGCACGTTGAGCGACGACACGTCGGCCCGCCAGGGCAGCTCCTGCGCGTGCTGCAGCCACTTGACGTGCTGCACGGCCATCGACGCCGACACCATCGCGAAGGCCTCGTAGGTTGCGAACATCCCGTGCCGGCCGCTCAGCACGTATCCCTCGAGCCAGCCCTGGCACAGGTGTTCGCTCAGCACCTCCATCACCCGGCCGTCCGGCCCGAGGTGGTCGTCGGTCTCGCGCAGCTGTCCCATGAAGCAGCGATCCGTCACCTCGAACACCGGTTGCAGGCGGTTGCTCGCCGTCTCGTCCGGCGAGAACAGCCGGAAGGTGCCGCCTCCGTCGGGTTGGGTCGTCGCGGCATACAGGTCGCGCATGAGGCGACCCGACGTGATGGTGTTCTCCACCGAGTCCTGTCCGCGCGTGGTGGGCGTGATGGGGACTTCGTACTCCGTCAGGTCCTGCGCTGGAAGCTCCGTGCGCAGCCGTCCACCGTTCGCGTAGGGCGTCGCCGACATGCGCTTGTCCCCTCGGGGCGCGAGCTCCCGCAGCTCGGGCACGAGCCGACCATCGGCGTCGAACAGCTCGTCGGGGCGGTAGCTGCGCAGCCACTCCTCGAGCAGGCGCAGGTGTTCGGGGTCCTCGGCGAGGCCGGCCAGCGGCACCTGGTGGGACAGGTTGGTCCCCTGCACCTGCACGCCGTCGACGATGTCGGGGCCGGTCCAGCCCTTGGGGGTGCGCAGCACGATGGCGGGCCACGGGTGCCGCACCGGCTCGGCCGGCCCCTCGCCGTTGCGTGCGGTGGCCTGGATGGCCAGGATCCGGTCGTGAGCTGCCGCCAACGCCGTACGGAAGGCAGGAAACACCTTCTCTGGGTCGTCGCCACTGACCGTGACCGGGTCCCAGCCCTGGCTTCGCAAGTAAGCCTCCACGTCCGCGTCGGACGTGCGTCCCAAAACGGTGGGCCCTGCGATCTTGTAGCCGTTGACGTGCAGGATCGGCAGCACCGCGCCATCACGACGCGGGTTCAGGAAGTTGGGCAGCCGCCACGACGCGGCCAGCGGGCCGGTCTCGGCCTCCCCGTCGCCGACGACGCACGCCACCACCAGCTCCGGGTGGTCGAACGCCGCGCCCGCCGCGTGCACCAGCGCGTATCCGAGCTCGCCCCCCTCATGGATCGAGCCGGGGGTCTGGACGCTGACGTGGCTCGGCACGCCGCCGGGAGCGGAGAACTGGCGGAAGAGCTGGAGGACGCCAGCCCCATCCTCGCCGACCTGCGGGTAGATCTCGCTGTACGTGCCTTCGAGCCACGCGGCCGCCACGAGGGCGGGGCCACCGTGGCCGGGGCCGGTGACATAGAGCCAGTCCGAGTCGGTCGCCCGGATTCGCCGGTTCAAGAGGGCGTAGATCATCGACAGGCCGGGACTGGTCCCCCAGTGACCGAGCAGGCGGGGCTTGGTGTGCGCCACCGTCAGGGCCTCCCGCAGCAGCGGGTTGTCCCTCAGGTAGATCTGCCCGACCGTCAGGTAGTTGGCCGCAGCCCACCAGCGCAGGTCCAGCGCGAGGTCCTCCGGGGCGTAGGACACGGTCTCCGGCACGGCGGACGTCTGCGGCATGCGCCCACGACACCACGGTTCGACACCCGAGCGGAAGGCCTTTGGTCCCGTGGCTACTCCGCGAGGCGACCTTCGAACAGACTCCTCACCGCGGTGTTGCCGCGGATCAGGTCGAGGGCGTATGCCGCGTGGCCGGGGACGTAGCCGTTGCCCACCAGCATTCGCACGTCGGCGGCCACGCCCTCGGCGCCGAGTGCCGCCGACGCGAAGTGGGTGGCCATGGAGAAGAAGATGATGGTGCCGCCCTGTGCGGTCGACAGGATGGCGGGCTGTTCGCATCCGGGGACGTCGACACAGACCACGGTGATGTCGGCTGGCCCCCCGGCGGCAACGACGGCTTCGGACAGCCCGAGCGGGCTGCGGGCGTCGGCGATGACCACCTCGTCCGCCAGTCCGGAGCCCGACAGCAGGTCGGCCTCCCTGTCGAAGGGCACCACGGCGATCCGGCGGCCGGCACCCGCCTGCGCCGCCGCGGCGAGGGACAACGAGCCGGACTTTCCGGCCCCGCCGAGCACGCACACGGTGGGGCTGACGCCGCGCGCGGCATACTCCCCCACCACGCGCGCCACGAGCGCTGGTGCGCCGCACACGTCCATCACCATGAGGGCGAGGTCGGGGCTGAGGTCGTCGGGCAACCTGGCCGCGATCGAGCGGCCGAAGAGGATGGCGTGCCCCTGGGCAGGCACCCGCTCGGAACGGCCGTCCCAGCCGGCCAGCTCGTCGGTGATGACCAGCGGCGTGAGCGACAGGGAGACGAGCGTGGCGACATGGTCGCCGACGGACAGACCCAGGGTGGACTGCGGTCCGACCTCCTCGACGGTGCCGATGAGCATGCCGCCGGAGCCGGTGACGGGGTTCTGCATCTTGCCGCGGGTGGAGACGATGTCGAGCACCTCGGCGCGCACTGCCTCGCCGTCGCCGGCGTGCTTCTCGGTCAGCTGACGGTAGGACGCCGCGTCGAGGTTGAGGGTCTCGATGCTGATGCGGACCTCGTCCGGCCACAGGTCGGGCGAGGCGTCGAGCCGCTGGGCCGCCTGGGGCAGCGAGGTGCCTGCGGGCTCGAGGACGCGGTGCAGACCCACCGGTGAAGAGGGGGTGCGAGACACAGAATCTCCCATCAATTGCGACACGGGGCGCAAATCTTGCGGTCGTATGTCGATTTCATCGGAACCTGTCCCGTATCCTGCCACGTATGAGCACCGCGATCGAGCAGCCCTACGTCTACCGCCACCGCGAGCTGGTGGAGCCCGACTGGACCCGTTTCGCGGGGTGGCGCGACGTCACTGCCGAGGACTGGGCCAGCGCGCAGTGGCAGCGAGCGCACTGCGTCAAGAACATCAAGCAGCTGCGCGAGCTGATGGGCGACCTGCTGACCGACGCCTTCTATGCCGACCTCGAGCGTGACCAGGCCGAGCGCGCCACGATGTCGATGCTCGTCCCACCGCAGATGATGAACACGATGGTCAGCGAGATGACCTGGACCGACGGGCGGATGCCCGCGGCCGGTGCCGAGTTCACCCGCGCCTTCTACGCCGACCCGATCCGGCGCTACATGCTCCCGGTGTTCTCTGACCGCCGCACCGACTGGCCGTCCCACCCGCACGCGACCCGCGACAGCCTGCACGAGCACGACATGTGGGTCGCCGAGGGCCTCACCCACCGCTACCCCACCAAGGTCCTCGCCGAGCTGCTCCCGACGTGTCCGCAGTACTGCGGACACTGCACGCGGATGGACCTCGTCGGAAACTCGACGGCCGTCATCGACAAGCTCAAGCTCACCGGCAAGCCGGTCGACCGCTACGCGGCGATGCTCGCCTACCTGCAGCAGACGCCTCAGGTGCGTGACGTCGTCGTCTCGGGTGGCGACGTCGCCAACATGCCGTGGAAGAACCTCGAGGGCTTCATCGACAAGCTGCTCGACGTCGAGAACATTCGTGACATCCGGCTGGCGACCAAGGCGCTCATGGGCCTGCCCCAGCACTGGCTGCAGCCCGACGTCGTCGACGGTGTCGCCCGCGTGTCTGCCAAGGCCCGCTCGCGCGGCGTCTCCCTGGCGATCCACACCCACGTCAACAACGCCCAGTCCGTGACGCCTCTGGTCGCCGACGCCTCCAAGGCGATGTTGGAGGCCGGCGTGCGGGACGTGCGCAACCAGGGCGTTCTGATGCGTGGCATCAACGACTCGGTGGAGCAGCTGCTCGACCTCTGCTTCGCCCTCCAGGACGACGCCATGATCACGCCGTACTACTTCTACATGTGCGACATGATCCCGTTCTCCGAGCACTGGCGCCTCTCGCTTGCCGAGGCGCAGCACCTGCAGCACTCGATGATGGGCTACCTGCCCGGGTTCGCCACGCCGCGCATCGTCTGCGACGTCCCGTTCGTGGGCAAGCGCTGGGTGCACCAGGTCGACAGCTACGACACCGAGCGCGGCATGTCGTTCTGGCGCAAGAACTACCGCACCTCGATCGAGAACGCCGACACCGACGCCCTGTCGCGCGACTACGTCTACTACGACCCGATCTACACCCTCCCCGAGACAGGTCAGCAGTGGTGGCGCGAGGAGGGCGACCACGAGGCCGCCCACGCGGTCGCCGTCGAGCGCGCCGCGGCCAGCCGCGAGGCCTCACTCGTCTGAGTGCACGTCGCGCCGGCGCCGGTGTGACGTGCGGGTGTGACGTGCCGGTGTGATGTTCCCGACGTGAGGGCCTGTCATGCCGCCCGGCGGGCCTTCGCTAGGTTGCTCCCGTGACTGCTATCGCCCTCCCCCGCAAACGCGTTCTGGCCGACTACGTCCCCGCCGTGGTGGGCGTCCCCGCCTGGGTCGGTTCACGCGCCCGTGACCTCGTGCTCATCGCGGCCGGTGCCGGATTCATCGGCCTGTTGTCCCAGTGGCACGTCCCGCTCCCGGGCACCCCGGTTCCACTCACCCTCGGTACGTTCGCCGTCCTGCTGACGGGGGCCTCGCTGGGCGGCCTGCGGGGCCTGCTCAGCGTCGGCACCTACCTGGTCGCCGGTGGTCTGGGCGTGAACTGGTTCGCTGACCACAAGGAAGGCTGGGGCGGTGCGACGTTCGGCTACGTCATCGGCTTCGTCCTCGCGGGCGCGCTCGTCGGCTGGCTCGCCGAGCGCGGCGGGGACCGCACGGTCGCCAAGACGGCGATCACCATGGTGCTCGGCAACCTCGTGATCTACGCCGTCGGCGTGTCGTGGCTGATGAGCTCCACCGGGATGGACCTCGAGGCCGGCCTGGCGGCGGGCTTCACCCCCTTCCTGATCGGCGATGCCATCAAGGTCGCGGCCGCGGCCGGCCTCTTCCCCGCCGCCTGGGCGCTCGTCCAGCGCGTCGAGAAGCGCTGACCGACCTACTCGCGCGGCACGGCATACCGACACCCGCATGGGCAAGCGTCGCGAAGCCAGCGCAGGCACCCCAGCCACCACGGCGCTGACCCGTCTCGGGTTGGCCTTCGAGGTGCACCCTTACGACCACGACCCGGCAGCGGCCTCCTACGGACTGGAGGCCGCTGCCGCGCTGTCGGTGCCGCCGGGAGAGGTCTTCAAAACCCTCCTGGTCGACTCCGAGCGCGGACTGGCCGTCGGGGTGGTGCCGGTCGACCGGCAGCTCGACCTCAAGGCCATCGCGGCCGCGCTGGGCCTCAAGAAGGTCACGATGGCCCAGCCCGCAGACGCCGAGCGGTCGAGCGGTTACGTCGTCGGCGGGATCTCCCCCATCGGGCAGAAGAAGGCACTGCCGACTGTCGTCGACGAGTCGGCGCTGGCGTTGCACCGGGTCTATGTCTCGGGAGGCCGTCGCGGCCTCGACCTGTCCCTCACCCCTGTCGACCTGGTCACCGCCACGAGGGCCAAAGTCGCGCGGATCGCGCGCTGACGTACTGATCGCAGCCCGGATCTCCAGCCGAACGGCCGACTCCGCCAAACGTGGTGTGCGTCGGTCTCCAGGCCGATCTACCGTGGGATGACTGGCCCACCACTGGGGGGTGACACGTGAGCGCAACGCGGACACGGCCGCTCGGCATCCTGCTGCTCGCGGTCGTCCTGGTCGGTGCCGCCGCGGGACCCCGGGCGCACCTCCCGGAGGCAGACCTCATCACCGCATCCGGATACCGCTCACCCGAGGTGTATGCCGCGGGCGGGCACAGCAGGGCCGACCAGCTCTGGCTGGACACGGGGACCGTGCCCGGCGAGGGCACCCGTTGGGAGGACATGGCTCGGTGGGCGCTGGTCGACATCCGCTCGTTCCTGTCGTCGAACGGAACGGTGGCCGCCGGGCCTGGCGGGCCCTGGGGACACTTCTGGCCGCGAGACGGGTCGTTCGCGGCGGTCGCCCTGAGCATCAGCGGCCACGATCAGGAGGCTGCGTCGATCCTGGACCGTCTGGCTCGACTGGAGTTCGACCCGCTGCAGGGGTTCCAGGCTCGCTACGGGCTGGATGGGTCACCTCTGACCGACCGCCCCCGCCAGTCCGACGGGTGTGGCTGGGTGCTCTGGGCGATCGCGGGGGTGCGAGCCGCCGGCCCTACCGGCGTCCCGGCCACGGCGACCGGCCTCAGAGACCGCTGTGTGCGAGTCCTCACCACGTTGGTGGACTCGGGAAGCCGGCTCCCGCCTCCGTCACCGGACTACTGGGAGCTGCCGGTCGACCGCACCTCCCTGGGGACGGTGGCGCCGATGCTCGCCGGTCTGGCTGCCGCAGCCGATGACTACCGCGCCACAGGACAGCTGACCCAGGCCGTCACCACCGGGTTGGTCGCCTCCCGCTTGGGCCAGGTCGTCGCGCGCAGCTTCGGACCGGACTACGAGCGCTTCGGCCCGGAGGGGGGAGGCGTCGACGCGGCGGTGGCGATGCTGCTGCCTCCCTTCCAGCGTCCACCGGGAAGTCAGCTGGCCGACCATGCCGTGAGCCAGGCCTGGCTGCGCTACCAGCGCACGGCCCTGCGCCCGGCCGGCGGTCTGGCACCCGGCGCTGACTGGCCCAAGGACGACGGAGCGTCGTGGACGCCCGAGACCGCTCTGGTGGCGCTCACGGCCGCGGCCACCGCACGCGACGAAACAGCCACACGGTGGTTGAACTGGCTGGATGACCACCGCACGTCCTACGGATCCCTGCCCGAGAAGGTCACTCGCACCGGGCGCCCAGCCGGCCCCGCTCCGCTCGTGTGGACCTCGGCGCTGGCGCTGTTGACCCTCGACGAGCTGGACCCGCACTGAGGCGGCTACTCCCAGGGGGTCGAGAGCACCACCGTGGTGCGAGTGGCCACGTTGGCTGCAGAACGCACGCGAGCCAGCAGCACCTCGAGGTCGCCCGGAGTGCGGACCCTCGCCTTGAGGATGTAGTTCTCCTCCCCCGCGACCGAGTGGCAGGCCTCGAGCTCGGTGATGTCGCGCAGCCGGTCCGGGATGTCGTCGGGTGCAGCAGGATCCAGTGGTGAGATCGAGATGAAAGCAGTGAGCGGCAGGTCCAGCGCCGTGTAGTCGACGAGGGCGGCATACCCCTTGAGGACGCCGCGCTCCTCGAGCCGGCGCACCCGCTGGTGCACCGCCGAGGTGGACAGGCCCATGGCCTTGCCCAGGTCGGTGTAGCTCATCCGACCGTCAGCGCGCAGCAGGTCGACGATGCGTCGATCGAGGTCTTCCACGCCCACACCCTACTGAGGACTGAGGTGGGGAGTGGCAGCATGTCCGCCATGACCTCGCCCGACAGCTCCGGCCGTCTCATGCTGCTCGATTCCGCCTCGCTGTACTTCCGCGCGTTCTTCGGGGTGCCGGACCAGCGCAGCGATCCCTCGCAGCCACCGACCAACGCGATCCGGGGCTTCCTCGACATGATCGCCTCGCTCGTCACCACCCACCAGCCAACTCACCTTGCAGCCTGCTGGGACAACGACTGGCGACCGCAGTGGCGGGTGGACCTGCTGCCCAGCTATAAGGCCCACAGGGTGACCGAGGAGTCCCCGGCACCGGTGCCCAGCACCGTGCCGGACCAAGCCCACCCGGCCTCGGACGACACCGTCGCCGAAGAGGTCCCGGACGACCTGGCCCCCCAGGTGCCGGTCATCGTCGACGCGCTGGCGGCTCTGGGTATCGCCCGGCTGGGGGCCGACGGCTTCGAGGCCGACGACGTGATCGGCACTTTGGCCACCAGGTGGGGCGGCACCATGAAGGTTGACATCGTCACGGGAGATCGCGACCTCCTGCAGCTCGTCGACGACGCCCGAGGCGTCCGTGTTCTGTACACCGGCAAGGGCGGGGTGCGTGACCCCGACCTCGCGACCCAGGACTACCTGCGGGAGCGCTATGCCGTGGAGAGCGGTGACGCCTACCTGGACATGTCCGTCCTGCGCGGCGACACCAGCGACGGACTGCCCGGCGTCAAGGGCATCGGCGACAAGACCGCGGCTCAGCTCATCGCCGAGTACGGCTCGCTCGCCGGTCTTCGCGCGGCAGTCGACTCCGGAGCACCGGCCATCAAGGGAGCCCGTCGGACGAACCTCGAGGCGGCCGCGGCTTACCTCGATGTGGCCCCCACGGTGGTCCGGGTGACTCGCGATGCACCGGTCGACGGGGTGGACCTGGCGCTGCCGACAGAAGTGGCCGATCCGGTGCTGATGAGCAGGGTCGCCAGCGAGTTCGGGGTGACCAGCTCGTTCAACCGGGTGTTGTCGGCGCTGCGCATCGAGTAGTCGCGGCGTCAGGTGCGCCCTCCGTCCCGGAAACGGGGCCAACTGGCCGAGAGTCCGCGGGCAGGCGCGCTCAGTCGAGGCGGTCGGCTGCGACGACCCCACGCATCACGGCGTCGATGGCCCTGCGGGCGGTGGTGCGCAACGTGGGTTCCGGGGCAGCGTCGCCTATCTGGCCGAGCAGGTCGACGACCTGCTTGCACCGGCGCACGAAGTCACCGGCCGCCATGTCGGATCCTCGCAGCACCTCCTCCAGCTGACGACCGCTCGCCCACCGGTGCATCATCCAGACCATCCCGGCGTCAGGGTCACCAGTGAGTGGGAGCCCCAGCTCGCGTTCCCGGTCCTCCAGCACCGACCAGAGCCGGTTCATCTCGCGGACCGCCTCGGCGACGTCCTCGTTGGGCATCCGCGGCGATGGGTCGGTCTCGTCGCGTCGCGGCTCATGGATCAGGGCCGACACGATCGACGCCAGGCCTGCCGGGTCGAGCCGCTTCCACACCCCCAGCCGCAGGCACTCGGCGGCCAGCAGGTCCTTCTCGGTGTACAGCCGGCGCAGGTTCTCCCCCTGGGGCGTCACGAGGTCGCCGCTGTCGGACAGGTAGCCCATCTCCCCGAGCAGGGTGCAGATCCGGTCGAAGGTCCGGGCCACCGAGTTGGTGCGTCCCTCCACCTTGCGCTGCAGCCCGACCGTCTCGCGCTTGAGCCGCCACCACCGCTCAGCCCACCGGGCGTGGTCCTCGCGGTCGGGGCACTGGTGACAGGGGTGGGCCTTGAGCTGGCGGCGCAGCTCGGAGATGCGTTCGTCCTCGGCGCTGCCCGCGTATGCCGCGTGGTCGCGCGAGCGGCCGGGCGGCGGGTCGTAAGGGACGGCGATGCGCAGCGAGGTGGCCAGGTCGCGTCGGGCCTTGGGGCTCTTGGAGTTGAAGTGGGGCGGCACCTTGACGTGGGCGATCGGCTCCACGGGGGTCGGCACATCGACCAGTGACAGCTTGAGGAGCTGCTTGTCCTCGGTCACCACCGTCGGAGCCGGCACCTCGCCACGGTAGGACTTGGAGGGATGGACGACGACGGCATAGCCGGCCCGTCGGCCCGACGGGATCTTGATGACGTCACCGATCTTCAACGACTCCAGCGACACCGCCGCCTGCGCCCGGTTGCTCGCGGACCGGACCTTGGCGCCGTCCTTCTCGAGGCGCGCGATCTCGTGCCGCAGGGCGGCATACTCCTTGAAGTCGCCAAGGTGACAGGCCATCCCCTCGCCGTAGCCCTCGAGGCCCTCTTCGTTCTTGCGCACTGCCCGAGCCATGCCCACGACGGCGCGGTCGGCCTGGAACTGGGCGAAGGACGTCTCAAGGATCTCGCGGGCGGTCTCGCGCCCGACCTGGGCGACGAGGTTGACCGCCATGTTGTAGGTGGGCCGGAAAGACGACTTCAGCGGGTAGGTGCGGGTGGACGCGAGACCGGCGACGGCCAGCGGGTCCATCCCGCGGTTCCACTGGACCAGGGCATGGCCCTCGACGTCGATCCCGCGACGCCCGGCCCGTCCGGTCAGCTGGGTGTACTCGGCTGGGGTGATGTCGGCATGGGTCTCGCCGTTGAACTTCACGAGCTTCTCGATGACGACCGTGCGCGCCGGCATGTTGATGCCGAGCGCGAGGGTCTCCGTGGCGAAGACCGCCCGGATCCGCCCTGCCGTGAAGAGCTCCTCCACGATCTCGCGGAACGTCGGCAGCATCCCGGCATGGTGTGCGGCGAAGCCACGGGTCAAGCCGTCGACGAAATCCCAGTAGCCGAGCACCCCGAGGTCCTCGTCGGCCAGCGCCGAGACGCGCTCCTCGACGGTACGCCGGATCCGGTCGCCCTCGGCTTCGGTGATCAGCCGGACGCCGTCGCGCAGCAGCTGGCCGACGGCGGCCTCACACCCCACGCGGCTGAAGATGAAGGTGATCGCCGGCAGCAGCCCCTCGCGCTCGAGCCGCTGGACGACCTCGGAACGGGTCGCTCCCCCACCGGGACGACCGCCCGAGCTGCGTGCCATGCCGTGTCCGCCATGACCGCCCCCGGGACCGCGCGGCCCGCGGCCGCGTCCGCCTCGGCTGTGCCGGTCCGACTGCGAGCCGTGACGGGCGCCGTCGTCCCAGCGCCCGCGCTGCTCGAAAGTGCGAATCGCCTGCAACAGCTCGGGATTCACCCGGGTCGCGTCGACCCCGGTCACCGGCGCCGACGCCTCGTCGACAAACAGGTCATACATCGACTGGGACACCATCATGTGCTGCCACAGCGGCACGGGACGGTGTTCGGACACGATGATGTCGACCCCGCTGCGCACCTCCGACAGCCAGGCACCGAACTCCTCGGCGTTGCTCACCGTGGCGGACAGCGACACCACCTGGACGTCCTGCGGCAGGTGGATGATGACCTCCTCCCACACGGCGCCGCGGAACCGGTCGGCGAGGTAGTGCACCTCGTCCATCACCACGAAGCCGAGCCCGTGCAGGGTGGAGGACCCGGCATACATCATGTTGCGAAGCACCTCCGTCGTCATGACGACGACGGGTGCCTCACCGTTGATCGAGGAGTCACCGGTGAGCAGACCCACGTTCTTGGAGCCGTGCCGCTTCACGAGGTCGTTGTACTTCTGGTTGGACAGCGCCTTGATCGGGGTCGTGTAGAACGCCTTGCGCCCCGCGGCCAGGGCGAGGAAGACCGCGAACTCGCCGACGATCGTCTTGCCGGCCCCGGTGGGCGCCGCCACGAGGACACCACGGCCGGCCTCCACCGCCTCGCAGGCCTGCACCTGGAAGTCGTCGAGGGGAAAGTCCACCGTCGCCGCAAAGGCGGCCAACCGAGACTTCTCGTATGCCGCGCGGCTGGCGCTTGCGGCGAATCGCTCAGCGGGCGTCGACATGCTCCCGAGCCTACGTGGCGGCAGGCGCCAGCACCGTCACCGCGCCGGGGACCACCTCGACGGTGATCGGCAGCGGGGCGAACCGCTCCCCGTCGGCGTAGGCCATGATGCCCTCCGCCTCGAGCGTGACCGAGCGCCCCTGGATGATCTCGACGGCCGGGTGCGTGACGTGGGCGCCCTTGAAGACCTTCGGGAAGACCTTGAGGAACTCCACCGTGCTGATCTGGTGGAGGATCAGCACGTCGAGCAGTCCGTCGTCGAACCTGGCAGCGGGCAGGACCTGCATCCCGCCGCCGTAGCTGGGTCCGTTGCCCACCGCGACGAGCATGGCGCGGGTCTCGTGACGCACGCCGTCGACCGTCACGACGTAGGGAATCGCCTTGAACAGCGGGAGCTCGCGCAGGATCGCCAGGTTGTACCGCATGTTGCCCTTGGGCCACGGCCAGGTGTTGGCGCGCTCGTTGACGACCGAGTCGAAGCCGGCCCCGAGCACCCCCACGAACCAGTGCCGTCCCCCGTGGGCGTCGACGTGGCGAACGGCGTCGATGGTGCGGGGGATCCCCGTGGTGACCAGGTCGGCCGCACGCACCGGGTCGTGGACCGGGAGACCCAGCCCGCGGGCGACGTCGTTGCCGGTCCCCGCGGCGATGATGGCCAGCGTCGTCTTGGTCTCCGCGGCGAGGTCGACACCGAGGTGGACCATGCCGTCCCCGCCGACCACAGCGAGCACGTCCAGGCCCTGGGAGATGGCCCCGAGGGCGCGGTCACGCGCGGCGGCATACGACTCGTCGGACAGGTCCAGCACCTCGTGCCCGGCCGCCCGCATCCGGTGCGCCACCTCGATGCCGAGGGCCATCCCGCGGTTCTTGCCGGAGGTCGGGTTCACCACCAGGCCGATGCGCTTCTTGACGGTGGAGCTGTTCGGACTCACGCGCGGAGGCTACAGGGCCGAGGCCTCGTCGTCGGGCACCTCGGTCCACTTCGGCCGGTTCTTGCTGCGTCCACGCTCGATGAGCTTGCTGACCCCGATCGCGGCGACATAGAGGACGCACAGCGGGATGGCGAGCAGGAACATCGTGAAGGCGTCCGGTGTCGGCGTCGCGATGGCGGAGAGGACGAAGATCCCGAAGATGGCGGGGCGCCACGCCTTGATCATCGCCCTGGCCGGGAGGATGCCGATCGCATTCAGCGCGACCAGGAAGACGGGCAGCAGGAAGGCGAGCCCGAAGACGAGGATGAACCGGGTGACGAACGAGAAGTACTCGCTGACCTGCTGGATGTTCGACGCCCCAGGGGGCGTGAACCCGTAGAGGACCTCCAGCACCTTGGGCAGCACGTAGTAGGCCATCGAGCAGCCGGCGAGGAACAACGGCACCGTGGCACCGATGAAGGCCAGCGAGATCCGTCGCTCCTTCTTGGTGAGCCCGGGCACGATGAACGCCCACAGCTGGAACAGCCACACCGGGCTCGACACGACGATCCCGACGAAGATCGACAGGCTCACCTGCTGGGAGAAGGCGGCAGTGGCCGTGCCGAAGTTCAGGTCGATGACGCTCTCGGGGTTGGCTGCCTTGTAGTTGTTGAACGGTGCGGCCAGCCTGCCGTAGACCTGCGGGTAGATGATCCAGCCGAGCACGCCACCCAGGAGGATGGTCACCGCGGAGATCAGGAAGCGTCGTCGGAGCTCGCGCAGGTGATCGCCGAGCGACATGCGCCCGTCGGGGTTGCGGGCACGCCGGAACGCCATCGTCGAGGTGACTGGTGCGGTCGTCGGTCCGGGCTAGGAGGCGCCGGAGGAGTTGTCCGTGCGGGGACTGTTGTCCTCACGGATCGGGCCGGAGGGCTCGGGGGCGGTGGGAGCCTCAGGATCCTTGATGGCCTCGCCCTTGACGGTGTCGCTGCTCGCCGCGGACTTGCCGTCGGTCTTCATCTCCTGCACCTCGGACTTGAAGATGCGCATCGACCGGCCGATGGAGCGGGCAGCGTCGGGGAGCCGCTTGAAGCCGAAGAGCACGACGAGGAGCACGAGCAGGATGATGATGTGCCAACCCTCAAACAATCCGCGACCCATGTGACTCATTCCTCTCGACCACGTCGTGGCCACTGTGACGGTGCTGCCCTGGCCTGTGCCGGGCGTGTTGTCCTCAGTCTAGGTGTCTGGCCCAGCTGGGGCGGCGCGCGGCCTGACGGGCGCGCCGCTGCTGCTTCAACGAGGCGCGGGTGGCATCGCGTTCCCTGCGCAGCTGGCGGGGGTCCCCGAACACGTCGGGTTGCGGCGCAGGAGGGCTCTGTCCGAGCCTGCTCGTCTCCGCCTGGAGGGCGGCAACGGTCTCGGAGGAACGGCGCACCTCAGCGGTCAGTTCCTTGAACTGTCCCCAGACACCCCACGCCCGGGTCGCCAAGTAGGCCGCCGCGATCACCACGAGCAGCACCCAGATGAGGACCCACCACCACACGGCGTCGACCCTACCCGCCCGTGGTGGGTGGGTCCGCGTCCGCACCGTATGCCGCGAGGGCGGCCTCGGCGCCTTCGCTCACCGCCTGGGCGACCTCGGGAGGCGACACGACGGTGCCGCGTCCGCCCAGCCGCCAGAGCAGTCGGCGAAGCCAGAGCGTGTCGGCGGTGCGCAGCGTGACGGTCTGGGACCCGTCGGCGGCCGTCTCGACGGACTCGGTCGGGTAGTAGTCGCTGACCCACGTGGCCCCGGGCTGCAGTCGCAGCGTGACGAGCGTGTCGTCGGGTCGCGGGGTGAATGCGCCGGCATCGAGGTCGCGCAGCTGGGCATCGGCAGGGGGTGTCCCGTCGACATCGAGGACGTCAAGGCGCGAGATGCGGTCCATCCGGAAGGTGCGCGTGTCCTGGGCCAGGTGGCACCATCCCTCGAGGTACCACCGCGAGTCCAGGTTGACCACCCGCATGGGGTCGACGTCGCGCTCGGTGGCCTCGTCGCGGCTCGGCACGAGATAGCGCAGGTGCACGCGACGGTGCCCCTCGACGGCCCGGCGGGCATCGGCGAGCAGGTCCGCCTCCACGCCCTCGCTGATCGCGACCTCGACCCGGGCAGCGGCCTCGGCGCTGGCCCCTGTGGCCTGTTCGAGCTTGGCCATGGCGCGCTCGATGGCGTCACGCTCCCCCAGCCCGGGCACGGCGGCCAGGGCACGCAGTCCGACCATCAGGGTCAGTGCCTCGTCGCGCCCGAGCCGCAACGGGCGGGCGATGGTGTCGGCGTTGGTGACGAACACCCTGCCGCTCTCCCACTGCGCGTCGATCAGCTCGTCGGGCATCTGGCCGTAGCCGCAGAGGTAGAGCAACCGGAGGTCGGTCTCGAGCTGGTCCACGGTGATCCCCAGCTCGGTGGCCGCCCGGGAGAGGTCGATCCCCTGTCGGGCGACCAGCCAGGGCACCATCGTGAGCAGTCGCGCGAGCCGGTCGGTGGCGGTCTCGGGGACGGTCCTGGCCTTCTTGGGCGGAGGGGTCATGCGGCACCGCCGACGTGGGCGGCCAGCGCGCCGCGCAGCTGTTCGACCACGAGCTCACGCACCTCGGGTGGCGACAGCACGACGACGTCGGCGCCGTAGCCGCTCACCTCGTCGGCCAGCGCGTCGTCGTCGGTGAACGGCACCTCGAGCTCGGTCCACTCCCCCGCCTCGGCCGTGCTGGTCGCCCGCCGACGAAGCGAGTTGCCCCTGTCAGCGCGGACCGTGACAGCCGCGGTGCGGGTGGGCTGGTCGCCCACAGTGGCGCGGATCATCTCCTGCGCGCGGTGGTCGGCCGGCACGGCATACGGCTGGGCCTTCTTGACCTCGGCGACGTCGCCGTCGATCCGCGACAGGCGGAAGACCCGCGGCGCCTCGCGGTCGAGGTCGAAACCGGTGAGGTACCAGCGGCCGTGCCAGGAGGCGAGTCCCCACGGTTGGACGGTGCGCGCGTTGACGTCGCCCTGACCACCGGTGCGATAGCCGAAGGTGATGGTGCGCTGACCGACGACAGCGTTCTTGACCGGCTCGAAGGCGGGTTCGCTGGTGCCCAGGCGGGGTTCGATCCCGATGAGGGAGTCGCCGTCGCGTTCGATCCCCGCCGCCTTGAGCTTGCGCAGCGCCTGGGCGGCCGGACCGGCCAGGGAGGCGTGCGCCCAGGTGCGGCTCGCCAGGCCGAGCACGGCGAGCTCGTCGGGTTCGAAGGAGATGTCCGGCAGGGCGTACTCACGCTGGTCGATCCGGTAGCCGACCTCGTCGTCCCAGGCCCCGCCGATGTCCTCGGTGACGAGGGGGATGCCGAGCTCGCGCAGCTCGTCCTTGTCGCGCTCGAACATCCGGTCGAAGGCCTCGTCGCTCGTGGCGTCGCCGTACTGCGGGACGACGGCCCGGATCCGCGACTTGGGCAGGGGGCGGCGGGTGTAGAGCAGGCACAGCACGAGGTTGAGCAGGCGCTCGGTCTTGGCCGCCGGACCGGTGGGTGAACTCACCCGCCCGACGCTACCCGAGTGCAAGGCACGCCCCGTGGCTAGTCTGCGTGTCGTGATGCAGTGGCGCGAGGGAACGGTCGAGCAGGTGCGTGGCCGGTGGCCGGGCGCGGTGGAGTATGCCGTGCGGCTGGGTGGCGGCGACCCCGGCACCAACGCCGATGGCACCCTCGTGCGGGCGCTGGCCTACACCGCGCTGGTGGGCGAGCCAGAGGTCGGTGATCGGGTGCTGCTCAACGCCTCGGCGCTGCTGCGCGGTCTCGGGACCGGTGGGCTGGCGTTCATCGTCGCCGCGCCGGAACGCTTGCCCAGCGATCCAGAGACGTCCGCCGGACACATCGTCAAGGCCCGCTACACGCCCCAGCAGCAGATGTTCATGGCTGTCGACGAGCAGGACAGCCCGCACCACGACGTCATGACCGGCACGCTGGCCGCCGCGGGCGACCTGCTCGGCATGCCCGTGGTCGTGGCCGACCTCCACTCGGCGCTGCCCGCGATCCTCGCCGGGATCAGGGTGGACCGACCCGAGGCGCGGGTCGTCTACCTCATGACCGACGGTGGTGCCCTGCCGATCGCGTTCTCCCGCAACGTCGCGACCCTCACCGAGCACGGCTGGCTGGCCGGCACCGTGACCGTCGGCCAGGCCTACGGCGGCGAGCACGAGGCGGTCACCCTGCACTCAGGTCTGCTCGCGGCCAAGCACGTTCTCGGCGCCGACATCGCCGTGGTCATCCAGGGGCCGGGCAACGTCGGCACGGGCACCCCCTGGGGCTATACGGGGGTCGCGGCGGGCGAGGCGCTCAACGCCGTCAGCACGCTCGGCGGGCGTGGCGTGGCCGCGCTGCGGGTCTCGGACGCCGATCCCAGGGAACGACACCGCGGGATCTCCCACCACAGCACCACGGCCTACGGACGCATCTGCCTGGTCTCCGCGGATGTTCCGCTTCCCACGACGGGCGACGAGTTCGGTGCCCTGGTCGCCGACCAGGCGCACACCCTCGCGCGCACCGCGCAAGGGGCCCTCACGGTCCGCGGCGTCGACCCGGACGGGCTCGATGCGGCCCTGCGAGCCACTCCCGTCCGGCTGTCGACGATGGGCCGTGGCCTCGACGAGGACCACGCAGCCTTCCTGTACAGCGCAGCAGCCGGCCGCCACGCCGCGCACCTTTATCGGGTTTAGGGACAAAGTTGCGCCTCACCCGAGTTCGGTTCCGGGGTGAGGCGCAACATTGTTGGGTGAAGCTGCGTCTGGCAGCGACCGGGTTGGTCAGCGGACGTCCACCAGGTCGACGACGAAGACCAGGGTCTCGCCCGGCTTGATCGCGCCGCCGGCGCCACGGTCGCCATAGGCCAGGTGCGCGGGGATGACGAGCTTGCGACGGCCGCCGACCTTCATGCCGACGATGCCCTCGTCCCAGCCGCGGATGACCTGGCCGACGCCGAGGCGGAAGTCCAGGGGTGCGCCTCGGTTCCACGAGGCGTCGAACTCCTCGCCGGTGGAGTGGGCCACTCCGACGTAGTGCGCCGAGATGGTGTCACCCGCGCCGGCCTCCTGGCCGTCGCCCTCGGCGAGGTCCTCGATGACCAGCTCGGTCGGGGCGGCGTCGCCGGGGAAGTCGATCTCGGGCTTGGTGGTGTTGGGGTCAAAACCCATGGGACTGCTCCTTCGGAGGTGGGAACTAGGGGTGGGTGGTGCGGTGGTGCGTGGCTCAGAAGGCCGCGAGGATGTCGACCACGAAGACAAGCGTGTCGGTGCCGCTGATCTTCGGCGGGCTGCCGGCCGCGCCGTAGCCGTCGGCCGGCGGGACGATCATCAGGACGCGGCTGCCGACGGTCTTGCCGACCAGCTGGGTGTCCCACGCCTTGATGACCTGCTGGGTGCCGATCGAGGTCTCGAAGTACTTGTTCGGTGCCTTGGCGGAGGAGTCGAAGACCGACCCGTCCTTCCAGAGCGCGCCGGTGTAGGTCACGCGGATCGTCTGGCCCGCCTGTACCTTCGCGCCGGAACCCTCGATGAGGAGCTGACCGACGGTCTTGGTCGGCGGCTTGGCGCCCTTCGGGATCGTGATCTGGGCGGTCTCGTTGCCCTCGACCTTCACCGTGGGCAGCCCGGCGGCCGGCTTGACCTCCTTGCCCTCGGCGGAGGCCAGCGGCTTGGTCGCCGACAGGACGTCCATGAGGAACACGACGGTGTCGGTCCCGCCGACCTTGATCTCGGTGTTGCCCTGGGTGCCGAAGGCGTCCTTGGGCGGCATGGCGACGAGGACCCGTGATCCGATCTTCTGGTTCAGCAGCCCCTTCTTGAGGCCGGGCAGCAGGTCAGCGGCACCGAGGTTGAGGCCGAGGTTCTGCTTGCCGAAGTTCGTGTCGAGCACCGATGAGTCCTTGCCGTTGAGCAGGACGTACTTGAGGCTGACGATCTCGTCACCCTTGACCGGTGCTCCGGTGCCGGCCTTGACGACCCGGGTCGTGGTCTCGGTCACCGAGAGGGGCTTGGGGTTGACCGTCACCGTGGGGGCCGTGGTGTCGCTGCCGCCTGTCACCGTGATCTTGTCGAGCACGGACGGCTGGGCGTCCTTGGAGTCACCGCAGCCGGTGAGGGCCAAGGTCGCGGCCAGGGCGACCGCCGTGAGGGCGGGAAAACGACGCAGATGCACGATGAAGAAACCTTCGCTGGGAGCGGGAACCAGCGACCACCATAACCGTGGCCGCTGGCAATGCCCGATTCGTCGGTATGCCGCCCAGGGCGCCATCCGGTGCGCGCCGGGTATGCCGCCAACGCGGCATACCCCACGGTCACCCGCGCATGCCCTCGATCAGGCGGTCCACACGGGCGTCCACCGCCGCGAACGGGTCCTTGCACAGCACGGTGCGCTGGGCCTGGTCGTTGAGCTTGAGGTGCACCCAGTCGACGGTGAAGTCGCGGCGGTGCTCCTGCGCGGCCCTGATGAAGTCGCCGCGCAGCTTGGCCCGGGTGGTCTGCGGGGGCACGGTCTTGGCCTCGAAGACCTCCGGGTCGGTGGTGATGCGGGCCGCGCGACCGTGCTTCTGCAGCACGTAGAAGACTCCCCGCTCACGGTTGACGTCGTGGTAGGCGAGGTCGAGCTGGGCGATCCGGGGGTGTTCCATCGGCAGGTCGTGCTTGGCCATGTAGCCGGCGATCAGCTTGTGCTTGATGACCCAGTCGATCTCGGTGTCGACCAGGCCGAGGTTGCCGGTGTCGACGGCCCGGATGGTCCGCTCCCACAGGTCGAGGACCTGCTTGTGGATCGGGTCCTCGAGACCCTCGCGGTCGGCGAAGGCCTGGGCCCGCTCGAGGTACTCGGTCTGGATCTGGAGGGCGGAGAGCTCACGACCGTTGGACAGCCGAACCGTCTTGCGCCCGGTCATGTCGTGACTCATCTCACGGATCGCCCGGATCGGGTTCTCGAGCGTCAGGTCGCGCACGACCATGCCGGCCTCGATCATCCGCAGCACCAGATCGGCGGACCCGACCTTGAGCATGGTCGTGGTCTCGCTCATGTTGGAGTCGCCGACGATGACGTGCAGGCGGCGGTAGCGCTCGGCGTCGGCGTGCGGCTCGTCGCGCGTGTTGATGATGGGGCGGCTGCGGGTGGTCGCCGACGACACGCCCTCCCAGATGTGGTCGGCCCGCTGGCTCACGCAGTAGGTCGCGCCCTTGGACGTCGTGACCACCTTGCCGGCGCCACACGTGATCTGACGACTGACGAGAAAGGGGATGAGCACGTCGGAGAGCTGCTGGAACTCCCCTGCCCGCCCGACGAGGAAGTTCTCGTGGCAGCCGTAGGAGTTGCCCGCGGAGTCGGTGTTGTTCTTGAAGACGTAGATCTCGCCCTCGATGCCCTCCTCGGCCAGCCGGTCCTGGGCGTCGGCAACCAGGCCCTCGATGATCCGCTCCCCCGCCTTGTCGTGCACGACGAGCTGACGGACGTGGTCGCACTCCGGGGTGGCGTACTCAGGGTGCGAGCCGACGTCGAGGTAGAGCCGACTGCCGTTGGAGAGGAAGACGTTCGACGAGCGCCCCCACGAGACGACCTTGCGGAACAGGTAGCGCGCCACCTCGTCCGGGGTGAGGCGGCGTTGACCCTCGAACGTGCACGTGATGCCGTACTCGTTCTCGATCCCGAAGATCCGCCGGTCCATGACCACACTCTAGGCTTCCGGGGTCTCGGGCTGCGGGTGACGCCACGCGTGGGAAGATGGGCACATGCCCGACGCCCACGCAACGGACGCGGGGACCCGTGTCGCCGGTACGGCCACCACCCAGGTGGGCGACCTGACGCGGCACACCCAGTCCATCCTCGAACGTGCCCAGGCCTATGCCGACGCGATGCGAGCCGAGACCGACCAGGTCCTGGCTGCTGCGCGCGCCGAGGCCGCCAGCATCCGCGAAGAAGTCCAGCGCCTCCTCGACGACGCCGAGCGCCAGCACGCCGACGCCGTCCGTGACCGCGAGCAGGCCGGTCGTGCCCTCGCCGAAGCGACCCGCGAGGCGGAGTCGCTGGTCGAGGACGCCACCGAGCAGGCGTCCATGCTGACGCAGTCCGCGACCCGCACCAGTGACGAAGCCGTCACCTCTGCACGGGCCGAGGCCTCCGCCGCCCTGGACGAGGCCCACGCTCGTGCCGATGCACTGCGGGCCGGCGCACAGACCGACTACGACGCAGCGATGCAGCGGTATGCCGCGCACGAGGCCGAGCGCGACGCAGCGTTCGCTGCGGGCGTGGAGAAGATGGACGCGCACTTCGCGGAGCGCGACGAGCGGGAGAAGGCCGCCCGTGCCGCCTTGCTCGAGGAGGCCACGGCTGCGGCCGCGAAGGTTCGTGAGGATGCTCAGGTCGAGGCGGAGCGCACGATGGGCGCCGCCGCGATCCACCAGGAGGAGACCGCTGGCCAGGCCGCGGCACTGCTCGAACAGTCCCGCGCCGACGCCCAGGAGCGTGTGGACCGCGCCCACTCCGAGGCGGGCGAGATCATGACCCAGGCCGAGGAGCACCTCAAGTGGGGCCAGGACACGGTGCGCCGGATCCTCGACGAGGGCGAGGCCGAGGTCAGCCGGATGCGCAAGGAGACCCACCGCGAGCTGGCCGCACGGATGCGCTCTCGCCGTCAGCTGATCCAGACAGCCCTGGCCCAGACCGCCCACCGTGCCCGGTCCGAACGCGAGTCAGCCCGACTCGAGTCCGACAGCCTCCGCGCCCAGGCCGAGGCCGTGATGGCTGCGGCCCAGTCCCAGGCCGAGCGCACCACTGCGGCAGCCGCCGCGGAGGCCGAACGCGTGCGGGCGAGCGCGGCCGAGACCGAACGCGCAGCCGACGAGCGTGCAGCGCGCCGGCTCGACGAGGCGGACAAGGCGGCTCGCCTCGTCCGGGAGCGCACCGCCCAGGAGATCGAGCGCCTCCAGCGAGAGACCCACGAGTCGCACCGCCAGGCGCGAGAGGAGCTCGTGACCACGACGGCTGCAGCACGCGCCGATGCCGACCGGGTGCGTGAGGAGGCACGGGCCATGCTCGAGCGCGCCCGCTCCGAGGTCGCAGCCCTCGCCTCCCGACGGCAGGACATCACCACGCAGCTCGGTCACCTCTCCGGGGTGATCGAGGCGCTCTCCGTGCCGGAGCGGGTTGCCGACACCCCCTCCGAACCACCCACGACCGACACCCCTGACCGCGACGCCCCCGACGCCTCTGATACGTCTGAGCCCGACACCCTCGACACCGACACTCCCACCGACGAAGACCCCTCCCCCCACCAAGAACGGACCGACCATGAGTGACACCAGTTCCTTCCGCAGCGTCCTGCGCGGCTACGACCCGGCCCAGGTCGACCAGTGGCGTGCCGAACATGCCGGCGCGCTGGACCAGGCGCGGCAGGAGGCCGCCGAACGCACCGTCGAGGTCAGCGAGCTTCGCGCGGCGCTCGCTCGCGTCGAGGAGGAACAGGC
Organism: Pedococcus sp. P1_H8; assembly: GCF_056405175.1. NCBI lineage: Bacteria > Bacillati > Actinomycetota > Actinomycetes > Micrococcales > Intrasporangiaceae > Pedococcus > Pedococcus sp. P1_H8. Next base: position 272,201 of record NZ_JBFUCP010000002.1, read on the forward strand.
CGGGACCGCCCGGACGCTGGCCAGCCTCAAGGAGGAGCACAACAAGGCGGCGGCTCCCACCTATGCGAACCTCGGCGAGCGGATCGGTACCATCCTCGGCCTCGCCGACGAGGAGGCAGCCGAGATCCGCAGCAATGCGAAGACCGACGCCGACACCCTCAAGGGCACGACCACTCTCGAGGCCGACCGGGTCCGGGCCGAGGCAGACCGCTACGCCGAGGACGTCCGGACCAAGGCCGAGGCCCAGGCCACCCAGGTCGTGGAGAAGGCCAAGCAGCAGGCCGACGCCATCCTCGACGATGCCGACCGTGAGGCCTCCGCCCGTCGCGAGGAGGCCGAGGCGTTCTACGAGCACCAGCGCGCCCGGGCCGCCTCGGCCGCCGCGGACTTCGAGGCCACCCTCGGCCAGCGCCGCGACAAGGCCGCAGCAGAGTTCTCCGCACAGATGGCCGCGCACGAGACCGCACTCACCCAGGCCCAGGAGCGTGCCGAGACCCTGGCCAGCGAGAGTGAGCGGGCCCACGCCGACAGCCTCAGCGAGAGCCAGCGCGCCCTCGACGCCGCCAAGGCCGAGGCTGAGCAGCTCGTCAGCGCTGCCCGTGAGCAGGCCGAGCGCATCCGTCGCGACTCCGAGCGCGAGCTCTCCGCCGCGACGGCGCGACGCGACAGCATCACGGCGCAGCTGAGCAACGTCCGGCAGATGCTGGCAACCCTCGGTGGGGGCGCCATCGCCGAGGCGTTCGGTGACCACGACGAGCCGGCCGCGCAGCCGGCCCCCGTGGCTGACGAATCCGGTTCCGCGAACGAGCAGGGCGACGCCGACACCACCGACGACGAGCTCGACCCGGCCGCCGAGGGTGCGGTCGACCAGTCCGACTCGGAAGACGCCGACGCGGACGAGGACACCGCCGACGACCAGGATGACGCGGACGAGGCGGACGCCGACGCCGACCTCGACGAACGCGCCAGCACCCGCGCCTGAGTCGGTGCGGGGCTCCCCCGCTACGCCGTCAGCACAACTTCTCGACATGCCCCCACGCCCGCTGGTTGCGTGGGGGCATGTCGCTGCTCGTCCTCGGTGGGACCGCCTGGCTCGGTCGTGAGGTGGTCGCTGCTGCCCGCGCCCTCGGGCAGGACGTCACCGTCCTGGCTCGGGGGGTTTCCGGCGCCCCGCCACCCGGCGTCGAGGTGGTGCAGGCAGACCGTGGCAACCCCGCGGCATACGACCGCGTGCGTGATCGCGACTGGGACGTCGTCGTCGACGTCTCCCGGCAACCCAGCCACGTCACCAGCGCCCTCGGTGCGCTGGCTGCGCACGCGGCCTCGTGGGTGTTCGTGTCCTCCGCGTCGGTCTACGCCACCCAGGACGTCACGGGAGCCGACGAGAGCGCCGAGCTGGTGCCGCCTCACCCGGCCGACGACGAGGGCTGGGAGACCTATGGCGGGCGCAAGGTCGCCTGTGAGCGCAGCATCCTCGAGCAGGTGGGCGACAGAGCGCTCGTCGCGCGGTCGGGGTTGATCGCCGGGCCCGGTGACCACACCGACCGCACCGGCTACTGGCCCCTACGGTTCGCCCACCCGGCCAGTCCCGACGGAGCCGTGCTGGTGCCGGACAGTGAGGTGCCCACCCAGGTCCTGGACGTCCGCGACCTGGCCGGGTGGCTCGTGCGGGCGGGCCTGGACCGGGCCACCGGGGTGGTCAACGCGAGTGGCCCGGTGATCCCGCTCGGCGACCACCTCGAGACGGCCCGGGCCGTCGCGGGTCACGGTGGCGAGACCGTGCGGGTGGACCAGGACTGGCTCGCTGCCCACGAGGTGGAGCCGTGGTCCGGGGAGCGGAGCCTGCCCCTGTGGCTGCCGGTGCCGGAGTATGCCGGGTTCATGGCTCGCAGCACCGTCGCCGCCGAAGCCTTGGGCCTCACGAGCCGACCCCTTGCCGAGACGCTCACCGACACCCTCGCGTGGGAGGTCGCGTCCGGCCCGGGCCGGGTCCGCAAGGCTGGCCTGAGCGTGGTGGACGAGGTCAACCTGCTCGCCGCCGCACGCGCCTAGTCCGACCAGGCCGCGGCGGGTGGCCGGCGCCTCCCTGTAGGTGGTGCGTGGGCACACCCGCGCCCCGTCGATGTGGGCAGGGCCGCCATGTCGCCCGTGACCCTGCCTGCGTAGCGTCGCTGCCCCGACGTACCACTGGACTGGGGGGACCGTGCTGGACCAGCGCACCAAACGCGTTCCCGTCGACGGCGGCGACCTCGTGGTGCACGTCCTCACCGAGGCTCCTCCCGCAGCGCCCACCGTCGTGGCCCTGCACAGCATCTCCTCGAACGCGCTGGCCTGGGTGCCCGTCGCCCGCCTCCTGGCCGGACGGGTCACCCTGATCGCACCGGACATGCGCGGCCGTGCCGAGAGCGCAGCCCTGCGGTCGACCGGGCTGGCCGACCACGTCGTCGACGTCGTGCGGGTGCTCGACCACTTCGGTCTCGAGTCGGCGACCCTCGCCGGTCATGCCATGGGTGGCTTCGCCGCCGCACTGACCGCGGCCACGCACCCCGAGCGGGTGGGCGGCGTGGTGCTCGTGGACGGGGGTCTCGCGTTTCCCTCCCCCGGCAACGTTGTTGATGCGATCGGTGACGTCGACGAGGTGCTGCACAGCATCATCGGGCCCGCGATGGACCGCCTGTCGATGACCTTCGAGGACGAGGCGGCCTACCTGCGCCACTGGGCCGCCCATCCGGCCATGGGACCGCTGCTGGACTCCCCGGCCGGCGCCGACCTCACCGCCTACTTGCTGCACGACCTGGTCGGACGGCCGGGGGCCATGCGGTCGACGAGCTCGCTGGAGTGTGTCCGAGCGGACTGGGCCGACCTGATGAGCGACCCCGCGACGCTGAGCGCCGTGCACACCCTCCAGTGCCGAGCCCACCTGCTCTGGGCCTCCCGAGGACCGCTCGACCAGGACCAGGGCCTCTACTCGACCGAGCAGATCGCACGCGCCCGGCTGCCCGACGACATCGCGGTCACCGGTCTGGCTGGAGACCACTACGGCGTCCTGCTCGAACCCGCCGCCGTGGGCGTGATCGCCGAGGCTGTCCAGCGCCTTGCTGGTGCCGCCGGCGTACCAACATCCGGACGGGACATCCACACCTCGGTCAAGTAACGGCATGTTTGGTCTCGACAAACTTCGCGTTACCGTTGAGAGGACCGTCATGGCCACGCTGCGACTGGGCGACGACGCCCCCGACTTCACTGCCGAGACCACCGAGGGCGAGTTGACCTTCCACGACTGGAAGGGGGACGGCTGGGCCGTGCTGTTCAGCCACCCCGCCGACTTCACCCCGGTGTGCACGACCGAGCTCGGCCGCGTCGCCCAGCTCAAGGACGAGTGGGCCGCCCGCAACACCAAGGTGCTCGCCGTGTCGGTCGACGCGCTCGAGGACCACACCGCCTGGAAGGCCGACATCGAGGAGGTCTCCGGTGCCGCCGTGGACTACCCGATCGTCGCCGACAAGGACCGCCAGGTCGCCGAGCTCTACGACATGATCCATCCCGGCGCTGGAGACACGTCCGCCGTCCGCTCGGTCTTCCTCATCGACCCGGTGGGCAAGGTGCGCCTCTCCCTGACCTACCCCAAGAGCGCTGGCCGCAACTTCGACGAGATCCTGCGCGCGCTGGACGCCTTGCAGGTCAACGACTCCGGCCCGTTCTCCACCCCGGCCGACTGGAAGGCCGGCGAGCGGATCATCGTCGCGCCCACCGTCACCACCGAGGACGCGCAGGCCCGGTTCAAGGGCGTCGAGGTCGTGAAGCCCTACCTGCGCTACGCCGAGGCACCCAGCACCTGAGCGCCTGTTCGCGAGCACGGATGCCGCGTCGACCCTTCTCGGGGTCGGCGCGGCTGCTATTCCTGGGGGCGCTGCGTCTGCGGGTTGCTGGACTCGTCGCGGGGCGTCCCCTCACCCGTCAGGGTGTCGTGGCGGCCCGGCGTCGGGTCGTCCTCGGCGGGGGCGTCGCTCGTCGGGTCCTCGGTGCTGAGCAGCGCATCCAGCAGTCCCCCGCCGATCCGGCGGAAGGTCCGCCGGGGCCGCTCGCGGTCGAGCACTGCGACCTCGAGCTGAGCCGCCGTCAGGGTCCGCGGAGTGCCACCGGCTGGGCTTGCCGCGCCGGCCGGGTCCTGCCCGAGCAGCTCGACGGCGAGACTGAGGGCGTCGGCGAGCGACAACCCGGGAGTCCAGCGATCCTTCAGCGCGGTCTCGATGGGCTCCGCCGCGCCACCCATGGCGACGAAGCCGAGCTCGTCGGCCACCGAACCGTCGTAGGTCAGTCGGTAGATCTGGTCCTCGTCCGCGGTGCCGCCCACCTCCGCGACGACGATCTCCACCTCGTAGGGCTTGGACTCCTGGGTGAAAACCGTCCCCAGAGTCTGGGCGTAGGCGTTGGCCAGACCGCGAGCGGTCACGTCGGTGCGGTCGTAGGAGTAGCCGCGCAGATCGGCATACCGGACACCGGCGACGCGGAGGTTCTCGAACTCGTTGTACTTGCCAACGGCAGCGAACGCGATGCGGTCGTAGATCTCGGAGACCTTGTGCAGGGCCCGCGACGGGTTCTCGGCGACGAACGCGATCCCCTTGTCGTAGCCGAGCACGACGACCGACCGACCGCGCGCGATTCCCTTGCGGGCGTAGTCAGCCCGGTCCTTCATGAGCTGCTCGGGCGAGACGTAGAACGGCATGCTGCTCATCGGGCACCTCCCGGGTTGCCCTGACGGGCGGCGATGACGGCTTCGACGACCGTGCGCAGGTCGTCGTCGCCGACGAACCGCACACCCTCGGGTCCCACGACGGCAACGGTCGGCCAGATCCGCCGGCCGACATCGGGTCCACCGGTGGCGGAGTCGTCGTCGGCGGCGTCGTAGAGCGCCTCGACGACCACGCTCACGACCGCGTCGGCCGACAGCCCCGGTCGCCAGACCTTCTTGAGCGCGCCGCGGGCGAACAGCGATCCCGAGCCGACGCTGTGGTGGTCGTGCTCCTCGTAGCAACCGCCGGTCACGTCGTAGGAGAAGATCCGGCCGAGCTGGCGGTCGAGGTCGTAGCCGGCGAACAGCGGCACCACCGACAGGCCCTGCATGGCCATGCCGAGGTTGGACCGGATCATCGAGGCGAGCCGGTTGGCCTTCCCCTCGAGCGACAGCAGCGTCCCCTCGATCTTCTCGTAGTGCTCGAGCTCGACCTGGAAGAGCTTGACCAGCTCGATCGCGATGCCGGCAGTCCCCGCGATGCCGACGGCGGAGTACTCGTCGCCGGCGAAGACCTTCTCCATGTCGCGGTTGGCGATGATGTTGCCCATCGTCGCCCGGCGGTCACCGGCCATCACCACACCACCGTCGAAGGTGGCCGTGACGATGGTGGTGCCGTGCGGGGCCTCGAGCGTGCTGCCCGGGGGCAGGACGCGTCGTGAGGGCAACAGCTGGGGGGCGTGGGCACCGACGAAGTCGGTAAACGAGGACGACCCCGCGCTGAGGTATGCCGCGGGGAGCTTCCCCGCGTCGCCGCCAGTGGTCACTGCCCGCCCTTCTGGACGAAGCCGCGGACGAACTCCTCCGCGTTGGACTCCAGGACGCCGTCGATCTCGTCGAGGACGCTGTCGATGTCGGAGTCGAGGTTCTCCTTGCGGGCCGTGGCCTCGGGCGCCGCGGGAGTGGGCTCAGGGGCCTCGTCGGGAGCATCGTCGCGTCGCTGTGGTCGGCTCTGCTCTTGGCTGGGCATTGGCGGGACCTCTCACTCGTGACTCTCGACAGACTGCTGCACTTGAACCTAGTCCGAACCTATCCCGATGCGGACGCCAACTCACGCAAGAGGGTGGCAGCGTCCGGACTGCGGTCAAGCAGCGGACCGACGGTCGCCTTGGTGCCCCGCAGCGGTTCGAGCATCGGAACCCGCTGGAGCGAGGTCTGGCCCGGGATGTCGAAGATGACCGAGTCCCAGGACGCGGCCGCGATCTGGTCGGGGTACTTCTCCAGGCACTTCCCGCGGAAGTAGGCCCGGGTGTCCACCGGCGGCTCGTGGACGGCGTCGAGCACGACGTCCTCGGTCACCAGCTCCTCGAACCGACCGGCGGCCCGCAGCTTGTGGAAGATCCCCTTGTCCGGGCGCACGTCGGACCACTGGATGTCGATGGCCCGCAGCCGCGAGTCCGTCCAGTCGAGCCCATCGCGGTCGATGTAGCCCTGCAGGACCTGCTGCTTGGCCACCCAGTCCAGCTCACGCGAGGCCTCGCGTGGGTCACGCTCGAGTCGGTCCAGGATGATCGCCCACCACCGCATGACCTCGGCGGTGTCGCTGTCGAGCTCACCGGCATACCGCTGTCGCAGGTAGCGCTCTGCGAGCTCGTGGTAGCGCCAGAGCAGCTGGACCGCGGTGAGCTTGGTGCCGTCGCGGAGCTCGATCATGCTCGTGCAGGTCGGGTCGTGGCTGACCGCCTGCAGGGTCGCGACCGGCCGGGCCACCGTGAGGTCGAGGTCGATGGCACGGTCCTCGATCATGGCGAGCACCAGCGACGTGGTGCCGAGCTTGAGCAGGTTGGCGACGTCGCAGTGGTTGGCGTCCCCGATGATGACGTGCAGACGCCGGTAGAGGTCGGCCACGGCGTGCGGCTCGTCACGGGTGTTGATGATCGGTCGCTTGAGGGTCGTCTCCAGGCCCACCTCGACCTCGAAGAAGTCGCTGCGCTGGCTCAGCTGGTAGCCGGCGGTGCGCGAGTCCTGGCCGATGCCGACCCTGCCGGAACCGGTGATGACCTGACGTGCGACGAAGAACGGCACGAGGTGCCGGACGATGTCGGTGAACGGTGTCTCGCGACGCATCAGGTAGTTCTCGTGGGTGCCGTAGGACTGGCCCTTGCCGTCGGTGTTGTTCTTGTACAGGTTCACCCCGGGCGGGACGTGGGAGAGCCGGCGTACCGACTCGGCCATGATCGCCTCGCCGGCCCGGTCGAAGGCGACCGCAGCCCGGGGTGAGGTCACCTCGGGTGAGGAGTACTCCGGGTGCGCGTGGTCGACGTACAGCCGGGCGCCGTTGGTCAGCACGACGTTGGCCAGGGTGGGGTCCTCCTCGTCCGTGAGCTGGCTCGCGTCGGCGACGCCTCGCCCCATCTCGAAACCACGCGCATCCCGCAGTGGTGCCTCGTCGGCGTAGTCCCACGACGCATGGGCGGCCCTGATCCCCTGAGCCGACGCATAGGCGTTGACCACCTGTCCCGACAGGATCATCGGGTTGGCGGCCGGGTCCCCGGGCACCGAGATGCCGTACTCGGTCTCGATCCCCATCACCCTGCGGACCGTCATACGTGGCTCACGCTCATGGACTCACCCTAGGTGAGACGCGTCCGACCAGCCCCGCAGCCACAGGTATGCCGCGTGGGCGCGCCACGGCGGGCGCGGGAGGGTTACGCTCGGTCCAGACCTCATTGCCGGACACCCAGTCACCAGGAGTGCCATTTGCGCGACATCGTGGTCTTCAGCGGGAGCGCGCACCGCTCCCTGGCCCAACGCATCTGCGAGGCCCTCGGGGTGGCTCTGTCGCCAGCCGAGATCAAGCGCTTCAGCAACGACTGCCTCCAGGCCCAGCTGCTCGCGAACTGCCGCCAGCGAGACGTCTACATCGTGCAGCCCCTCGTGCCGCCGACCCAGGAGCACCTCATGGAGCTGCTCCTGATGATCGACGCCGCCCGTGGAGCCTCGGCCGCCCAGATCACCGCCGTCATCCCCCACTACGCGTACGCCCGCTCCGACAAGAAGGACGCGTCGCGCATCTCCCTCGGTGGGCGACTGGTCGCCGACATGCTGGTGGCGGCCGGTGTCGACCGGGTCCTCACGATGACCCTGCACGCGCCGCAGGTGCACGGGTTCTTCTCGGTGCCCGTGGACCACCTCACCGCGATCGGCGTGCTGGCCGACCACTTCCGCGGGGCCAACCTGGAGAACTCGGTCGTGGTCTCCCCCGACCTGGGCAACGCCAAGACGGCCACCCAGTTCGCGCGGCTCCTCGGACTGCCTGTCGCCGCCGGCTCGAAGCAACGCCTTGCGGACGACCGGGTCATCATCGACTCCATCGTCGGTGACGTGGCCGGCAAGCGCGCCATCATCCTCGACGACGAGATCGCCACGGGCGGCTCGATCGTCGAGCTGCTGGACCGGTTGGCCGACCTTGGTTGCCCGCGGGCCGACGTCGCCTGCACGCATGGCCTGTTCGCCGGCAAGGCGGTGGAGCGCCTCCGGGAGCACCCGATGATCGGTGAGGTCATCACCACCGACACGGTCCCCGCGCCCGGTCGCTGGCCCGAGCTGCGGGTCCGTTCGGTGTCTCAGCTGTTCGCCGAGGCGATCAAGCGGATCCACGCCGGCGAGTCGGTCAGCAGCCTGTTCGACGGTGTCGACCCCACCCACGCGCCGCCCCAGGCCTCGCTGTTCGACAAGGTCCATGTCTGAAGCACGCGTGAGGTCCGCCGGGATTGCCCTCCTCGTCGACGTGGCGTTCGTCCTGCTCTTCGCCACCGTCGGACGGATCAGCCACGCGGAGGGGGTCACCGTCGCAGGCGTCCTGGGTGTCGCCTGGCCTTTCCTCGTGGCGCTCCTGGCCGGGTGGGCGGTCGCCCGTCGACGCACCGGGTGGCCGGTCCGGATGCAGGGGTCCAAAACCGTCTGGCTGGTCACGGTGGTGCTGGGCCTGGTGCTCCGCGTCGCCACGGGCGGCGGCTTCGCCTGGAGCTTCGGCGTGGTGACCCTGCTCACGCTGGGCCTGTTCCTGATCGGCTGGCGCTGCGCCGGCGAGGTGTTCCGGTTCGTTGCCGAGGGCCTGAGCCGCTGGGCCGACAAGGCCGCCGCCCGACGCTGAGGGTCCGACCCGCACGCCGACGACCGAGGCAGTCGGGTCTGTGCGGACCCTGTGCAGGGCATTTGAGTTTGGTAAGCCTTACCTAATACCATCCACCGCGTGACCGCCGACCTCCTGTCTGCCCCACAGCGCCACCGCGTCGACTTCGTCGCGACACTGGCGGACCGGGGCGACGCGACTGCGGTCCTCTCCCCCGACGCCGCCCTGACCTACGCCGACCTCGCGGCCCGGGTGGTCGAGGCCGGCGCGCGGTTGGGCACGGGGAGGCGGCTGGTCCTCATCGCCGCGGAGAACTCGGTCGAGGCACTCGTCACCTACCTCGGCGCCCTGCATGCCGGACACGTGCCCCTGCTGGCGCCCGGGGACCGCCTCCAGCACCTGGACGGACTGATCGATGGCTACGACCCCGACGTCGTCGCGGGGCGGGGGGACTCCGGGTGGCAGGTGACGTCCCGTCACCCGCGCGCCACCCACGACCTGCACGCCGACCTGGCCCTGCTGCTCACGACGAGCGGCTCCACCGGCTCGCCCAAGCTGGTCCGCCTCTCGCACGAGAACCTCGACAGCAACGCCGCCGCCATTGCTGAGTCCCTGGGTGTGCGGAGCGGCGACCGGGCCATCACCAGTCTCCCGCTGCACTACTGCTACGGCCTGTCCGTCGTGCACAGCCACCTGAGCGCCGGTGCTGCCGTGGTGCTCAGCGACCTGTCCGTCGTCGACCCCTGCTTCTGGACCCTGTTCGACGAGGTCGGCGCGACGACGCTGGCCGGCGTGCCGCACAGCTTCGACCTGCTGGACCACAGCGGTTTCGCCCAACGGGCCCACCCATCGCTGCGGGTTGTGACACAGGCAGGCGGCCGTCTCGCCCCGGACACGGTGCGGCGCTATGCCGCCCTGGGCCGCGAGCGGGGCTGGGACCTCTTCGTCATGTACGGACAGACCGAGGCGACCGCCCGGATGGCGGTCCTGCCCCCGGACCTGCTCGACTCCAGGTCCGAGACGGTCGGCCGACCCGTCCCCGGCGGCTCGTTCCGCATCGACCCACTGAGCGAGCTCGACTGCGGGCTGGGCGAGCTCGTCTACTCCGGCCCCAACGTCATGCTGGGTTACGCCGAGTCGGTGCTGGACCTGTCGCGGGGGCGCGAGGTGCACGAGCTGCGCACCGGCGATCTCGCCCGACTCAGCCCGGACGGCTTGGTCGAGATCGTCGGCCGCCGGAGTCGGTTCGCCAAGGTCGTCGGTCTGCGCATCGACCTCGACCAGGTCGAGCGTGACCTCGCTGCCGCCGGCCACGAGACGCACTGCGTCGACCTCGGCGACGCCATCGGCGTCCTCGCCGTGCCGGCCGGTGCGGGGGCCGAGGTGACGGCGACGGTGACCCAGCGGCACGGCATACCCGCGTCGGGGGTGGTCGTGCTGGATGGACTCGAGGCTCCGCGCCTGCCCACCGGCAAGCCGGACTATCGCGGCATGGCGGAGCTGATCGGTGCGCATCGCGCCCTCGTCACGGAGGCGGATCCCCTCCCCGGCTCGTCGGCACTCTCCGCCGAGGACCGGTCCGAAGCCGTGGTGGCGCTCTACCGCTCGTTGCTGTCCGCGCCGCACGCTGATTCGACGACGAGCTTCGTGGACCTGGGCGGAGACTCCCTGTCCTACGTCGAGGTGTCGGTGCGGCTGGAGGCGCTGCTGCAGACCCTCCCCGACGGATGGCACCTGCTGACCCCCGACCAGCTGGCGGCTTCGGAGCCTGGCAGCCGGCGACCAGGCCGGCGGCTGCACACCGTCGACACCACGGTCCTCGTGCGCGCCCTCGCCATCCTGCTCATCCTCGCCAACCACACGCACTTGTCGTTCGTGCCCGGTGGCGCCCACACGCTGCTGGCGCTGGTCGGCTACAACGTCGCCCGCTTCCAGCTGACCTCACGCCCGCGCGGCGAACGGGTGCGCGGCATCGGGCGCAGCGTCGCCCGGGTCGTGCTGCCGAGTGCCTTCTGGATCGGTGTTGTGGCCGTCGTGGCCGGCACGTACGACTGGCGCAACGTGCTGATGCTCAACCAGGTGCTCGGCGACTGGGCGCAGTGGTCGGACCACTGGCACTACTGGTTCGTCGAGGCGGTGACCTCGCTGCTCCTCGGCACCGCACTGCTCCTGGCGATTCCGGCTGTGGACAGGTGGGAGCGGAGGTGCCCCTTCGCGTTCCCCGTCGCGCTCGTGGGCCTGGGCCTGCTGACGAGGTATGCCGTGCTGGTGCCGGATGCCGGGCCCTACCGGGGGGCGAACGCCTATGTGCTGATCTGGCTGTTCGCGACGGGTTGGGCAGCGGCCCGCGCCGCCACGACCTGGCAGCGGGTCCTCGTGTCGGCGATCCCGGTGCTGACGGTGCCCGGCTTCTGGCCGAGCATGCCCGGACGTGAGGTGACCATCATCGTCGGGCTGCTCGCACTCATCTGGTTCCCGACCGCCCGGGTGCCCGGCTTCGTCGGCCGCGCGGCGTCGCAGGTCGCGACCGCGTCACTGTTCGTCTACCTGACCCACTTCGTGGTCTATCCGCGCATCATGGGGACCAGCTCGGTGCTGGCGATGGCCTGCTGCCTCGTGGTCGGGATCGCCTACTGCCGGCTGTGGACCTGGCTCGAGACGACCGCGCGCCGTTGCCTTCGCTCGCGTCCGGGGTTCAGGACGGCCTTCAGGACGTCCTTCAGGACCGGTGGCACGCCACTGGTCACGACCGGGGCGCCCACCCGGGCGGGGCGAACAGGTAGCCCAGCCGGTCGCGCCAGCGACGCGCTGATCTGACCTCGCGGAACATCAGCGCGAACTCGGCGTACTGCAACCGGAACGGGTTGAAGGTCGTGACCGGGTGGGTCAGGCCGTAGGTCGGGCGCTGCTGCTCCTCGCGGAAGGTACCGAACAGCCGGTCCCAGACGATCAGCATCCCGCCGTAGTTGCGGTCGAGGTACTCGGCGTCGCTGGCGTGGTGCACCCGGTGGTGGGATGGCGTGTTGAAGACGAGCTCGATCGGGCGCCACAGCTTGGGGATTGTCTCGGTGTGCACCCAGAACTGGTAGATCAGGTTGAGCGAGAAGACGAAGAAGATCATCCACGGGGGCAGTCCCAGCAGCGGGAGCGGCACCCAGAACAGCAGCTCGCCCCACGGGTTCCACTTCTGCCGCAGGGCGGTCGTGTAGTTGAAGTGGACGCTGCTGTGGTGGGCCTGGTGCATCGCCCAGAGCACCCGGACCCGGTGGCTGCTGCGGTGGTAGGAGTACCAGAGCAGGTCGACGAGCAGCAGCGCGACGGCCCAGGTCCACCAGTCGTGCGGGTCGAGGCGAAGGGGCGTCACGGCATACAACGCGGTGTAGCCCAGCAGCGCCAGCGCACGCGCGCCGAGGTTGACGACGACGGAGCCGACGCCCATCGACAGGCTCGCCGTCGAGTCCGCCCTGGCGTACCCCGCCCGCGGGGCGTCCTCGTCCGTCTCGAGCACGCGAAGGGCGACCAGCTCCAGCACGATGAACAGGACGAAGAACGGCACGGCGAGCAGTGCCGGGTCGCGCATCAGGTGGTCCACGCCACCTATCTTACCGAGAGTAAGTTAGCGCTGGCCAGTCACGAGACCCAGGTCACGCGGTCGGCCACCGCCACCTCAGAGGTACTGGCCGGTGTTGGCCACGTTGTCGATCGAGCGACCTGGCTCGGTGCCGCTCTTGCCGGTGACCAGCGTGCGGATGTAGACGATCCGTTCGCCCTTCTTGCCCGAGATGCGGGCCCAGTCGTCCGGGTTCGTCGTGTTGGGCAGGTCCTCGTTCTCCTTGAACTCGTCCACGCAGCTGGCCAGCAGGTGTTCGACGCGGATGCCCTTGGCTCCGACGGTGAGGAAGTCCTTGATGGCCATCTTCTTGGCCCGGTCGACGATGTTCTGGATCATCGCCCCGGAGTTGAAGTCCTTGAAGTAGAGGACCTCCTTGTCACCGTTGGCGTAGGTCACCTCGAGGAAGCGGTTCTCCTCGATCTCGGAGTACATCCGCTCGACCGCCGCGGTGATCATGGCGTCGACGGTGGCCTGCGGTGACCCGCCGTGCTCGGCCAGGTCGTGCTCGTGCAGCGGCAGGTCGGCGACGAGGTACTTGGTGAAGATGTCGCGGGCGCTCTCGGCGTCGGGGCGCTCGATCTTGATCTTCACGTCGAGTCGGCCCGGGCGAAGGATGGCTGGGTCGATCATGTCCTCGCGGTTGGACGCGCCGATCACGATGACGTTCTCGAGTCGCTCGACCCCGTCGATCTCGGACAGCAGCTGCGGCACGATCGTGGTCTCGACGTCAGAGGAGACGCCGGACCCGCGGGTGCGGAACAGGCTGTCCATCTCGTCGAAGAACACCACCACCGGCGTGCCGTCGGAAGCCTTCTCCCGAGCCCGTTGGAAGATCAGCCGGATGTGCCGCTCGGTCTCCCCGACGTACTTGTTGAGCAGCTCGGGTCCCTTGATGTTGAGGAAGAACGACTTGCCGATCGGCTTGCCCTCCTTCTCGGCGACCTTCCGGGCCAGCGACGCGGCGACGGCCTTGGCGATCAGCGTCTTGCCACACCCAGGGGGGCCGTAGAGGAGGACACCCTTGGGCGGCTTGAGCTTGTGCTCGGTGAACAGGTCGGGGTGCAGGTAGGGCAGCTCGACCGCGTCGCGGATGGCCTCGATCTGGCCGGCCAGGCCACCGATGTCCTCGTAGGCGATGTCGGGGACCTCTTCGAGGACGAGCTCGGAGACCTCGGCCTTGGGGATCCGCTCGTAGACGAAGCCCGAGCGCGGCTCCAGCATCAGGGCGTCGCCGACCCGGATCGGCTCGCCCTCGAGGGAGTCCGCCATCCGGCAGACCCGCTCCTCGTCGGCGTGGGCCACCACGAGCACCCGGCCCTCACCGAGCAGCTCCTTGATCATGACGACCTCGCCGATGCGCTCATAGCCGCACGTGGCGACGACGTTCATCGCCTCGTTGAGCCGGACCTCGCGTCCGCTGGACAGCTCGGCCGGGTCGACCGCCGGGCTCACGGCGACGTGCATCTTGCGGCCGCCCGTGAGGATGTCCACCGTGGCGTCGTCATAGGACTCGAGGATCACGCCGTAGGCCGCGGGCGGCTGGGCCAACCGGTCCACCTCGGACTTGAGGGTGACGATCTGCTCGCGCGCCTCCTTGAGCGTGCGGACGAGCCGTTCGTTCTGCGAGGACACGGTGGCGAGGTTGGACTGCAGCTGCAGCACCTTGGTCTCGAGCTCGCGGGACCGCACGGGCGCGTCGGAGAGGCGCTGGCGGAGGGCGGCGACCTCCTCGGCGAGCAGCTCCGCCTGACGGCGCTCCTCGGAGTGGTCTGCGGGGGTGCTGTGATCGGTCATGGCGGCTCCCTCAAGACAACGCAGTGGCGATCGAGCGGTACCGACCGTGCCCTGCCAGCGCCTGACGCGGCCGATGACCCAAACCTAACCCCGAACTACTCGGGTGTCGGGGAGGTTTGAGTCACAGAACGGCGAAGGCGCCGGATCTTCTTGTCTGATGGGACGCGCTCACCGACGTCCTCGGGGGTGAAGTCGCTCTCGGCGCCGAAGGCGAGGCCGCTCTCGAGCGCCCCCTCCTCGTCCGTCGAGCCCTTGGCCGGTCGGCGCTTGCGCAGCGGCGGTGTGACCCCGGGCGCGAGGCGTCGGCTGGTGATGAGGAAGCCGGTGTGGCCGTGCATGCGGTGCTGGGGGCGCACGGCGAGACCCTCGAGGTGCCAGCCTCGAACCAGGGACTCCCACGCCTCGGGTTCGGTGTACCCGCCATGGTCACGCAGCGCCTCGGCGACCCGGGACAACTGGGTGGCGGTGGCGACGTAGCAGATGAGCACACCCCCGGGCGCGAGCGCCTGGGCGACCACCTCGAGGCACTCCCACGGGGCCAGCATGTCCAGGACGACGCGGTCGACGGATCCGGGTTCCTCGACGGACGGCAAGGTCGCGACGAGGTCGCCGACCGTGACCTGCCAGGCGGGGTGGTCGAGCCCGAAGAACGCCCGGGCATTGCCCTTGGCGATGTCGGCGAAGTCCTCACGTCGCTCGAACGAGTGCACGTGACCGAGCTCGCCCACTGCCCGGAGCAGCGACATCGACAGGGCACCGGAGCCCACACCGGCCTCGACGACCCGCGCCCCCGGGAAGATGTCGGCCATCGTCACGATCTGGCCGGCGTCCTTGGGGTAGACGACGGCAGCCCCGCGGGGCATCGACATGACGTAGTCGGACAGCAGTGGCCTCAGAGCGAGGTACTCGACCCCGGCGGTGTTGCGCACGACGGACCCGTCCGGCGCGCCGATGAGGTCGTCGTGGGCAAGCCGCCCGCGGTGGGTGTGGAACTCGCGACCGGGTTCGAGGGTGATGGTGTGCAACCGGCCCTTCGGGTCGGTCAGCTGGACCCGCTCCCCCTCGCTGAACGGTCCGCGCCGCAGGTCGGCCCCGMCCGGGGCCGACGGGGCAGACGGGGCCGACGGGGCGGGGACCGAGGGCGCTGCGGCAGGCGAGTCTTGGGCGGTGCTCATGGGCCGCGAGTCTAGTTGTGGCGCAGAGCCTTGTTGATGTCAGCACCGTTGACATAGCCGTAGGCGTTCCCGGCGGCCGTGAGGACCACGCTGCCGATCCCTGTGGCGTGCATGGCATTGACGACAGCAGTCACGTCGTCATCGGGAGACGCCTCGACGAGGTTCTCGTCGGGCAGCCGGGTGACCGACGAGATCAGGGGTGCTGACGGGACCAGCTCGTGCCCGGTGTCCAGGAAGACCAGACAGGGGACGCCCCGCTCGTCGAGCGTGACCACGACGGTGGGCAGGTCGATCGCGGCCTGGACGGTCGCGGATCCAGGCAACACGGTCAGCGGCTGCATCACCGCCCCGACGCGCACGCGGGAGAGGGTCGAGAGGGCGCGCCCGCGCCGGATGGACTCGCTGGCGCCCCTCCACAGAACCGACCCGATGACCAGCACCCAGATGGTTTCGAAGCCGATCGACTGGCCCTCGGCCAGGGGCCGGACGAAGAACCCCAGCACCAGCAGGACGGTCAGGACGCGCCCTGACCAGCCGGCGAAGACCGCGCCCTTGTTGCGGTCGCCGGTGGCCTTCCAGACCAGGCTCTCCACGACCTGACCGCCGTCGAGCGGCATCCCGGGGAGGAAGTTGAGCACCGCGAGGGAGCCGTTGATGATGATCAGCCCACTCAGCAGGGCACTGGTGCGCTCCCCCGACGTATTCAGCAGGAGCAGCCACGCGGCCACCGCGAGGACCGCGTTCGCGCTCGGCCCGGCCGCCGCGATGGCGGCCATCCGCCCAGGTGCGCTGCGCGTTGCCTCGAAGGAGGTGTGCCCGCCCCAGAGGTTCGCGACGATGCGGATCACCGGCATGCCGAAGGCCCGGGCGCTGACCGCGTGGGCGGCCTCGTGCACCAGGACGCTGACCAGGAGCAGGAGCGCCTGCATCACCCCGAGGGCGACACCGAGCCCCACCCGGTCGGGAAAGTAGGGCGTGGCCACGATCGCGACGATCACCGCCGCGATGACGAACCAGCTCGGGGTGAGGTAGACGGGCACGCCACCGATCCGCGCGATCCGCACGCCGTGGCCGGACTCCTCCGGTTCCATCTCGGGAGCCCTGGTCGTCATGGGCTGACCCTACGTGACCGGCCCCGACGTCGATTCCGACACTGGGCCATACTTATGCGGTGCCTGACTCCCCCACACTTCGGCCCGATGCCACCGACGAGCTGACGACCGCGCTCACCGAGCGCATCCTCGTCATGGACGGCGCGATGGGGACGATGATCCAGCGCGAGGGGCTCGGCGAAGCCGACTACCGCGGTGAGCGATTCGCCGACTGGGACAGCGACCTCAAGGGCAACAACGACCTGCTGAGCCTGACCCAGCCGGAGATCATCCGCGGCATCCACACGGCATACCTCGAAGCCGGTGCGGACCTCATCGAGACCAACACCTTCAACGCGCAGCGGATCTCCCTCGCCGACTACGGCATGCAGGACCTCGGCTACGAGATCAACCTCGCCGCCGCGCGCCTCGCGCGCGAGGCGTGCGACGAGATGACTGCCAAGACGCCGGACCAGCCGCGGTGGGTGCTCGGGGCGCTGGGTCCGACGAACCGCACCGCGTCCATCTCCCCCGACGTCAACGACCCGGGCAAGCGCAACGTCACCTTCGACCAGCTGGTCGAGGCCTACCTCGAACAGGCGCGCGGTCTGGTCGACGGGGGCAGCGACCTGCTGATCGTCGAGACGATCTTCGACACGCTGAACGCCAAGGCCGCGATCTTCGCGCTCGAGACGCTGTTCGAGGAGCACGAGCGCCGCTGGCCGGTGATCATCTCGGGCACCATCACCGACGCGTCGGGGCGCACCCTCTCGGGTCAGGTCACGGAGGCCTTCTGGAACTCCGTGCGACACGCCCGCCCGCTGGCCGTCGGGCTCAACTGCGCCCTCGGCGCCGCCGAGATGCGTCCGTATGCCGCGGAGCTGTCCCGCGTCGCCGACACCTTCGTGTCGTGCTACCCCAACGCCGGGCTGCCCAACGCCTTCGGCGAGTACGACGAGACGCCTGAGGCGATGGCGTCGGTGGTCGGTGAGTTCGCGCAGTCCGGGTTGGTCAACCTGCTGGGTGGCTGCTGTGGCACGACTCCCGACCACATCGCCGCCATCGCGAAGGCGGCCAGTGACCGGTCGCCCCGCGTGCCGAACGAGATCGCTCCGGCGTTGCGCCTGTCCGGGCTCGAGCCGCTGACGGTCACCGAGGAGTCGTTGTTCGTCAACGTCGGGGAGCGCACCAACATCACGGGGTCGGCGCGCTTCCGCAAGCTGATCCAGGCCGAGGACTACGGCACGGCGCTCAACGTCGCGCGGCAGCAGGTCGAGTCCGGCGCCCAGGTCATCGACATCAACATGGACGAGGGGATGATCGACGGCATCGCCGCGATGGACCGTTTCGTCAAGCTGGTCGCGACCGAACCCGACATCTCGCGGGTGCCGCTGATGATCGACTCCTCCAAGTGGGACGTCATCGAGGCCGGGCTCAAGTGCGTGCAGGGCAAGTCGATCGTCAACTCGATCTCGATGAAGGAGGGCGTGGAGCCCTTCATCCACCACGCCCGCCTCTGCCGCAAGTACGGCGCGGCGATCGTGGTGATGGCCTTCGACGAGGACGGCCAGGCGGACTCGCTGCAGCGGCGCAAGGAGATCTGCCAGCGGGCCTACGACATCCTCACGCAGGAGGTCGGGTTCCCGGCCGAGGACATCATCTTCGACCCCAACATCTTCGCCGTGGCGACGGGCATCGAGGAGCACGCGGCCTACGGCACCGACTTCATCGACGCGACCCGCTGGATCAAGGAGAACCTGCCGGGTGCGCTGATCTCCGGTGGCGTCTCCAACGTGTCCTTCTCGTTCCGCGGCAACAATGCGGTCCGCGAGGCGATCCACGCCGTGTTCCTCTACCACGCCATCCAGGCGGGCATGGACATGGGAATCGTCAACGCGGGCGCCCTCGTCGTCTACGACCAGGTGGACCCCGAGCTGCGCGACCGGATCGAGGACGTCATCCTCAACCGACGCCCCGACTCCACCGAGCGCCTCCTCGAGATCGCCGACCGGTTCAACACGGGCGACACCAAGCAAGAGGCCATCGCTGAGGAATGGCGCTCGCTGCCCGTCGGCGAACGCATCACCTACGCCTTGGTCAAGGGTCTCGACGAGCATGCCGAGACCGACACCGAGGAGCTGCGGCAGGAGATCTCTGCCCGCGGCGGTCGTCCCATCGAGGTCATCGAGGGACCGCTCATGGACGGCATGAACGTCGTCGGCGACCTGTTCGGCGCCGGCAAGATGTTTCTGCCGCAGGTCGTGAAGTCGGCCCGGGTCATGAAGAAGGCCGTGGCCTATCTCATCCCGTTCATCGAGGCCGAGAAGACCGAGGCCGAGGTGGCCGAGAACAAGGCCAAGGGCAAGGTCATCATGGCCACCGTCAAGGGCGACGTCCACGACATCGGCAAGAACATCGTCGGAGTGGTCCTGCAGTGCAACAACTACGACGTCGTCGACCTCGGCGTCATGGTCCCGGCGCAGAAGATCCTCGACGCAGCCAAGGCCGAGAAGGCCGACGTCATCGGGCTGTCCGGGCTGATCACCCCGAGCCTCGACGAGATGGTCAACTTCGCCACGGAGATGGAGCGCCAGGGCTTCGACCTGCCGCTGCTCATAGGCGGCGCCACCACATCGCGGGCGCACACCGCCGTCAAGGTCGACCAGAAGTACCACGGACCCGTCGTCTGGGTGAAGGACGCCTCGCGGTCGGTGCCGGTCGTCGCCCAGCTGCTGTCCGACGAGCTCCGGCCCAAGCTGATGGCCGAGGTGAAGGCGGACTTCGACTCGCTTCGCGCCCGGCACGCGGCCAAGACGACCGAGCGGCCGCTCGTGTCGATCGAGAAGGCCCGCGCGCAGGCCACTCCGATCGACTGGAGCAGCTACCGACCGACCGTGCCGCACCTCGTAGCGGCCCAGGAGAAGGAGCTGCTGCGCCGCCAGTCCGGCACTCGCAGCCGCACCGCCACCCAGTTCGTGCGGACCTTCCGCGACTACCCCATCGCCGAGCTGCGCGACTACATCGACTGGCAGCCGTTCTTCCTCGCCTGGGAGATGAAGGGCCGCTTCCCCGACATCCTCAACAACCCCTCGACCGGTGAGGCCGCGACCAAGCTCTACCAGGACGCGCAGCGGATGCTCGATGACATCATCGAGCAGAAGTGGTTGACCGCCAGTGGCGTGATCGGCTTGTTCCCCGCCAACTCCGTGGGTGACGACATCGAGGTCTACACCGACGAGTCCCGCGAGACCGTGGCCACGACGCTGCACGCGTTGCGCCAGCAGGGGCAGCACCGCGAGGGCATCCCCAACCGCGCCATGTCCGACTTCGTCGCGCCGCGCGACACCGGCCTGTCCGACCACGTCGGGGCGTTCGCAGTCACGGCCGGACTCGGTTCCCACGACAAGGTCAACGAGTTCAAGGCCGCCATGGACGACTACAGCGCGATCCTGCTCGAGGCCCTGGCCGACCGCCTGGCGGAGGCCTTCGCCGAACGGATGCACGAGCGCGTCCGTCACGACTTCTGGGGCTACGCACCGGATGAACACCTCAAGAACCCCGACCTGATCGCCGAGAAGTACGTCGGCATCCGGCCGGCGCCCGGCTACCCGGCCTGCCCGGACCACACCGAGAAGGCGCTCCTCTGGGACCTGCTCCAGGTCGAGGAGAACACCGGCATGGAACTCACCGAGTCGATGGCGATGTGGCCGGGGGCGTCGGTGTCCGGCTGGTACTTCTCGCACCCGCAGTCGCAGTACTTCGTCGTGGGTCGCCTCGGCCGCGACCAGATCGAGGACTACGCCAAGCGCAAGGGCTGGACCCTCGCCGAGGCAGAGCGCTGGCTCTCGCCCAACCTGGGCTACCTGCCCGAGGACTGACCTACCGGAGGACTGACCTGCCCCGGGGACTCACCTGCGGGCAAGGTCTCGGTCCCCCGCGAACAGGCGGTTCTCAGTGCTGCTGCGGAATCCCCAGCGGGGCTGGCACGCCGGCGCCCGAGAGGTTGTCACAGCGGACGATCTGGGACCCCACGCGTTCCACAGGACACCGGAACGGGGCGGACTCCCAGGACACCGGGGTGCGGGTGGGACGTGGGCCGGGGTCATGCCTCGCCATGGCAGCCGAGGGAACAGTTCACGGATCGATCGGCCAGCGCGTCGCGGCGTCGGCGCGGGCAGCGCCTGGCGGCGGCCTGCGCCGCGGCAGTCCTCCTGCTGGGCGGGGCGTCCGCATACTGGATGGGGGCCGAGGGCGGCACTGACCGCCGACCACCTCCCGTGCCAGCCGCAACCCCGTCGGTCATCTCGCCCGAGGACCTGGTCGGCGTCTGGACCGGACTCGGGCTCTGGACCTTCTACGCGGACGGGACCGGCGGGTACAGCAACAACGCGGACACCCTCGAGACCCCCTTCCACTACACCCTCAAGGGAAACAAGCTCGGGGTGCGTGACGCCTCGGGGTGCGACTTCTCCTTCCGCCTGACGGGGTACCGCGAGGGCAGGCAGCTCACGGGAGACGTCCTGGAGTTCTGTGGGAACACCGCACCCCCTGTGTCCCTGGTGCGGCTGTCCCCGGCGAGCCCCGGGGGGACTGAGATCCCGATGTTCTCGATGGCCGGTGCCACACCCGTCCGTCGCGACGCGCAGGTGGGTGGAGTGTGGATCATGCCCGGTACCGGCATGCTCCTCGCGATCGACGCCAGCCGAGCCACCTACGCGCTGGACGACCGGGGCAACCTGGCCAGGAGCCCTCGCGACTCGGGCACCGTCACGGTTTCGTCCGACGGCACCGTCACCCTGACCAGCTCGCAGTCCCCCGCCACCGGGTGCACTGCCTCCGGACGCCCTCGAACCGTCCTGCGGGACGTGATGGTGGTGGCGGCCCAGAGCGTCGAGGCCAAGGGCGGTGTGACTGTGAGGATCGCCTTTGCAGCCTGATGGTGATGGGCTGTGGGTTGGCGGCTGCGGGTGTGACCCCCGGTGTGACTGGCTTTCGTGCCTTGGTGCGACGTGTCCGCTCGCGGTCGCCGGCCCCGGCCCGGTCGGAGGAGCTGGCCTGAT